>NZ_JBTNRI010000002.1:0-207692 GCF_054515815.1 Nitrosopumilus sp. S6
GTTCGGGAGCTAAATCAAGTTCATCTAATTCAATATTTGATACAGTAGGTAAATCTCCCAGAAAATCTAATTCCACTTTATTTCCATCAATTCGTAAAAATGGTTCACCCCCAATTGAAAAAGTCTGAATTGGTTTCCCCTTTTTCCAAGAGTTTTTGCCACTGTAAATTGTGATGTAAGAAATCCCATTTTTGATGTCAGAAGAGATAGTTAATCGATCAACTGGGATTCCTTTTGTTATTCCCTTGTCTGTATCCTGATGTCTTATGGCAACAGAAATCAGATGTTTAGTATCATAACTGACTTCGGAGATAAGATAGTCAGCCCATTTATCCATTATAAAAAATAATGATTAATTTCTAGTAAATAAGCGAGTCTAAATCTAAAGATTCAAGGATTATGCTGGAGAAATAAGATTATAATTGGTTTTAGAGAACCATGTTCAAATGGAAATTTCTATAGAACCATGGAAGAAACTGATAATTCACGAAGTAATTGAGTACAAATTTGATGATTGGGTAAAGCAAATAGCATTTAGTACTAGATCTTCAGGAGGTGCAATTCCCACAATGCAATGGACAAATGGTATTGTTTTCTCACCAGCAAATTTTCCAACAACAAATGCTACAGTTGAAGAACAATTGAAAGGAATTTTACATTGGTCATCAGTATCATTTGCAATAAAAGAAAAATTTGAAAAACAAATAGTCAAAGAAAATGCTACAATAAATCTAGTAGATGTAAGTGTGAACGAGATTTTCAAAGAACTATCATTTAGTTTGAAAGCACAATCAAAATTTACAAATTCAGAATCTGGCAATGGTCAATGAGTATTGAAAAAACTATTGATGATTGTAAAATTTATCTAAAACAGATAAAACAATACGAACCTGATCCTTTTTACGTAAATCATTATTTTTCTAAATTCATAGATTCTGTAAACAGAACAATAGATGGTATTTTTATTGAGGCAAATAGAGATTTTGGATTATTCATAAAAGAAAAAATTTCATATGCTAAATTTCTTGAAAAAGCAAAATCAAAAAATGATTTGCAAGCAATAAAATTTTCAGAATGGTATATAGACAAATTCAATCAAGAACACAAAAGTAGAATTCCAAAAGCAATAAAAAAAATATGTGAATTAAAAAACAAACAGAACACGTTACCTGAAATAAAAATCATGATAAGAGCACAGGAGAGATATGAAAATGACATTAACCAACAAATCATGGTTGGTTTAAGTAATGAAAAATTACGCTCAAAAGAGGAATTACAAATTGAAATTAATCGACAATTACCAGTGTTTTTAGAAGTAATCAATCACAAAAGAACCACAAATAATGAGCCTAGGGTGAATGAAGATCAAATAACTGCATCAGCATTTATCGACATTGAAGATATTTTTGCAATTGAAATTGCCTATGCATCAGAGATTTACATTCCAGTATTGATAAGATTGGTTGAAGAATCAAGGGGAAAAATTAAAGAATTAACTTCTTGGAATTAGATTAATCTGAAAATCCAAATACAGCATGTTCATTTTTTATTTTAATTATTGGAAAATATGAAAAACCATGATCAATGGTATCAGAGAATTCAGGGTTTTTTCCTTGATTACCATGATATTTTAAGAAATTTTTTGTTGGTTCAGAATCCAATTCTACATAATTGAAATTATAATACACTTCATCCATTTCTAGGGAGGTAATGTAACCAAGTACCCAAGATTTTTTTCTAGGCAAAGCAAACAATGTTAAATTTTGTTCATCTGGAAATTCAGGATCATACGTTAATCTGGCTAAACTACCAAGATCTTTTACTTGTATTGGATGAAACTGATCTGAGATAATTTTTTCATTTTCAGGCAATGGAGAGATTTCTGATTCCATATGAATGACAGGTGCATAATGGGAAATATTTTGTGTGGATTCTACAATATCACAAATTTCTTTTCCACCATTTACTTGATATGAAATGTATCGGCCGGATTTTTTCAAAGGAATATAGAAAATCAATAAGGTATTAGCAAGAATCAAACTGCTAGATACAACTCGTTCTCCATTAAATTCCTGAGAATAGACTCGTTGTGGATATTCTCTAAATGCACAAGCATATCTAGCTAAATCATCAAAACTAGATAATTCTACAAAACACTCATTCTGATATTGAGACATAAAAAATTTAGAATAAAGGATGTTTTTATTCTTTCAAAATTTATTTTGATTTTGGCCACATTGAGCCCCAGGTTTCAGTGAATTTTTTCATCATTTCACCATATGCATTCATCTGTTCTAATCCAGATGAACTAAGACTCTTTTGCCAATTTTCAACAAATTGTTTGAAAGTAGACATGTTACTATCATTGAGAGCTTTTTGCCAGTTCTCACTGAATTCTTTAAAAGAATTCATTCCAGCATCAGTCATTGCTTTTTGCCAATTTTCTCCAAATAATTTCATGGTTTCATTACTAGATTCAACAGTAGCTTTTTCCCAAACTTCATTGAATTTAGATTGCATGTCATTACTGGCATTTTGAATCTGCTCAAAAAGTGATTTCCAATTTTCAAGAGATTTGGTATATTCTTGCCACAATGAATCCCATTCATTATTTTTTTCTTGGTCAGACATTAACTAAAGATAGAGTTCGTTATTCTTAAAGGGATCCCTAAAAATCACAAAATTATTTTTGCCGATTTTTTAATCTTTTTTCCATTCTGATTTTTCCTTCTTCAAATTTGGTTCTGTCTTCATCAGTTTTTAAAGAAAGTTTTGGAACATGCATAGGTTTGCCATTTTTATCCAGTGCAACAAATGTTACAAAAGCAGTTCCAGTTACAGTTCTAATTCCAGTAACAATATCTTCAGCTTCTGCCCTAACTTCGATTTCCATAGAAGAGTTATGAACATAATTGATACGAGCATTTAATGATAGGACATTTCCAACAAAAACAGGTTTTAGGAAATTAACACTATCCATAGATACAGTAACAGCATTTGATTGAGAATGTCTTTGAGCAACGATTCCAGCAACCATATCAATATGTTTTAAAATTTCACCACCAAACACATTTCCAGCCGGATTTGCATCAGATGGAAACATTCTAACTATTACTTCAGCATGGGATTCAGCAGGACTCTTTTCTTTAACATTCGATTCAGATGACATTTTATCTAAAATAATTCTAATTTATCCAAATTTAATTTAATCAGTTGATTATGATTATTTGAAATATTTTTCGAGTTTAATTTTATCAATTTTTGGGATTTTTGCCAATTCAAATCCTTCAGGACGTTTTGAAAGTGATCTAGTCGCATCAATACCCATTTTTGCGGTTTGCAATTTCTTTTGATTACTTGATGGATCAAGGCTGGAACCGCGCACATTTTTTAAAATTACAAGATCTTTATCTGCCTGAAATCTTGTTGCCATAGCATATTCTACTGCCTCAGCATCATTAGGATCAATATCCTCATCTACCACTGTAACTTGTTTTAGTGAACGGTGTGATTCGAATGTTTTTTTGATTATTTTTTTTGCATCAGAATCACTTTTCTTCTTTATTTGGACTACTGCATGCAACCAATTACATCCACCATTTGTCATTGATACTTGTTGTGTTTGTTTGAATGCTTTTTTCAAATCACCATTTAATTTTGATTCAATTGGCATTCCCATCAATAATCTATGTTCTGAATAACCAGACAAAACATCATGGAAAATGGGGGTATTTCTAAAATACATATTTTCAAGTTCAAAAACAGGTTGGGATCTTTTATGATCATATGTCTGAAGCATTTCTACCATCCACTCAGGATGAGTTTTATCTTGAAGAATTTTTCCTTCCATAACTATTTCTGAACCAGAAGGAACATTCAATCCAGTAAATGGAAGTTTTGTTAAAGTTAATTTTCCACCCAACAATGAATTTGCAATATCAATCTCATCTTTGCCCCATTGTGCTTGATATGCTCCTGCAATAGAAATGGCAGGATGAACGCCTACAGTTATTGCAATTTTTAGATCTTCACCATGGTCTTTTGCATTAACAAAACATCGATGTAAATGACGTCCTTCAACCATTCGTATTGAAAAATGAGTTTCATCAATTGGCATCATTCTATGAAAAGATGAATTTTGTTTTCCAGTTTCAGGATTCTTAACGTATGCAATTGAAGAGGTGATAAAAGGACCGGATTCTTTTTCAAAATGAGTAACAATAGGCATAGAAAAGAGGTTTTTTGACTTGTTTTCTTGAAATTTTCCTGAGGAGATGATTTTAGGGGCTTTTGCCTTTTTTATGGCAGAAATGATCTTTTCATGAATATTATTTTCAGTTCCACCAACTGCAAGAGCAAATCTTTTTCGAGTTCCAACCAAATTGGAAACTAAATGAAAATTACTTTCTTTGATGTTTTCAAATAATACGGCATGTGAACCGTCAACTTTTGCAGTGATTCCTGCTATCTCATATTTTGTAGAAACTTTTGTTTTTATAATTTTGAGTTCTTTATTTTTCTTAATTTTTGAAATATAATTTCTTAAATCACTCATTCTCAATCATCTCCATAATCTCAGACATTAAGTGTTTTGCAGTATTGGGATCTAATTCTTTTTGAATAAATGCAGAAACTAATGCAATGCCCCTCATTCTGGTACTGATTCGTTCAGCAACAAGTTTGAGAAAAAGAGATTCAGATCTAGATGGAATAATAGTGGTGGTGACAGGAGTAGGTCCAGTTGCCATTGAAGCTACCATGGAGCCAATTTTATTGGATCCTTCAGCTACAGAAATAAAATAACCATTATCAAATTTTTGAATAGATAAAGAAAAGTTACGGCCCTCCAAATTTACCAATTTTTGGAAAAATCCATTTGGAGAGTTCAATAAGCTATGAACAAGTCTTATGCTTTTATTGCTATTGATTCATTTTCTTGGGAAGCATCAACTAGGTTAGGATTCTTCTTGCAATTTTTTTCGTGTTTGTCTGGATAGACAAATAATTTCTCACAATGTTTGCATGGAGTTTTTTCCTTAGACTTTGTTTTTGCTTTTGCAGTTTTTGCTTTAGATTTTGCTTTTACTGCAATTTCCTCAACTTCTGGTTGAACCTCTGCAATTGATTTTGCTTCAATAGAATCAGCCTCAACTCTTGCTCGCAATTTGGCTTTGTATTTCAAATTACGTGGTTTAGTTCTTAATCTATAGCCACAGCAGGGACACCATAGTCCTTCCCATTTGATGAATATTTCACAAATTTGACATCGACGTTGTCCAGAAGCATATCTTCCGGTTCCAACAGGCTTTTGAGCCTTGTATCTTACACAAATTCCTTTACAAGTCATCTTGGTAGTATTTTATAGAATTCATAAGTATATAAGGATGGATCGGTGAAATATTGGAAAAAAGTCATAAAAAGTTGTAATAATTATAAGTAATTTTACGATCACAATAATTTGTTTCAACGAAAAACAAGAAATCTTCAATAAATATGTATAGCTTGTTTGAAATTCGTTTTTCTTGAAAAAATAATATCTATCAATATAGTTGTTTGACAAAAAATTTCATTTTTTCTTTAAAAAAATACAGAAAATAGAAGAAATTCATACAGTATGAACTGAAGAAACAGAAGATTTATTCCTAAAATATGAAAAATTAACCCGTCAGAGATAGTGGTAATATAGAATGTCTATGTCCATCTCTTTGAGAGATATATTTTGCAGACAGCATATCTCGTTTTCCTCTCTGATTAAAATTCTTAATTTTCATACTGGTCTTTCTTTCATCAACAAATTCCAATTCAAAAGATGAACAAAATTTGAGGTTTAACATAGTAACAATCTGTTTTGCAATCCCCATATTCCCATTTCCAATTTTTACAATTTTTCTTTTCGCTCTAAGACCTCCAAGAACTCGGATAATATGAACAACTAATTTTTCAACAGACGAATGGAATGAACTCTCAATCTCTTTTCCATAATAAAATACAGACAAGCCAGTTCTTTCACCAGGATCAATTCCTAAAATTAGATCATTTTCTTCAAAATTGAGATTTAGTTTTTGCATCATGATTCCACGGATGACAGTTGGAGGATGTTCAAAAATGTCTTCGTGAAGTATTGGCATTTCACATGTTTTTGGAGATTCTTGACGAGTGGTTAGAATAAGATGGCCTGGATAGTTTTGAATTTCCTCAGGTAAAATTGAATCAAATGATAGTTTCAGGGCTTTTAGATATGTGGAAAATCTATAGTATGGTTTACCATAGGAAGTAGCAATTCCGATACGAGAGTTAAGTAAGGGATCGATATTTGACAAAACAGAATATAGAATTTAGGATTTTGCCTTCAAAACAGTTGACACGACATGTTTCACTGCTTCATCAAAATTAGCATCAATTTTTGATTGAATTTCAGATAATTTAGCCTCACCTTCTTGAGCAATTTTTGCAGATTCAGCAGTTGCCTTTTCTTTTGAAGCATTTATGATAACTTCTGCTTCTTTTGTGGCCATTTCTCTAGTTTTTTCCATAAGAGAATCTATTTCATTTTGGGCCTTTACTGAAAGTTGTTTTTTCATATCTCCGACTTTACTGTTTAAGGAGTCAATATCATCTTCTAAGACATTTAGAGATTTGATGATTCCAGTGACTTTAGATTCAGCCATACTCATTACACTCGAATTTCGATAAATCCATTACTTAAATCATTCATTTTTAGAGGTTTTTTAGGCGTAAAAGAAGGATCATCCAGTGGTTAGCAATAAAATGGCTCGAGCAAGATCGCCTTTTGCTTCTTCCAATGCACTTTTGGCTTTTTCCTCATCAACACCTGCTTGTTGGCTAACAAGTTGAATATCCTCTTCAGAGAAAATTGGAACCTCTAGTTCTCTTTCCTCGTAACTGTCAGCTGTAACAGTGAAAATAGAATTATCTTTAGCTTTCATTTCGGTAACAGATGGTTTTGAAATAATGATCTCTTTTTTATCGGTCTTTATGGTAACTTCTTGAACATTGGATAATTCATTCATGTCCAATCCCATCTTATCCATCATTCTTCGCATTTCGCGATTGCCTCCTCGCATCATAGTTCTTTTTCCTCTTTACGACTTTTTAAACTATCTCTAACTTTTATGGCTACTCCCCTATCAAAATCAGAAATCATCTCATAGGACAAAACAGCCCTACCTACTGCAATGACTTTATTTTTGAACAGAATTGGAGTGTCAGCTGAGATTCTAACATTTTTTCCACATTTTACAACATGTTTACAAAACACTGATCTTCCCTCTTGAACAAAAGGGGCAGCATCTTTGTTTATCTCTACACAATTTTCTTTGAATGTTTTACTCTTCAATAGTATTTGAGCAAAATAAGGACTAATTGCCAAACCACCATCGATTCTTAATGTACACAGTAGTTTTCCTTTATGCATAACTGTTCTAATTCTGCCAGTTTTCCTTGAGAAGGTCATTTCAATATCTTTTGGAAGATGTTTTGAGGTACCATTCCCAAATAGAGAGTCAATAGAAGACTGGAGTTTTAGAATATGATCCATATCCAGACTTGATATCTTCTAAATATTAGTTCAATGATAACATATGGTAAAATCAAAAAACTATATAGAATGAGATTTTTCATGTAGTTTATGGAAGAAAGAGAAGAAACAAGAAAAATCCAGTTTACAGGCAAATCATCGTATATAGTTTCATTACCAAAACAATGGATTATAGATTTAGGATTAAAACAAGGTGATCAAATTAGAATGGTTAGAAAAGGCTCATCAACCTTAGAGCTTTTTCCTCCAAAATTTGAATCACGTAATCAGAAAAAAGAAGAAGCAATAATTGAAATTAATTCTGAAGAAAAAGCATCTTCTATTGTAAGGAAATTAATTTCACTTTATTTCTTGGGTTTCAAAACAATTAATGTAAAACCAAAAGATGGGAGATTAAGTCCCATTCAAAGAAACACCGTAAAAGAAGCAGTTAAGCGAATGTTGATGGGCTCTGAAATAATTTCAGACTCTAGTAGTGGAATCACAGTACAAGTTCTAGTAAATTTGTTGGAGTTATCAGTTGATGGGGCATTCAAGAGAATGATTCACTTGGCAAAATCAATGTCCAGTGATGCCTTACTTGCTGTCAAAGAAAATAATTTAGATTTGGCACAAGAGGTAATCAACACAGATGACGAAGTAGATAGATTTGGATTTTATATTATTCGTCAGTTAAAGATAGCAATCCAAAATGAACACATGCTAAAAGAGATGGGCTTTAGAAATCCAAGAAATTGCCTGGGGTACAGATTGGTAGTAAAAAACATAGAAAGAACAGGTGATCATGCAGCATTCATTGCCAAAGATCTTTTGGAATTTAAGAAAACAGTGAAAAAGGAAATTTTGCAAAAATTACAAGACATGAATGAATTCTGTTTATCTGCATTAGATGACGCATGTCTATCTTTATTCAAGGAAGATTACGCACAGGCTGAAGAAACTATTGAGAAAACCAACGATATTGCAAAATTTGAGAAAAAGGTTAGAGAAGCCTCAAAATCACTAAAAGATGATGAAGAGATCTACAGAGTAAGAAGGATGACAGAAAACATTAGAAGAATTTCTGAATATGCCAGCGATATTGCAGAAATAGTCCTAAATATGAACATAGAAAAAACAATCAAAAAAACGGCATAGATTTCAAAACAGTTAGAATCTTTAACTCGCATTATAGTAAAAACATGGAATCAAAATGAAATCAGCAATTTTAATCACGTATGATAAGGAAGATGTGATTAGTGAGGCAAAGGGACTTTGTGATGCAGCAGGTCTTCAAGTAGTTCATACAATGAAACAGAAATTCTTGAAAAAACCAAAGTATGGCATAAGTGGTGGAATTTTAGAAAATCTTGAAGAGATTGCAGAAAAGATTAGACCAGATGTCATAGTTTTTGATGAGGTTTTAAAACCAAGTCAGAATTATAATTTGGCATCAGTATTACATAGAGAAATTTTAGATAGAGAAGCATTAATTCTTGAAATTTTTGAAAGTCGAGCATCAAGTGCAGAATCAAAATTACAAGTGAAACTAGCTCAACTAAGATATGAAATGGCTAGAGCAAAAGAAAAAGTTCGACTATCAAGTATGGGAGAACAACCAGGATTTATGGGAATAGGAAAATTCGAGGTTGATGTTTACTATAATGACATCAAACACAGAATGAGTACAGTTAGATCAAAATTAGAAAAAGCTGGAAAACAAAGAGAACTTCACAGACAGGGAAGAAAAAGAATGGGATTCAAAACAATCTCACTTGCAGGATACACTTCAGCTGGAAAAACTACCTTGTTTAACAAGATGACAGGAGAAACAAAAGATCAGAGCAGTGAGTTATTCACTACACTTTCTACTACTACAAGGAGAGTTACGATTAATCAAGAGCCATTTTTGATTTCAGATACAGTAGGTTTTATCAGTAAATTACCTGCATACATGATTGACGCATTCAAATCAACTTTAGAAGAATTAGGTCACACGGATATCATTATTGTGGTAATAGATATCAGTGATTCTATTTTTGAATTAAAAAAGAAATTTTCGAGTTGCATGAGAACACTTAGCGAGTTAGGAGTTGAAAAAGATAGAATGGTATATGCACTAAATAAATCAGATTTGTTAGAAAATAGTGAAATTGAAGAAAAAATAGAGACATTAAATTTAGTAGACAATAAAAAATGGATTCCAGTTTCTGCAAAAACAGGAAAAAATGTAAAACAACTCAAAGAATTGATAAAAGATATTTTGGAAAGCTACAATTCAAACAAATTTGAAAAAAATTTAGGAGTTGAAAAGGCATTTGATAATTGAAGTAGTACGTATTGGACAAAGACTAGTTAGAGATGACCGAGTTACGACTCATGTAGCGTTAGTTTCAAGAGCATTTGGTGCAGAAACAATTTTCATGACAGAAATCAATCCAGAGATAAAAGATACGTTAGGAAAAATTAATCAAACATGGGGAGGCAATTTTACAGTTGAATTTATAGAAAATTGGAAACCAATTGTTAAAAAAAAGAAAGAGGATGGTTTCAAAATAGTACATCTTTCAATGTATGGTGAAAAAATTAATGATGTTCAAGAGACGATTCGAAAAGAAGAAAAATTGCTAATCGTTGTTGGTGCTGAAAAAGTTCCTAGAGAAATTTATGAATTGGCAGATTACAATGTAGGAATAGGCAGTCAACCTCATTCTGAGATAAGTGCTCTTGCCATACTCTTAGATCGTATTCAAGAAGGTCAGCAATTTGAAAAAGAATTTGTAGATGCAAAGAGGAAGATCATACCCACAAAAACAGGCAAAAATGTGCAGGTAAAAGAAACAAGGGATTAATAATAGAAAATCAGGAGAAATTAGAGTTGGTAGACAAGTACGAAGATCCTTTTGTTAGAATTGCTTCAATGATTGGGGGAGACGAATATCTCAAAGTAGCTCGTTCATTGTTAAAAGCAGAAGATGCAACTGATGAAGAAATTGCCAGTTCTACAGGACTTAGAATCAATATGGTAAGAAAAGTACTGTATGATCTTTTTGGAAAATCTCTCATTACAGGAATCAGAGTAAAAGATGAAAGAAAAGGATGGTTTGTCTACAGATGGAGAACTAGAAGAGAAGAAGTAGAGCATTTCATTGAAAATCAAAAAAAGAAAATTGAAGAACGACTGCAACAAAGACTAGACTATGAAAATGCATCAGACTTTTACCATTGTGGAAATGAAGACTGTCCAAGAGTAACATTTGAGGATGCTCTTGAAGGAATGTTCAAGTGTCCTTCATGTGGAAATGTCCTTAATCTAAAAAAGAATGATAAATCAAAAAAGGCATATCAAAAGAAAATTGATGAAATCAAAAAAGATATGCAACAAATTTTCTAATTAAATTATCAACAATACTGGATTTTAGGTTACTAGAATAAATAAGAGAGACAGTTTTGAAATATCCTGAGTCAGATTACTACAGTAAATCCTGCAACAGGTGAAGATATCACTACATTTTCAACGATGGATAGAGATCAGGTATTTGAATTAGTTAGAAAAGCAAAAAGAGCATTTCCTGAATGGAAAAAAGATTATGAAAAACGCAGAAGTTACATTTACAATTTAGTTGAACATTTAAAGAAAAACAAAACAGAGTTAGCAAAAATTGCAACTAGTGAAATGGGGAAGGCATTAAAAGAATCAATTAGTGAAATTGAAAAATGTGCTTGGGCTTTAGAATTTTATGCAGACCACGGAGATAGTTTCCTTAGTGATGAAGTTCTAAATACAGATGCAAGAAAGAGTTTTCTTACATTTGAACCACTAGGAGTAATTGGTTCTATCATGCCATGGAACTTTCCATATTGGCAAGCTCTAAGATTTGCAGCTCCTTGTTTGATGGCAGGAAATGTGATTGTTATGAAACCGTCTAGAATCACTATGCAATCAGGAATTGAAATTGAAAAAGCATTTGCAGATGCAGGAATACCTGAAGGAGTATTCTCAACAGTAGTTGGAAGTGTAGATTCTGCAAATCATCTCATTGATTCAGAAGTTAATGCTGTTACATTTACTGGAAGTACAAATGCAGGAGCAAAAGTTGGTGAGAGAGCTGCTATGAATCTAAAAAAATGTGTTTTAGAATTAGGAGGAAGTGATCCTTTCATTGTTTTAGATGATGCCATTATAGAGAAAGCAGCTGAAGGTGCAGTAAAGGGTAGATTTATCAACTGTGGACAAAGTTGTGTAGCCTCAAAAAGATTCTTTGTAGGCAAGAATATTGCTAAAGACTTTATTGAATTATTCATCAAAAAAGCATCTCAACTCAAAGTTGGAGATCCAATGTCAATTGATACAGATGTTGGTCCATTATCAAGCAAGGGTGGATTAGAAACAATTTCAGGAATTGTTGAGGATGCAAAGGCAAAAGGTGCCGAAGTATTGCTAGGAGGAGAAGAGATAGATGGAAAAGGGTATTTCTACAAACCAACAATTCTAACAAATATCACACCAGACATGAGAATTGCAAAAGAAGAAACATTTGGACCAGTAGCACCAATAACAATTGTTGAAAATGAAAGTGAAGCTATCAAGATGGCAAATGATAGTGAATTTGGATTAGGAGCAAGTATTTGGACACAAGATCTTGCTAAAGCAGACAAAATGTCAAGAAGAATCGAATCAGGAATTGTTAGTGTAAACAATGTGGTAATTTCAGATCCAAGAATTCCTTTTGGTGGAATAAAACACAGTGGATTTGGAAGAGAATTATCAAGATATGGAATGCTAGAATTTGTAAATCTAAAATCAGTCAGATTCTATGATAATCTAACACATCATCATTACGTAGAATAGTTTTTCACAGTTGAAATTATGAGTATCCTTTAAGTATAATTTTAGCGTATTATACAGCGACGAGGATACTCGATGACGCGTATTGTTGAGTGAAGATCAAAGAGATCTTGGGAACGCCTTGAGCTTTGAGGTACATTCAGAGTTCATGATTCCTCTGGGACAAAGTCCTCGTCAAATTCTTCATCATCTTCTTCATCGTCACACTCTTCTAATTCTACATGTGTTGGAGTTCCATCATCTCCAAAGAAAATCTCAATACAGATATCAGTAGATAAAGTGGATACTAAAGTTTCGGCCAATTCTTTTGGGAAGTTTCCTAATCTACTAGGATCAGCAGAATATCGATATTCAGTGACAACATCATCATGATAGAAATCTAATTCAATGTCCCCATTTGCAAATTTTCGTACGGCAACTACTTGACCAAATTTACTGTCAGTCAAGCCTAATTTCCTTGTTCAGCAACATCGCGGGTGAGATTTTCAGCAAGATCTTCATAATGTTGTCTAGTCTTTCCTAAATCCTTGAGTTTTGCAGCTTCAATTTCATTTAATTCTCCATCAACCTTCTGTGCAACATACTGCAATCGAGCTTCTGCCATCATAAACAATCGATTATTTTCTTTCCAAAGATGCTCTGTGATATGTTCTACGTATTGTTTCATATCAGAAATTAATTTTGCAGAATTACCTGAAGAAAGATATTCTTTTGCAGAAGATTCCATGCTTGCTGCAATCTCTCTAGAACGTTCATGATCTATCAACATCATTGCAATAGGACCCATGTTTTTTGGCAATCCAGCTTGTTCTAATGCAGGAAACAAAGAATTTTCTTCTTTACTGTGATGGCAAACATCTGTAAAGTTTTTTGAAAAATCAATAACAGGAAGTAAAATTGATTCAGGAATTTTTTTATTTTCATTTAATAATTGGATAGTTGCATCCATTGCTTTGACAACTTTTTCAATTAATTCATGATCACGTCTTAATGATGCAGTTGACATGATGAATTTGCATTATTTCCAGTATCTATATCTTATTTTTTAAAATAATTAAAAGATAGAAAGTGTTAACGGTTTATCGTTAACAAGTGGGTCTAACGATTAGAAAGGCTTTTTGATTTTACAAATGCCCAAATCTTTTTAGTCATTTCACTTGGGGCAATTGGTTTTTTACCAAATATTTGTTCAGCGGTTTCTTTACGTCCTGCAAAACTAATAGCATATCCACCAAATGCTGGTTTCTTTGCTTTTGATTTAGTAGATTTCTTTTTTGGTGCAGCCTTCTTTTTTGGTGCAGCCTTCTTTTTTGGTGCAGCCTTCTTTTTTGTGGTAGATTTTCTTTTAGTTGTTTTCTTTTTTACTGCCAATTTCTTGTAGTTGTATTCGAAATAAAGTATAAGAACTTAGAGCTTTTCATAATGTAAAACTAGATGATTTTTGAGCCTCTTAACTGATTTGAGTCTAAGATTTGGGGAATTAGAAATCTTGCTAAACCCAACACCATGCAGATAAGAAATTGCATCTTCACCACCAATTAAGAATGGAGACAGAGTTATTATCATCTCATCAAAAAGTTCTTGGTTAACAAATTCCCAATTTACGGTTCCACCACCTTCAACTAAGATTGTCTTGATTTTCTTTTTTGAGAGTTTTTTTAATAATAATTTTAGATTAACAGAATCATTACCAACACTGATTATCTCAATAGGGAATTTCCTAAGTTTTTCAAGATTTGTTTTAGTAATTTTTTTTGATACTGCAATTATAGTTGGAATTTTATCACTAGATTGTAGAATTTTTGATTTTTGAGAAATGATTCCTTTAGAGTCTAAAATAATTCTAATAGGATTTTTTCCTTTAACATGACGAACAGTTAGAAGTGGATCATCACGTGACACAGTGTTTTTTCCAACAAGAATTGCATCTACATTTGAACGTAATTTATGAAGTCTTTGGATGTCTTCTTTTGATGAAAGTTTAGAATCATTTACTTTGGTTGCAATTTTACCATCAATAGATATTGCTCCACTTAGAATAACACGGGGTCTAGATTTTTCCATGAACAATTTTACCTCCAATCATTACTGCTTGTATTGCAGACTCTGATGCTCTATGAACAATTGATGCATAAGGTTCGTGCATTGGTTCTAAATCCAAGGCATGTTTATTGAGAAATATACAGTCAGCAATTTTTTTTGTCTCAATAACACCAATGTCTTTTTTCAATATTCTTCCAGCATTTACTGTAGCCATTTTTAGAATTTCTTTAGGATTGATTCTTTTCTTATGAATGCCCATTGTGACTTTCCATAGATAATCCATCTCTCTGAACATATCTGGGGAGTTTATCATAACATTGTCTGTGCCTAATGCAAGCGTGCAACCAGCTTTTTGCATTAGTGTAATGTCTGGAATTCCTTCAGCTAATGAGGAGTTGGCTCTTGGACAAATAACAATTCCTCTGACTTTTTTTGCTGCTGCATGAAGATCACTATTTGATGCATGAGTCATATGAACAAGAAAATGAGGTTTCATAGATAGTGCACGAATTGTTTCAGATTTTCCAGTCATTCTTTTAGATCTTGAAACACTTTGTTTTGTTTCAGAAGCGTGAATAGCTCTAATCTTTGACGTTTTTGAATAGTGATTCAAAACAGAATTGCTATTCTCATTTGCACCACTAACCCCAATACCATCACATTTTTTGAGAATTGCAGGTAATTCCTGAGCTTTTTCTTTAGGAATGGATAGATTTTTTTTGATTTCTGTAGAATTTTGGTAAAAATCTAATCTACCTAAGATGATTGATCGTATAGGAACTTCAGATAATGTTTTTTTTAATAAAATAACACCATCTAGCCCTCCTTCTCTAAAATCAACAAAAGTGGTAATTCCTTTTCGAAGCATAGAGTGACAAGTGTTTTTCATAAAATTAGATAGATTCTCAGGAGGAGTGTTTTTTAGAATTTTTGATTTTGCACCAAAAACAGGATGTATTTTTTTATCTACTGAACTATCCAAAGTAACGTCTTTTCCAATAGAATCACCTATGTGAGTATGTGCATTGATAAATCCAGGGATTAGTAAGAGGCCTTCACAGTCAATCGAATCTTCTGTACTGCTTGGTTTAATGTTAGGTTGAATACGTTTGAATTTTCCATTTTGGATTTGAACATTTGTTTTTGTGATGAACTCTAATTCTTTTCCTAAAAGAAGGCTAATGTTTTTGATTAACATGATAATTCATAAACTTCAGGTTTTTCTTTTCCTGAATCTCGAATTTCACGAATTGTATCAAGGGATTTTGTGGCCAATTTTACAGCATCCCTACATGTACTAGCATTACCTATACCACAATTCAAAGAAATATTATCATCATTTTTAATCATATTAATGAAATCCTGTACAGAATTTTTTCCATCATTACTTGCAACTACCATAAAGTTATCTCCCCCCATAAAAAATGCCAGTGAATTTTTTTCCAAAAAGTATTTTGACATCTTAGAGTATAATTGAAAAATTATTGAAGAGATTTCATATGGGGAATTTGTTGTTCTTCGTGATGTTAAATCATCAACATCCAAATGCATGATAGTAACTTTAGAGTCAGATGACTCGTTAACAAAACCAAAAATATTGTGTTCTTTATTTAGAACAATTTTGTTTTTCTTTCCTTCATATGCTTTCAAATTTGCTTCAAATGGAGATTCAGCAAAACCAATTGAAATTGTTAAATGTACTTCAAATGATTTTTCAAGTGTTTTTTGAATTTCAATGTGATCTTCTAAACCAATACCATTAGAAACAACAAAAAATTCATCAGATCTGTTAAGAAAAACAAGGCAGTTTTTTTCAGAAAATAATTTTTGTACTTGCTTGTACAAAGATGCCTGAAGCATTTGGAGTTCATGTTCTCGGTCACTTCCCAAAGTCAAAGTCCAGGGACCATAACCTGTTATTTTCAAAATACTTAGTTGAATCATTTTTGAATCCTTTTTAGTTCTGATGAAATTTTTACTACAGCCTCTACAGCACGCTCAGCTACAGGCCTAATTCTAGCATGAGCATGTCTTTCCTGCATTCCAGGACCAGATATTCCAAGAGATACAGGTTTTTGATATTTTATGGATAAATCAGTAAGTGCTTGAGCAGCAGCATGAGAAATTACTTCATCGTGTTTAGTTTGTCCCTTGATAATTGCCCCCAAAGTAACTACAGCATCAACATCATTTTTTTGTAATAATGAATCAACTACTATGGGCATATCATATGCACCAGGAACAGAACACGTATAGGTTATTTTTAATTTTAGGTAATCAGCTTTTTCTTGTGCAACTGAGAGCATCCTAGATGTCACTTCCTCATTAAATTCCGAAACTACTATAGCAATATTCAAAATTAATGCACCTTGGCGTATTCTAATAGTTCTTTTCCATCAATCAATGGAATTCCATTTTGTTTTGCAAATTTTTCTGCTTTATCAACAGATAATGCAGTGTATGTTTCAGCATCCATCATTTCACATATTGCAGTTACAGGAGTCAAACCTGCAATTTGTGCAAGATAAACAGACATTTCTGTATGTCCCTGACGTGCTGCTAACAAACCTTTTGATGCAATTAGTAAAGGAACATGTCCTGGAGTTTTAAAAGAGGATGCAAACTTTTTTTGTTTATTTTCAACATTGTAAATATTTGCCATTTCACGTATTGTTAATGATCGGTCATTATCAGTAATTCCTGTATAAGTTTGATAATGATTTACAGATAATGAAAATGTTGGATGATCCCCATAAGGAGCTAATCCCATAATCATCTCTTTGTTAGAGATTGCAGAATCGGACAAAATTTCATGCATGTATTTTAGTTCAAGTGAATTTGCAAATTGATTATCTATTGCAATACAAAGTAATCCACCAGCATGTTGACGCATTCTTGCAACATGTTCAGGAGTTACAAATTCTGCTGCCACCACCATATCAATTTCATTTTCTCGTCCAGCAGAGTCAAACAAGAGTACAAACTCGCCTCTTTTCAGAGATTGTAATGCGGTTTCAAGTGACATAAACAAAAAAATCTTCAAACGGATTATAAAGTTTACTCAAAAATTGGTAATTACCAATAAAGTGGTAGATTATTAGGTTTATTTTAGAATGTATTTTCCAAGAATGTCAGTTTCAATATTAACTTTGTCGCCTACTTTTTTTGTTTGAAAATTTGTAACTTCAATTGTATGAGGAATTAATGAAACTGATGCAAGATTTTTTTTGATATCAGTTACGGTTAAACTGATTCCGTCAATGGCAATAGAACCTTTTTTGACTACATATTTTGCTAGTTTTGTAGGTACTTCAAACCAAACTTGGACTTCTTTAGGTTTTTTTAGAATTTTTTTAATTGTTCCTACACCATCCACATGTCCTAAAACAAAATGACCTTCCAATCGATCTCCTGCCTTTAAACTTCGTTCAATGTTTACAATTCCTCCAACTTCAAGATTTCCAAGGTCTGTTTTCTTTGTAGTTTCTTCAATCATTTCAAAAAGACAATTAGATTTTGTGAGTTTTGTTGCAGTAAGACAAACACCATTTAGTGCAACACTTTGTCCAATTTTCAATCCTTTTGCATGTTTTCCCAAGTTTACAGTCATTTGTACTGCACTACGATTTTTTGTGTTTTTAGAAATTTTTTCAACTTTACCTATTCCTTCTACAATTCCTGTAAACATCAAAATCACGTACAAATTCACGTATAAAATGATTTAGTTAATTTTCATTTAAGATTACTTTGAATCCATTTGTTCAAACTCATTTTCACAAACTTGGTGAAAGAGAGAGCATTTGTTTTCTTTTGCGGCTAGTTTAATTTTTTCCATGTCTTTGTTAAGAATTCCCTGGGCTGCCAAAAATGCGTTATCACTATCACCTAATTTTTCAAACAATCTAGATTTAGCAAGTGGAATTTCTTTGAGACTAGAATCAACTAATTGTGCCTTATCGTAAAATTCTATTGCAATTTCATAATTACCTAAATGACTATGAGATATAGCTTTATTCATCAAGGCTGTAACATCGTTTGGATCTATTGCCAATGATTTTTCATAATATTCAAGTGCTTCTTTATGTTGATTCAATTCATTTAATGACAACCCCATACTATTCAATGCCCAAGAGTCATTAGGATTAGAAGAAAGAATTTCTTCACATAATTTTAGAACTTCTTGATATTGATTCAAACTTTCTAGTGCATAAATTTTATTTTTTAATGCATATGTATCAGATTTTTTTATTTCAAGAACTTTATCACAATAAGATATAGCTTCCTGATATTTTTTCAGATAAATCAGAGACAAGCAAATGTTTTGAAGTGCTACCATGTCATTAGGAATTTTTTCAAGTAATCCCTTGCAATAGTTATACAGCTCTTCGTATTTTCCTGCATTAAACAGTCTGGTTATGACATTGCTAGGATCTAGGAGATTAACCATTTCTAATAATTAGATAGATTTCATTATCTTTAATCTATTCTGAAAAAAATGAAAATTCCCAGTTATTTTAAGACTTTACGAATGGTTTCGTTTAGTACTTTAGAATAACTGTAGGAGGCTTGTTCTTGTTGAATTAATTTTGCTTGACGAAGTCGAAGTTTCTTATCGATATCATCATCAATCATTATGGTTACTCGTTTTGCCATATCATAAAGTATGATAGTTGCAATATAAGACTATATGAAACCTCCCAAAAATGGGAATTACTCATTTATGCTAGAGACAATATGTTCAATATTGAAGGGTTTTTGAACTACAGATACATTGAGTTTTTTCAATTTTTCTTCAGTTTCTGAGCTAGTATCAGCAGTAACTGCAATTATACGTGCTTTGGGTTGAATATCTTGTATTTTCTTGATTGCGTAAAATCCAGAACCATTAGGCATGTTAAGATCGATTAAAGTAACATCAGGTTTCAATTTTTTATACAATTTAACGGCAGTAACACCATCAAATCCATTTCCTACAACATTGATTCCTTTTTCTTCAAGAAATTCAGAAAATAATCGAACAGTATCCTCATCATCATCAATGATAATAACAGATTTGCTCATAAATTCATAAAGTTAATGAGTTCTTTATATTTTACATCTTTAGATACCATATATGGCTGGATTAGACAGATTAATTTCAACATCATTACGTACTAAGATTAAGAAAAAAATTGATGTAGATACACTAAAAAAAATTGAACGTGAATTATTTTTAGAACACGGAATGTCAATCAAGCTTTCAATGGAACATTTTCAAATATTATTAAAAACTATTAAAAAAAATTCTGATTTAGACATTTATGACTTTGAAGATCAATGCCTAAAAGAAATTATTCAGGTAAAAAAAATAAAACAAAACTATCATCTAACCATTCTTGATTCAAAATTAGTTCATTTTATTTTAGATATATTTGGAGATAATGAAACCAGGAAATTGATTATGTCAATTTTAAAAAGCGAGCACACGATACCAGAAATTCTAAGAGAATCAAGTGTACCTAAAACGTCAGGTTATAGAAAAATAGAAAACCTTCTAATCAATGGATTTTTCATTGAGACAGGAAAAGTACTAAGTGAAAGTAAAAAAATATCAAAAATTCAATGTATTTTTCAAGAAATTTTGATAGATGCTAAAAAAGAAAATCTCATAGTCAGTGGAATCGTGCCTAAAAAAATATTTGAGAAAAGCACAACAATGAAATCTATAATCAAAAAGTTAGAATGAACTATTTTACAAGTTCAAGTAGTGCTTTTGCTTGTTTGAAATGAACTTCATCAATCATCTTTCCTTCAATAGTAGTAGCACCTTTTCCTTTCGTTGTTGATTCAAGGTAAGTTTTGCAAACTTTTTCTGCCCATTCAATTTCACTTTTGTTTGGATGAAATAATTTGTGAGTTACAGAAATATGATCTGGATGAATAATGCTTTTTCCTGAATAACCTAAACTTTTTCCAACTTTGCAATCTTTTTCTAATCCCTTTGAATCTTTGAGATCTTGCCAGATAGCATCTATTGCAGCTACACCTGCAGCATGTGCATCAATAGGAATCTTTCTTCGAGAATATTTTGCACCTTCAGAATCTTTAGTATATTCTACACCAATATCATTTAGAAGATCAAATACACCAAAAACTACTGCAACCACTCTTTTGCTGCTAGAGGCAATTTGATAGGTGTTAACAACACCCTCTGCAGATTCAATTGAAGGAATCAGTTGTATTGGTTTTAGTTTTCGTGTTTTCTCAAGACCTGAGATTATTTTTTCGATTTTTTTTAGTTCTTTGGCATTGTTTACTTTGGGAATAACAATTCCATCAATACCCTTTTGAACAATTTCTTTAAGATCAGCAGGAATTTTACCAGATAAAGGAGAATTGGTACGAACAAAGATTGAAGATTCATATGATTTTCGAGATTTGAGAGCAGCCTTGATTAGCTTTCTGGCATTTGTTTTTTCATTGTCTGGTACAGAATCCTCTAAATCAAAGCATACAATGTCAGCCTGAAGCTTTTTTGCTTTTTCCAAAAATCTAGGATTATTTCCAGGAACAAAAATGAGACTTCTGAAGAGCTGAGTCATTAAATGACTAAGCGCCTTCAGGCTTCATTAAGATTTTGCCAAAGAATTTACCCTCTAACATTTTTGTGTGAGCCTCTGCGGCTTGCTCAAATGTGTAGACAGAGTCAACAATGGATTTTAGTTTTCCTTGACCCATCCAGTAAAGACCTTGATCTAGTTCAGCTTTTGTTCCTTGTGTTGAACCTAAGACATTGATTCCTTTGAAGAAGATGTGTCTAAGATCTATTTGTGCGTCGTAACCTGTTGTAGCACCACATGAAACAAGAGTTGCACCATACTTGAGTAAGGTTAGTTGCTTGTTGAAGTGGGTTTGACCAATGTGATCAAATGCAATATCAATTCCAGGTGCTTCACCCTTTGATTTTGAAATTTCTTTTGAAATTTTAAAGACTTCTTTTTGCCAATCGTCTTTTCTGTGGTCTACTGCATGATCTGCTCCAAGTTCTAGACATTTATCTAATTTGTCTGGACTTGCAGTTGCAATTACATCACAGTTGTATAATTTTGCAATTTGAATTGCAAAGCTTCCAACACCAGAACCACCACCCATTACGAGTACTGTCTGTCCTGGAGTAATGTTAGCTCTACCAACTAACATGTGCCATGAAGTTAGAAGAGTCATTGAAGCTGCTGCTGCATCTTCATATGAAACACTATCAGGAATTTTTGAAACATTGACTTCTGGTAAATGAATTTGTTCAGAGTATGCGCCCCATAGTGGTCCAGTTTGGAAACCCCAAACTTGTCTTCGGGTACAGTCGAATTCTCTTCCATCAGTACATGCTTTACAAACTCTGCATGCCAAGTTTGAGTGAGAGACAACTCTGTCGCCTACTTTGAAATTTTGTACATCTTCGCCTACTGCGATAACATCTCCAGCTACATCAGAACCTGAAACATGTGGAAGAGGAACTGCTACTGGAACTCCTCTCATTCCCCAAATATCATTATAATTTAGGGCAGATGCTTTATTGGTAAAAATTACCTCATCTGGTTTTGGTTTTGGTTCGTCTATATCCTGGACTTTAAGGATCTTAGCGTAATTATCATCTGGTGCATATTCATTGTATACAACGGCTTTCATGAAATAATCGGCTGCTTACCCATAATTATATTTTATCTGTGATCAGACACGATTGAACTTAAAATCACGTTTTGGTTGTTGTGTAGAAAGTAAAATTTGCTTTAATTGATCGTCTGTGATTTGACCAGGAATTTTTCCTTGAGTTGCCATTCCGATCAGATATTGTTCAACAAGATCGGCTAATTCTGGTTTTACCATTTTGATATTGTTTAATCTCATTCTTGCTTCAGGAACTAGAATCTGTTTTAGAATCTGTTCTTTTTGTGCAGCTTGTTCATGATTTGTATGATCTTGAGGTAAATCGTCTGATTCAGGAAAACTCATTTTGAATCTAACTGTAAACTTTCAATTTAGGATTTTCAACAATCATTTCTTTTAGAATTTCTGTTGCTAATCTGTCAAGTTTTTGCATACCTTGTTTAGAAATTACACGTCCTTTTTTCTCAACTTTTTCTAAATAACCTAATTTTTCTAATCCATGAATGGCATTTCTAATAATTGCACCGCCGGCATCTTTGTGATGAGCTGCGCCATAACCATAGGGTTTACCACCACCATAATCTTTTCTTAATTCGTTAATTCCAATTGGGCCATTAAGGTAAATTTTTCTCATAATTGAAGCGCATCTAGTATGCCACCAATCGCGGTTTTGTGGTGGTTTGTCAGCATGAGCCCCAGTTTTTACAAATGGAATCCAAGAAGGAGCTGGAATATCTTCATTTTTTAGAATATCAGCTAGTTTTCCTATCAATACATCTGCTGGTACATCGTATACCTTTGCCATGAAGACAAAAAATCGAGAATCGTCTTATAAATCATTGAGATGTTATGTCTAGTTGCCAAACATATTTCAGCGTGAAAATCTCAGATCGCTGATTTTATCAAATGATGAAAAATTGAAATTTAAGTTTTTTTGAAATCATAAATTCATGTGTGGTTTGGAGTAATTTTAAAAAATTACATACTAGATAAGATATAATTTTTTTTAGAACTGTAGCTAGCAATGAGAAACTGCGTTTTTAAAAGACGAAGGGGAATTAGTGCAGTACTTACAACTGTAATTATTTTGGTTGCATCTGTCGTATTAGGTGCTGGCTCTGGTTTGTATGGAACCAGTTTATTTCAGACTGCAGCACAACAAGACAACATATCAGTCTCAGGAAAGAATTTGTGGGTAAATGCTACAGATTCCACAGGTGATGCGTGGGGAGCAGCAGGAGTCAGAAACAATGGTGAAAAAATTGTTTCAATAGATACCATTCAAGTTAGAGGTGTGACAGTACCATTATCAAATTGGTATTTTGATAAGGATCAAACCAGAGTATCTGTAACAAACTTCCAGAGCACATATGTACATGAAGGTACAGGCGGTACTGGAACTTTAATGAGAGATACTGTTGATGCTGGTGGTTCTGTTACAACATCATGTACATCTCCAGATGGGACAACACTGGAAATTGACATAGATGATGCAGGTACACTACCAACACTATGTCTTGAACAAGCTGCAGCTCCAGTTGCACTCAATCCGGGTGATAGAATGATTATCTACTTCCAAATACCAGAGGGAAAAATAACTCCTATTGATGCAGGTGCTTCAGCAAGTTTAAACATATTTGCAGGTAAAACAGGTGCACCTCTTAGTATAACGATCCAAAATCCATAGTAAGATGATAGTCTAAAAGATCATCTCAATTATTTAAGATAAGAGTAATAATTAGTAGAGATTCAAATTCTATTGAGTAATTATTTTACGATAAATATGGCCACACAGGTAACAAGAAATCCTAATTGATTTGACAGATGTTCTACCTAAACGGATTCTAGAATTCACTCCAGGTGCAATGAATGATTTGCATTTTTTGCAAAAAACCATCCTAAGCTCATATGGCATTCGAATTTTATGTCTAGTACTAATTCTTCTGGCAAGAAGAGCTTGGCGTTGAGAAAGTTCAGGATCGGTTTTTGCATTACTAATTGCGTTTTTTATTAGAATTTGCATTCTTTCCATTGCAAGTTTTCTTACTGCAGGTTTCACAATAATTTCTAAAGTCACACCTAAAAATTACTTCTTATTAGAATCAAAAATATGCAGTCAGCGGGATTCGAACCCGCGTCACAGGGTTGGAAACCCCGAATACTAACCAGGCTATACTATGACTGCAACAAAATGCAAATTTTGGCGCCTACATAAAAATGGTTTTTTCGTACTCATAGAGCATTCTAGCAACTACAGTATGACCTTCAAAGGATTCATCACCAACAGAATACATTTGAGTAAATTGTTTTTCAATAGAGTCTGAAAAATGTCCCTTTTGGAATCCACCAAATACAAGGCAATAATCATCATTGATCTCTCCTGCAATTTTTTCATATGAATTTTGAGTGCCTTTGGTAGAAAATCCAATTGTTTTTGACGGGTTTATTTCATCAATTAGTTCTGAAAATGTTTTGTTTTTGATTTCAAGTAATGTGTTATCATTTGATGTTATCTTTTTTTCATCATACAATTTTTCAATCAAACCTGCAAATCTATGATAAGATTTTGGTACATGGACATTCTGACCAAAGTAGATCACTTTATCATCAATCGTATGTACATAGAGTTTAATTTTGTTTTTCAAATAAAGTGGAATGGTTGTAGCTTCAAGTATTGAAAAGTGTACAAGGTCAGGTCTTCCTCTCTTTAACTCATTGTTGATTCCTTTCATTGCTGCAAAGTGCCATGAGTTATCTAATAGAATTTCAGATGAAAATTTTCCTAGTTTTCTTGCATGTGAAATTACTGAGGGATGATGTTTTAATTCAGATGGAACAAGTTCTAATGCAGATTCTGCTAAAACTATAGAAATCATTTTAGTTTGTCATTTGGATTTGATTCTTAAATTCATTCCAACCTGATTTTGGATTACCATTCTCATCAAACAATCCTGCATTGCAGACATAATGATTTAATCTCTCAATTACATGTTCACTACTACCAAAACCTGATCCTCCTATCGAAAGCTTGTCTTCTCCAATCTCTGGTGCTTCAAATGTACAAGTTCCCTCAGGCTTGTCATTTTGCCTATACCATGTGAAAAACTCTAATTCTGATTCATTTTCTTCATAAAATTCAAATGATTTTTCTAAAAATTCAGTCTGAGATTCTTCACTTCCACCTACAAAGTCAGATGTACTCCAACTAATCTCAAAAATTGCAGCCTTTCTATCTCCTGCCAAATCAATAATCTGTTCTAGTTCTTCTTTTGCTTGTTGGGGTGTTTTTACCATATCGCCGACTGTATCAACTGGTGAATAAGTGAATGCAACAAAATCCCCAACGTCCAAATCAGTTACAATATATCTCAAGTTCTTATTCAAAACTTGGTGTAATGCAAATGCATTTCCAATTTTTACATCAGGATGTTTTTCTTTAATTCCATCATAGATTCCGGTGAAAAGTTCTTTGTAAACAGGAATGTTTTGTTCATAGTATCTGAATTGTGATTCTGTTTCTCCTGCAAGAATTACAGTATCAATAATATGATATCGTGATAAAATTGCATCAAGGACATTGATTACTCTGTCTTCTCCAAGCGATTGAAGTGGTGGGTTTCCAATCCAATTTGGAAATGGTCCTAACGTTTCTCCATTAATTATTGAAAAGTAGAGTGTAACTTTGAGATTATTTTTTTGATTAAAGCTCATCAAAGCATCAGAATATTGCCAATTGTATTCACCACGTTCTGGTTCAACTAAATTCCAAAAGAGATAGACATTACTTCTTCCAATTCCAGATTCAGATGCAGTAGCATAGATTTCATCTAGTTCTTGTAATGTTACAGATTGATTTGGAGAATTTATCACTAGACCAATTTTCTCATTATTCTTTTGAGGAATAACTTCAGAACTAGGAATACCAATAACACCAGCTGCAATTGCTATGACTACGGCCACGCCTATAGCCACGCCTAGAATTTTCTTATCCATACGAACTCAAAAAGAAAAGAAAGTAAAAAAGTTGTGATTCGGGTGTTTATCCAGAAGTACAACCACTATATCCACATTCAATGCAGATACTACAACCTTCTACAAATACAAGGTTGTTTTTACATGTTGGACATAAACGATCTTCTGAGACCTCTTCATGTTGAATTGGTTCAGCTTTGATTTCCTCATCATGTACTTTTAATGCAAGTGCTGCATTAACTTGTGATTTGATGTATGGATTTGTAATATGTTTTGTAACGTATTCTGTTACGTGTTCACTTGGTGTAACATCAAATGTTTTTTGTGCATTTTCACTTGTCATGTGAAGGACTTGTTTGTGTCTAGAGCCATCACGGTAAACTGTGATACCTTTAAGACCAATTTCATGTGCTAGCAGATATGCAGATTTTACATCTTCTGCAGTTACATCATATGGCATGTTGATTGTTTTTGCAATTGCATTACCAATCCAGTCTTGCCACACACCTTGAGCCATCAAGTGATCAGCCCAGTGAATATCCATTGCAGTTACAAAGACATCTTGCATCCATTGAGGAATTTCTTCAATTCCTTTCAATGAACCATAGTTGTCTGCAATCTTTGCAAGAATTTCATCTGTGTATAGATTATTTTCTTTTAGGACTTGTTCGACAATTTTGTTTGTGTAGAAGAATCTTCCTACAGTAACTCTCTTTTCAAATACCAATGCAAATGCAGGTTCCATTCCGTTTGAACAGTCTGCAATCATTGACAGGGTACCTGTTGGGGCTACTGTTGTTGTTAGGACGTTTCTTATTCCATATTGTTTTATTTTTTCAATTAATGCATCCCATTCATAGGAGTGAGATTCTTTTGGCTTTTCATAATAGCCTGCAACTGGAATCTTTCCTTCAGGATACTCGGTCTTGGAACATAGTGGGAATTCACCACGAGACTTTGCAAGGGCTACACTTTCTTCCATGGAATAGTATGTTAGGGCTTCAGATAGTTTGGATTGTAATTCATATCCCTCTTTAGAGTTGTATGGGATTCTTAGTTTGTACAAGAGATCTGCTACTCCCATTACACCCAATCCAATTCTTCGAGATTCTTTTGATGCTACATTGATCTCTGGAACTGGATATGTATTAACATCAATGATGTTATCAAGGAATCTAGTAGTCTTTCTGATTGTCTCTTCATATCTTTGCCAATCAAATTCATAGTTTCCATCTGCTTGTCTCTTTACGAGATTTACTAAATTGATAGAACCTAGATTGCAAGATTCGTATGGGTAAAGACTTTGTTCACCACATGGATTTGTTGCACGTAATGGTGCTTGTCTTGCTTTTGCAAATACATTGTATTTGTTAATTTGATCAAAGAAGATCAAACCAGGTTCTGCACTTTTCCATGCAGATAGTGCAATCAAGTCAATTAACTGATGTGCATTGATTTCTTTAACTGGTTTTTTGTCACGAGGACTACGTAAAACATAGTTACCATCGCTAGTGTTTACAAGTGCATGCCAAAAGTCTTCCCAAACACCAACACTAACGTTAAAGTTTTCTAAAACACCAGGTTCTGTTTTATTTGTGATGAATTTTTCAACATCTGGATGCCATGCTTCAATAATACCCATGTTTGCACCACGTCTCTTTCCTCCTTGTTTAACGACCTCAGTCACAGTGTTAATGATGTTCATGAAGGACACTGGACCTGATGCAACACCTGATGTTGATGCTACAATGTCACCTTCTTCACGAAGATCAGAGTAGTTGATTCCAACTCCACCGCCAGACTTGAAGATTAATGCTGCATCAGAAGTTGATTTCATGATTTCTTCCATGCCATCATTCATTCCAAGTACAAAGCATGCAGAAAGCTGA
Organism: Nitrosopumilus sp. S6; assembly: GCF_054515815.1. NCBI lineage: Archaea > Thermoproteati > Nitrososphaerota > Nitrososphaeria > Nitrosopumilales > Nitrosopumilaceae > Nitrosopumilus > Nitrosopumilus sp. S6. The sequence goes on from NZ_JBTNRI010000002.1 coordinate 27,935, forward strand.
CCTAGTCTTCCACCTGCATTCATCATTGTTGGGGAGTTTGGCAAAAAGTCTTGTGCAACCATCAGATCAAAGTATTCTGTGATTTTGTCTGCATAGCTATCTAGTTTCTTTGCTGCAAGCAGTGTCAAAAGTTCTTTGAAGCTTACTTTCATCTGACCCTTGTTTGCAAGTGTTACGTAATGGTTGATGAGTGATCTAAAGTGCCATTTGTTGAAGAAATAGTCTCCAACTTTGAATTTGTAATCAAAGGCATCTAGTTTTTCAAGATAAGATTGTGCTTCTTCTACATCTTGTTTTGTATTTCCAGATTTGTCAAAGATTTGTGAATCATACATTAGATCACCAATTCCGACGAGGATTGCAACTCTCTCAAACATTTGAGTTGGAGATTCAATAATCTCATTTTTTCCATTTCTGAAAAGATATCTTGATGCTAAGACTCTAAGACAGTTCAAGTCAAACTTTTTGGAAACTGGATCAAGGGCCTTTAGATTTAGGACCTTCATTTTTTCGTCTCTGAGTTTTCTTCTCTCATGACGATAGACAATGTAGGCTTTTGCAATATCGCTATTACCACTGTCAATTAAAGTGGACTCTACAATATCCTGAATATCTTCAACTGTAGGTGTTCTAGTACTGGTGAATCCTTGTTCCACTAATTTGTTAACAACATTATCTGCTAACTGATCGGCTAGGCCACGGTCGGCTTTAGAGGTGGCAGCCAATGCCCTGAATATGGCATTTGAAATTTTATCCTTATTGAAAGCCGTTACTGCGCCACTGCGCTTGCGGATCTCATTGATAGTATTTTCTATTTGTGAATTATCCATTATAATCTCCCCGTAGAGGGTTATGATCAATGCGGGTATAAATGATTTGTCAGTTTTTGTCTAAAAGTTCGGTTCAATAAAATTGACAACACTACTATGAACTTCATAACGGCATAACTTTCGCAATAGACGATGATCGCGAGGTCTGAAACAGATCAAAAAGTTTTCAAAAATGATCGTAACTAGTTTTTCAATTATGAATTTCAGACAACATATGGAGACTTGCACTTTGGACACTTGTCTTCAAATGGTTCATCTTTGAAACCACACTCACCACAGATTGCAATCTCTTGAACTGGTTTGAAGGAGGTTGTAAGGTCTGCTGTCTTCTCTATGGCTTTTTTGATTTCTGCAGGCTTTGCATCTTTACTGATTTTTAGCGTAACAAACAAGCCTCCGTTTAGCAACTTTGCAAGTTTGTTACATTCAGAGATTGGTTCACTCTTAGCAGTATAATCAGCAACCTCAGAGGCTTCAATAGTAATTCCTTCAGAGTAGGAATCGCCTTCCATAGAGTTTAAGGAGGAATTCTTGCCGTATTTCTCACCATCAAGGGCTGCAAATCGGGTGGAACTCACAGTCTCAGTCATACAAATAGCCACAGGATCGCCTAATTCTTTGCCTTTTTTGGCTCCAACGTCTACTGCAGTCTCAATTACCTTGTGGAGGATTTCGCGTCCTTCCTTATTGTCCTGGAATCCAAGGATGTTAAAGACTGCCTCTTTGAGGCCTACCAAATTAACTACAAGAGAAACATTACTTTTTTGCATATATTGGGTATTTTTGGCCAAAATTGGATTCAAGCCACGTCGGGTCAAGTCGGATATGTCTTTCTTTCTTAATGCCATTGAAGACAAAGCTGGTTTCATCAATAATGCCAATCTTGCTCTAAAGTAAGTTTCATCTTTGTTTGACTCAAATGCTAATCTTGGAAGATTGATTGATACTGATTGAAGCATAATAGATAGTGGTCCAGAGTTCTTAGCTGATCCATTAGTAACACCATAACTTGATGTTTGTCCTTTAGCAAACATTACTTTTCCACCAAGGGAAATTATTTCTGCTGCAGCTTCTGAAACATCTGTGATCTTTCCTTTTTCATTGTCTATGATTAAACCAATTTTTGGAATTGGTGTAAGCATTGTATAATTTTTGTATGCATTAATAATTGAATTAATTATTTTTGTATCAGAACCTAGCTGTAGTCTAATTGAAACGTTAGTACTTGATTTATTGTATTTAGAAGTTGTAGATGCAGTTGCAAATGCTGTAGTTAATTTTTGTTCTAGTTCTGGAAGGGACTTTGAATGTTTTGAGAACAGAGAAACTAATCCATCAAGTACAATTTCTTGTGAAGCTTCTTTTGAAAGAAGAGAAATTACAACAGACAATGCACTTGTAACTTCATCTAGGTTTTTTGATGCAGGAATTCTTGAAACATCAAGATATTTTCCGCCAAGATCAATTCCATCTTCGATTAATTCTTTAACATTAACAAATATTGTATCAGGTATCATTGACCATATTCCAGGATTTGCAATGTGTAGATCACCTGAGAGATGAGAATCAGCTACATCTTTTGGTAAGATGTTTGTAAGAAGGTGTTCAGCAAAAACTCTTTGTCCTGTTTTAAACAAGAGACCCTCAGCGCCATTGCCTACATTATCTAAGTTAGTAATCATCTCTTGAACATCATATACAGGCAAGCCTAGGCGTGCAAGCTTGTTGCGGTATTCCTCATGACCGTGCTCAAGTAGTACAGAATTTACCATTTCTCGGATAAGTGAGCCTGTAAGATAGGTAGTTTGATACTTGTAAATTCTATTTTCAACTTCTTCAGTAATTTTTTGTGCTAATTCAAGTGGGAGACTGCCCTCACGCACCAGAGATTGAATAATTTTATGAGAATTAAATTCCTCAATTGATTCGTGTGATGTTCTAACATACATCTTTCCACTTTCAATGATTGATCTTTCTTCAATTTGTCTTGCTAAGCTTAAAACTAATTTTCCAAGATTTGTAATTGTGTAACGTCTTTCAGATTTGTTTAGTGCAACAAGTGATTGTCTAAGTAATTTTCTCAAGTGGTATGCAAATTTTCCACTCTCTTTTTTTGATTTGAATCCAGCTAGGGATTTTAATTCAGAGTAAGTTAGAGGGCCTTTTGAATTTAGGATTCTCAAAATATCAATTCTGTTAGGACTTGCCATTACAGAGAATATCATTCTGACGCGTTTTGATGTAGATTGTAGAATTCCACCGCGTTTTGGTGAATCTGAATCATCATCATCCAAGTCAGCATCTAGATCATCATCAACATCTGCATCTAGGTCAGCATCTAGATCTAATTCTAATTCCTCATCACTCATTTTCATGTTTATTCCTAAAAAAAAGCAGTAATTAAGACTTATGACAGTATGAATTTTGAATGGTTTTGATCATTTTTCTAAATGCATAGAAAGATTTTTGATCCAATTTTTAAAAATTGTAAAAAAAGATCAAATAGTAGAGATCATTTTTCTTGAACATCTAATGAAAACTCAGATGTAGAGAGTTTTTGCCCACATGACGGACATTTTCCACTATAAGGATTCATTACATCTTTTAGTGATTTTAACATCTTCATGTTTGTGATCTTTTCACCACATTTTCCACAAGTTACTTCTACTGACATGAAGATGATCAGTATGCAAAATAATTAAAAATCGATTTTGATTTTTTTTAATAATTCAAGCAAATATTTTTACTGCTTTTCGATGATAATTCCTCTTTCATCAAAACCAGTGATTTTTGCTGGAGTTCCAACTGGTAGATCAGCAGGGGTAGCAATTCCTGCCATAAATCCTGAAATTCTCAAATCAGAATTATCAAGTTTGAGCACAACAAAGGCATATGGGGTGTATTTCTCAAAGCCTGCAGGAGCCACGGTAATTATGGTATATGTGGCAATTTTTCCAACACCTTCCAAAAGTACGTCTTCAAATCCCTTACTGCCACATTCTCTACAGAAATATGCTGTAGACAAATGAAGATATCCACAGTCAGTACATTTGTGAGTTAGAAGTTTGCCGTTTTTGGCGTGTTCAATTACTTGTTCTTCAACTGACATTTTACACACTCTGGAAAACATGAACAGCACAACTTGCACCAGTTGCACCAAAGTTATGAGTTAAACCAATCTTTGCATCTTTAACAGTTCTTGCACCAGCATTTCCAGTTAATTGATCATACACTTCAACAACTTGTCCTACACCAGTAGCTCCAATTGGATGTCCTTTTGATTTAAGACCACCTGATGGATTAATAGATATATCAGAATTTAATGATGTTCTACCTTCACGTACAGCTTCAACACCTTTTCCTTTCTCAAAGAATCCCAAGTCTTCAGTGTCAACAACTTCTGCAATTGTAAAACAGTCATGTACTTCTGCAAAGTCTACATCTTTTGCAGTAATACCTGCCATCTTGTATGCATCAGCTGCTGCAAGTTTTGTACTTGGAATTGTTGTCATGTGATCACGTCCTTGCAATGCAGCAGGAGAACCTCCACGACCTGAACCAATACATTCAACATAATCACCACCATGTTCTTTTGCAAACTTTTCAGAACACAAAATTACAGAACTTGCTCCATCTGAGAATGGACAGCAATCATAAAGTTTTAGTGGACTTGCAACTACTGCAGAGTTCATTACATCATCAATAGTAATTTTTTTCTGCATGTGAGCTTTTGGATTTAGTACACCGTTATCATGATTCTTTACTGCAACTCTTGCAAAGTCTTCTTCAGTTGTGTTAAACTCTGTCATGTAAGCTCTTGCCATTGATGCAAACAATCCTGGAAATGATGCACCAGCTTGACCTTCATAGAAAAAGTCTGAACAATATGCAAAGTAAGTTGTCGTCCATTCAGTTCCAGTGTGAGTTACTTTTTCAACACCAGTAACTAAAAGACAATCATAAAATCCGGCTGCAACGTTGGCATATGCCTCTCTAAATGATACAGAGCCACTTCCACATGCAGACTCTATTGTTAATGATGGTTTATCTGGAATTCCTAATCTACTCATCAAGACAGGACCAATGTGTACCTGCTTGTCTGCAACTCCAAATACGTTTGAGATATAGGATGCTTTGATATCTTTAGGTGAAATTCCGGCACTCTCTATGGCTGCAACTGATGCCTGAGTAGTAATATCAGCAATACTATCTGCTAATTTTCCATACTTGGTGCTTCCTGCGCCAAGAACACAAACCTTTTCCACAAATGTCACTGACCCAGTTCCCTATAAAAATCGTTTTAGTAAATTCAACATAGAACATGCCAACAAAGAAACTTCAAACCATACAGATCAAAAAGACCGTTGTAAGACATTCAGTTAAAACTACAAAGTCAAAGACAAACATCTTCAAAAAAGAAATTGTCCAATATTTAGATAGTAATGGGTATCTGTCTTGGTCATCAAAAGACAAAAAATACATGATTCTTGGAACAAACTCTCCAAAAAATGGGTTGGTCTCATGCCCTCAATGTAAAGTGGGGGAACTGATGGTGATTCGTTCAAGAACAACAAGAAAACGATTCATGGGTTGTTCTAACTTTTATGGTGGATGCAAAGCTTCATCACCATTACTACAAAAGGCAAAACTTAGAGCAACAAAGAGTCCTTGTGATGTTTGTAAATGGCCAATGGTAATTTTTCGTTATTCACGAAAACAAAAATGGACTAAACAATGCTCTAACTTTAATTGTAAAAGTAGAGTCAAGCCTTCAAAGTAGGATAAACATCTGTTCTTCTGTTCTTTAGTAATGGTAAGACTTTGCGTGTTTGTTTTACTTTATTCAAATCAATATTGACATATCCTATTCCTTGTTTCTTTTTCATATCAAGTAAAATTTTTCCATATGGATCAACGACTAGACTTCTTCCACAGTAAATGTTACCAACTTGATCAGGTGCAATGACATAACAACCATTTTCAATTGCACGTGTCTTGTTAATTGTAATCCAATGTTCTTCTTTCATGTTACCTTTTACCCAAGCTGATGGTGCAACTAGTATTTCAGAACCTGCAGCTGCAAGTGAGCGTGACATTTCTGGAAAACGCAAGTCATAACATATCATCATTCCAACTTTTCCCAGAGTTGTCTTTACAGGCTTTGCAATTTTAGAGCCTGATGCCATCTTGTCTGATTCTCTAAAACCTAACGCATCATAGAGATGAATTTTTCTATACATAGAGATTACTTTACCAGATTTGTCAATTACAAACGAAGTATCATAGACTCTATCTTTTTTTCTACTTTTTTCATAAAATGAACCTATAACTTGGATATGATTTTCTTTGGCAGTCTTTGCAATAGTTTTTACAAAGTTTCCAGTAATGGTTTCAGCCATAGATGCAAGTTGCTTTGGTGTTTGGGAAGAATTTGTATAAAACATCATAAATTCTGGAAATGCACATAGCGTTGCATTTTTAGAAGCTGCCTTTTCAATGTATGAAATAATTTTCTTTAGATTAGTTTCTTTGTTTGTTGATGCTTTGAATTGTACAACTGCAGCTTTCATTGCAAATCAATAATCAAATGACAATAAAAGGATAAACTAATGGTACAATCGCAAAATGTACCATTTTCTTCTTATGCAAAGTTGTTCTAATAGAATCATACCGACCATAGTGTGTATGTCATACCTGCGACTGGCAGGAATTATCCAGTCAAAGTTTTTTTAAAAAATAATTAAAGTTGGTTTCCAGCCAAAAACCAATTTTCTTTTGGATTGTCTTCAAAAACAACAATAACGTGGTTTTCTTTTGTTTTTAGAATATCCACTGCTGATTTTGTGATTGCTTTTGCGTATTCGTCTTTTTGTTCCTGAGTTCTTCCAGGATACATTGACACTGTAATCAATGGCATGAAAACACAAACTAGAGTCAGGAATTTATGCTTTCAATAGTCTGGTCGGTATCCGTATCGAGTACCATAAGTGTATTCAGAACTGTGTGTCTTTTTGTAGAGATATCCTGTTGCAAATCCAATTACAAATCCTCCAATGTGTGCCATGTATGCAACACCACCACCTGCAACACCAAAGCCACCTATGAAAAATGGTAATAGATTCTGAAAGACTAACCAAAATGGTAAGAACCATTTTGCTTGAATGTGCATCATTCTCCAGAAAAATCCTAACATGAGAAATGTTGTAATTCGAACTCTTGGGAACATTGCCAAATATGCACCAAGTATACCAGATATGGCTCCAGATGCACCAACTGCAGGAATAGAACTTGTAGGATCAATTACAATGTGAGCTAGACCTGCACCAACTCCCCATGCAAGATAAATTAAAAGAAATTTTGCTTTGCCAAACTTTAGTTCAATGTTGTCACCGAAGATCCACAAAAACAACATGTTACCACCCAAGTGCATTAAACCACCATGCATGAACATTGAACTAAATAATGAAAAGTATGGAGTGTCAGGACAAGCAATTCCTGGTTGAATCATTGATGAAAAACCAGTAATACAGCTAGGAACTGCACCCCATTCAAAAAACATGAATGCAGCATTTTGGTTTGAAAACTCCCAAAATTGACCAGTGATAGCTACTTCATAGAGAAAGATTACAACATTTAGTATGATTAATCCAATTGTAATTTTTGGTTTGAATCCTGGTGGATGAGGGTTTTCATCTCTTAATGGTAGCATTAGTTATTTAGCTTGAATGAAATTTGTATAATAAGATTTTTCAATTAAATTATGAATTATTTGTCAAATGTTTTAGCTAAATTACAATTATCTTTCGCTGAACAAGATTTTCAATTATACTTAGAAATTGATCATCTGAAATTTTTTCTTCATACCACCAACTTGCAGGGATTTTTACCCAATCAGGAATTTTCCATTGGGATTCTGGAACTACCTCACGTGTTGGGACAAATACAATTTGTTTCTCAAAAAGAAAATCTATTCCTTCAAGAAATTCTGAATCTGTAATTTGTTGAGTTGTCCACCAATCAGCATTTTGTTTTATCCACACAGGAACTATAGGAAGTTCTGGAGGCAATCCTTTTTCAAAGCCTGAAATTTTCAAAATTCCTTGAGACTGAGGCTCAACTGTAAATGCAACATGCCAAAATCCCATATCATCTATGCTTTGAATAAATTCTATAGGTTCATCATTAAGTGTAACAGAGAACTTTTCATTCCCAGAAATTGGAGAGAATTCAAAATTAGCATAAGTCTCCAAGGGGTAACTATTGTATCCTTTAATTGTCATTGTTGTACCAGATTCATCAAACTTTGCAGCTGAGTACCATGCACCTGAATCGTATCTAAAATCAAAATCACCACCATTCTTCTTTGCAGTTACAGGAATTACAGTGGTGTCAACTGGTGCAAAACAACTATAGTAAAAAATATCCTCAGTTATTGATGGATCAGGATACATTGTAAAGTCTAGAATTTCTCCAGGTTCAATTTTTTCAATGTATTCAATATTTTGTGCAATATCTAAGACATTTTCATATCCATGAACAACTGCAAAAATTTTTGGAAAATGTATTGTTTCGTTTCCAGTGTTTTGTATTCTTCCAGAAATATGACCATCATCATGTTTGATTAGTGTCTTATCATAAATTATTTGGATTGGAACTTCACGAGTAATTGTTTTTTCATATGTTAATTCAGGATTAATGAGGACTGGAATGTTTGATTTTACTTCAGGGAATTTTATCTTAAATGGAATTTCTGTTCCAGCAGCTAGAGGAACATGTTGAATTGTGTTTGCAATTGTTTTTGAATTATCATTTACAGAAACAGTAATTGTTGGAACCACTGCAAAAGTATTTTCATTTTTTACATTTCCTACTACAGTATAGATTCCATTAGAATCAAAATATCCTAGATATTCATGTAATGGAACAAATACATCTGCAAAAGAATATTGTGTAAAAAATAAGGATAAAACTAAAAATGTAAATAACAACAATGAGAATTTTGAAATTACATACATTCCTAAATCATCTCAATTAGACACGAATAATTCCTTTCTGAATCAAAAATTCTAATCCCTGAACAAATGTTTGATCATCTATCTGTCCTGCAGCCCACCAAGATGCGTTATTTCTAATCCATGAGGGAATTTCTTTAGAATCTGAATCTTCTTGTTGTGTTGGAGGAATTACAATGATGTTATTTTTAATTAGATATTCAATTCCTTGAACAAAAGTATTATCATCAATTTGTTCTTCAGACCACCATAATGCGTTGTTTCTAATCCAATCAGGAATTGTGATTTCTTTTTGAGATGTTATTCTATCAATAACAATTGGAATAGTTGTTCTAGCAAGATCATTATTATCCAAATTATAAAAATTCAGATGAGCAATTCCTGAAACATCTTGTGGAATCATAAACTCTGCTACATTATGTTCTTCTCTTGAATCAGTACTAACTCCACTTTGTTGATAAATTACTTTGTTGTTTTGAGTAACAGAGAAGTCATAATTTGTTGAAACAGGTTTGTTTTTTAAGAAAACATCAGTTACATCAAAGATTATTTTTGCATTTGAACCAGATTTGAGATTTTCTGGTTCCCAAGACACAAGAATTCTAAATTGTCCATTTTCAGTAACTGAACTCAAATGAGGATAGTCTCTGTCTGGTTTAATTACAAAATTCATACCATTATCATTTGCACCATTTTCAAGAATATTGACTAATTCTTTTTGGTAAATAATGAAATGAACAATACGTCCATCAGAAAAGAAATCATCTATTGTAGTCACATCATCAGATAATTGAACTCCATTAACAAACATGGTAAATCCAGACACAAGTAAATCACCAAAGGTTTTTGGAATAACTAGTTCTTCATGTACAACTGATGTTTGATTGATATTCGTATAACTCCATTCAAAAGGCATAGAGTAGCTAATTTCTTTTGAATTAGGGTCATATTCAAAGTTAGAAATTTCGTCATAATAGGTGACTACATGAATATTCTGGTCTCCAAAATTTGGATCAACAAAATCATGTCTAGATGTTTGAGCAATTGAAATTCCTGCATTGAATATCAATGGTTCTTCAAGTGTTTTTGAATAGCCATCAGCAGTGAGTATACTAATATCAAATTTGTATAATCCACCTTCACTGAGCTTTGGACCCTTTACATGGATTAGTCTACTATCTAATCCCAACAAGGAACCAAAGACATTGCTTCCACTTTCTTCCTCAATAATAATAGAATCAGTTTCTTCAGAAACAAAATTGAATACTAGAAAACCATTATCTGCTTTGAATTCTTGTTCAAAAAGAAATTGGCTTCCTTTTTCAGCTTTTATGTGAAAAGTGACATCACGTAAAGTGATTTTAGAATCAAAATCAATCAGTGAAATAGAAATTTGTTGATCATCATCTGTTTCAGGATCACTTTGAGATGAAGAAACCTCAACAGTTACTTGTTTTCCATTAAGATCTACAGGAGGAAATGTTTCACTTCCCACACCATGACCAAATGCACTGTCAAATGCAAATACAAACAACAATGGTAGTAAAAATAGCAGAAACAGATTTTTCAAATTATGTCCACTTGTTTGGATCTTTTTTACGAATTTCTTTTCCGTCAATTGTAACTGAGTCTTTTTCTTCAAAGATAGTATGCCATTTACCATTACTTGGGAAAATTTTGTTCATTTCTTCAACTTTATCATTGGTTGGAGGTTGGTTCATCAAAGCTCCCCATCTCATGTTAGGAATTTTTGGCATGATATCATTGATGTCTTTCATTACACTATCACTTGACTGAATTTATTTAAAAACCTATGATTGAACTTTCATGATTCCTTCTTTAATCAAGAATTGAATTCCTTGAATGAAAGAATCATCATCAATAGCACCTTCTGCCCACCATCCTGCATTGTTCTTTATCCATGCTGGAATTTCATTAGAACCAATACCTTGACCTTGAGAGGTTGGAGGAATTTTCAGAATATCTTCTTTAATCAAATATTGAATTCCTTGTACAAAGGAACCATCATCTATTTGTCCATCAGCCCACCATTCTGCGTTGTTCTTAATCCATGCAGGTATTGCTGCAGGTGGTTGTGTTTCTAGTCCTGGTGTAGTCTTTCCTAAGCTAGGTCCAAGTTCGATAATTCCTGAACCAATTCCAGCATAGGTTTCATCATAAGCTAAGCCGGTACCTAAAGCTCTAACATCAATTCTATAAACTCCTTGAGATGGAACATAGATTTTCTTTATGTCTATTCCCTCAGTGGCTATGATTCCTGGCATTTGAGGATTATCACCTGCAAATGTCTCTAGCACTTTATCATTTTTATCAATAAATGATACAACATATCTCATGTCTCGAATAAGATCTCTGTTTTCATCAAAGAAAGTAATCTCAAAAGGAATTTCATCGCCTGCACCATAATTTCCATCCCATGAGATGTTAACAGTTGTTGGGACAGGTTCATAGTTTGTTGTATCTACAAGATAAAATTCAGTTGATTGTTTTTCTACTGCACTAAGTGGTACCAGTTTCAAATCCATTTTTGGGTTGTCATAATTGGATTCACCTAATGTTTCGTTAATTCTTTGTAATTCTTGGTTAGTAATTAGAAAATGAACAATGTTGGTATCATCATATGAATATGGATCATTTAGTAATGCTCTTTGATCAATCTCTACACCATTGACATATCCTTTGAACTGTTTACCTTCTGCATATGGTGTAAATGTTTTTGGTACTCTAACTTCTTCATGGACTACCTGAACTAAATCAACATACTCTGGAGTCCAATCAAACGGCATGTCAAATGAAATAGAATTATCTGATTGATCAAATTTGAAATTATCAACCTTGTCATAGTATGTTTTGACAACAACAGGAATGTCTGCATTAGCAGTTTGGATCAGAAAGTTTTGATCTTGTGCAACACTAACAAAAGTTTCATAGCTTAGTAAATTTGCCAATACGGTTCTAGGACTAGTAGCAGCTTCAATATCTACCCGAATTTGATACAATCCACCTTCTAAGAAGATTGGCCCTGTGATTCCAGGTCTTGCACACATATCCAAGTTATTGTCATTACATTCCGTACCATAGACAAACAGAGCACCAGGGGCACTAACATGTTCTGAACCATAATAAACAGTACATTGATGTAAATTATCTTTATTACAATCAGCTTTTGGCGTAAGTTTTACATCTAATCTTCCATCTAAGTCATAAAACAAATTTCTAGCTAAAAGTTCACCACTATGCCATACTTCTACTCTATAGGTTACTTTGTCAAGATTAGTATCAGTCAAAGTATCAAAGAAACGAATTTGCATATTTGCATTATCAATTTCACCAACAGTAATATCAGATGGACTTAGTTGTGTACTAACAGTTACCTCCATACCACCAAAGGATATTGGTTCTGCTTGATCTCCACCAAGACCATGTCCAAAGACATCAGGGATTATTGCAGGTATTGTAAAAATTCCAATAATTGTAATGAATAATGCAAACTTGTTATACAATAATCAAATTATGTTAATTCCATATTTAAAGCTGGCATAGCATTTCTATGCGTGATTTTTTTTAAGAAAATAGAGTACGATTTTTATTTATCATTTTTTAAAAATATAATATGAAATTTCTTTTTGCTTTACTTCTTGTTCCACTTTTAATGGTTCCAGCATTTGCTGAAACTCAAACATTACCTACAGACAAAAACACTTTGGATGTAAAATTAACATATGATGCAATTGAACCTGGTGTTCAAACTAAGATTAACATAGATTTTATCAATCCACAAACTCAAAAAGTTCAGGAACATATTGACTATACAGTAGCTGTTTCAAAAGATGGTGAGACTGTATTTGGCCCAATTCCACTCACACACACTTCACTTGGTTCTGTTAAAATTCCAATAGAGTTCAATCTTGGTGAAGGAGTATATTCAATGGACTTTGAAGTTGAAGGAATCTTATTCCAACCAATTCCAAGAGAAACAGTATCTTTTGATATTCAAGTAGGTGAAGCAAATGCACAACCAATCACACCACCAGAAGATGAGAAACCAGATGGAGAAAGTGGTGGTTGTCTTATTGCAACCGCAACATTTGGCTCAGAACTAGCACCACAAGTACAACAACTAAGAGAGCTTAGAGACAATACAGTTCTAAAAACAAATTCAGGAATTGCGTTTATGACAACTTTTAATCAATTCTATTATTCATTCTCACCTGCAGTTGCAGACTTTGAAAGAGAACAACCATTTTTCAAGGAAGTTATGAAAGTAACACTAACTCCGATGTTATCATCATTATCATTGCTAAATCATGTAGATATTGATTCAGAGCAAGAAATGTTGGGTTATGGTATCTCCGTAGTACTACTAAATCTTGGAATGTATGTCGGGATTCCTGTATTTGGAATTCTAAAGTTGTACCAATTTAGAAAAAACTAGATTCTATATCTGAAAATTCCAGTGAGGTTTTTATGTATCCGACTAAGTAAACTGTTTAATGAAGACTATAGCAATTTGCTCTCTCTTCGTATTATTTGCTATGGTAGCTGGATTAGTTGCAACAACACCAGCTGCATATGCAGATCATCCAGAAGTCACAATCGTACCAGCAGATGGTTCTGGTGCACCAGGTTGTGAAGAAACTGCAGACGGATGTTACCTTCCAACTACTGCAACAGTAGCTGTTGGAGGTACTGTAATCATGTCAAACACTGACACTGCAGCACACACATACACTTCAGGAACCCCAGATGACGGACCAGATGGTATCTTTGATACTAGTTTGTTAATGGCTGGAGGTTCATTTGAATGGAGTCCAACTGAAGCAGGTGAATATCCTTACTTCTGTATGGTACATCCTTGGATGCAAGGTACGATAATAGCAGAAGCGGAAGGAGCTAGTGACGATGGCGGTGAATTAATGGTTTCAATTGCAGATTCACAAGTAATGGGTGGAACACAAATTGAACTTACATTCAGCGAATTACACGTCAACTATGACATTACTGCAACACAAGGTGGTGAAGTAGTTCTAAAAGAAACTGGACAACATGCAATGGAGTCAACAGCAACTCATCAAATTGATGCACTTGGTTCTGATGATAATCCAATTGATGTAGAAATAGTTTCTCTAGGAATTGGACCACCAGGTGCTGAAGCAGACTGGACTGGACCAACAGGTACAGTTGCAACTGCTAAAGTTGTTCCAGAATTTGGTACAATTGTAATGATGGTACTAACTGTTGCAATCATAAGTATTGTAGCAGTAACTGCAAAATCTAGAGTAATTCCAAGATTTTAGGAATCCTCTTTTTCTATTTTCTTTTTACTAAAGCAATTATCGCTAAGATTATAGCTGCTCCTGCAATTGATAATGCAAATATTGCAAAGTCATATGCAGCTCCACCATCTGATGTTACTTCAGTTTCACCAGACTTTAGTTTAGAAACGTCTTGTTGTAATGATGAAACTGCAGTCTTTAAAGAAGCTACATCAGCAGCTCCTTCACCTTTTGCTGGAGGAAAATCTAGGACAGCAGTTGGCTCTACATCTTCAATTGGGATTTTAATATCAACAGGAACCCCTCTGATTTCTCCTTTGAGTTCTATCATGTATGTTCCAGTTTTAGTAGGGATAACTGGTGAGAAATAATATCCAGGTCGAGGGTCAGAATTGACATCAATTTTCTTTGTTGCACCGCCAAACATAGCAGTCACATCAACATTTTTGAAAGCACTTGTAACGCCTGTAAATGCACCTTCTTTTTCTCCACGTTCAATAACTTTTAGCATGAAATCATTTCTAATTCCAACAACAGGAGGTTCAATTACCCAACCTGCTTCAATTTCATATTGCTCAACATGGACAGTAGTATGGGCAAATGATGGAGCAATCATTCCTATTGAGAACAATAAACCAATAATACCAAAAACTGCGATTTTCACTGCTATCATTTCATAATTACACGTTATTATCTTTACGTGAATTGGTACAAAGTTCGAATTCATAAAAACTGTTTAAATTATGAATAATGATCTGAAGAGTAAATGCAAAAGTTTCTGATTGCCTTATTGATGATATCATTTATTTCAATTCCATTTGCAGCAGCACATCCATTTACTGAAGAAACTATTCCAAGTTTAACATCTAATGCTCCTGCTGGAACAACAGAAGTTATTGTATATTTTTCAGAACCAATTGACATTAACTTTAGTGAGCTCAAAGTATTTGATACAAATGGAAATCAGATAGACAATAAAGATACAGCATATTATGAAGGAGAACTATCTCTTATCATTACAACACCGCCATTAGAAGACGGAGTTTATACTGTATCAACCAAAGTTCTATCCAAAGTAGACGGACATCTTGTTCCAGATGCATTCTTGTTTGCTGTAGGGGATGTTGTAATTGATCCTTCTTTATTAGATGTTGAAAGATCATCAGAGCTTGTATTCTTACCTGAAGCAGGTGCAAGATTTCCAGGACTAGTAGGTCAAACAATTGTTTTAGGAGCAGTTATTGCATCTCTCATAATTTGGGGAACCCAAAACAAACAGCTAATTAGAGAAGAATTAGACAAGATTGGAAACTTCCATCATGGAAAATTTATGTCAATTACAGGAATTGGACTTGTTTTAATTTTCATCTCAAATATTTTGATGATTGCAGTACAAAGCGTAAGACTAGGAGTTTCCCCACTTGATGCAATTCAAACAGATTTTGGAATAACATGGATTATGAGAATGAGCATTACAATAATTCTACTAGGTATTTGGTTTGGCCTTGACAGAAGCAAATCCCTATCAAAAAAGAATCAAATTCCAATGTTAGGAGTAATACTTGCATTAATTGCAACTTCAAGTTTGATTGGACACGGAGCTGCTAGTGGTCACACCCCAGCATTGATACTTGATTATATTCACAACTTAGTTTCAGGGGTTTGGATAGGTGGAATTATCTACTTTGCATTTATTTTACTTCCAACATTTTCTCAATTAAAAGAATCTCAACGAGAAAAGATGAGTCTGTTGATGATTCCTCGATTCTCAATTGCATTTATCATCGCAATAGGAGTTGTAATAATCACAGGTCCAACGTTAATGTGGTTCCTAGAAAGCGATATTGGATTGATTACTGAATCAGTTTATGGTCAATTAATCATTCTAAAGATTTCCATTGCAGCAGTAATGATTGCATTTGGAGGATTTTTCCAATTCAGGTTACAAAAGAATGCTGAGAAAAATCTTCAATCAGGAAAAATTTCTGTTCATAAAAAATTAAAAAAATCACTCAAAGTAGATGTGGTGTTAGGAATCCTACTCTTAGGAGTTGTTTCACTAATCATTAATGGAACATTACCTGCAGGTGAAATTCAAAAAATTGATGCACAAGAGTTTGTTTATGGTTTTAAAACACTAGAGTTTACCGAAAATGCAAAATTTGACATTGACATTTCACCATTTTCAAGTGGTTCAAACACAATTCTAGTAAAGGTTAGTGACTTTGAAGGAAACCCGCTTTATGACTCAAACCAGCTTAAAGTCAAGGTATCAAATCCATCAAAGAACATCTCGCCAATACAAGTTCCAATGAAGATTGTAAAACAAGACGAGAATAGACCAATAGAGTTCCAAGGAGAATTAACATTTGGGTTTTCAGGAGAATGGCTAGTCGAAGTTGAGGCGCAAAGAACTGAAAATGCAAATGAATCAAAGCTTTTGAAGTTACTAGTAAAGCCAAAACTAACAGATATCCAGACACAAATTATCGAATACGAACTACCAGAAGAATCAAAACCACTCTTCCCATTATATGATGGACGAGATTCACTTTGGATAAGCGATGCATCAGCTCCACGTTTGTGGGAATTTTCACTTGAAACTCAAGAATTTATGTCATATTCATTTGATGGAATAACTACCACGTTTCTAACGCAAGACAGAGATGGTAAAATTTGGTTTGTAGATACACCTAGAAACCAAATTGGATTCATAGATCCTCAAACAAAGGAGATCACAACAAAAACAATTCCAAAACTTGATCCTGTTATTTCAGATAATACTCCGCTTTTCATAAAAGCAGACTTTGATGGGAACATTTGGGTTACAGTTGTCAACAAAGACAGAATTGTAAAATACATACCAGAGAAGGATGAATTTGAAGAAATTGTTCTTCCAGGAAAAGAGAACTTGCCATTTGCTTTAGAACTTGATGAAGATGGAAATGTGTGGTTTACAACAACAGGCACAGGCAACATCGGATACATTGATCCAAAAGATAATCATATTACTCAATTTTCAAATGATCCTCCATTACAAGCACCTGAAGCATTACTCTTTGATGATGATGGAAATATTTGGATTGCAGAGCACGCAGGCTTGGCAATTACTAGATTTAACCCAGTTTTAGAGACATTTGAAAGAATTTCCGTGCCTAATGATGAAGCATTACCATTTGGAATGACATTTGATAGATATGGAAATGTGTGGTTTGCTCAACATACGATAGATAGTATCGGAGTGTATGATCCTGACAATAATAATTTGATGGAGATTCCAGTACCTTCTGAAACATCTTTTGTGCAATTCATGACATCAGATGGAGACAACAATGTTTGGTTTGTAGAACAACAAGCAAGTAAAATAGGTACAATAAAGATGACAGAGATTCCAGTTATTTCATCACAGATTCAGTCATCAGAAAAAGTTGAATTAAAGTATACAGAACTTGCATCACCACTAATTGCATTAGGAATTATTGCTGCATCTTTGTTTTATGTGAAGAACATTCATGATAAAAGAAGATTAAATGATTTGATTAATTCTTAGAAAGTAATCCAGCAGATTTTATTCCCATAGTACCTGCAAGTAACCCAATTGAAATTAGAACAATTGTTCCAGCAGGAGTAATATCAAAAACATATGAGACTAGAATTCCTGTAACTACCGAAAAAATTGAAAAACTCATAGAAATAATTGCAGTTTGTTTGAATCCTTTTCCATACATTATTGCTGAAACATTTGGAATTACAAACAGAGCTGAAATTAGTAAAACACCAACAAGTTGAATTGAAGTGACAACGGTAATTCCTGCCATAAAGACTATCAGATAATTTATTTTCTCTACAGGAATTCCGCTAACTTTAGCTTGTTCTTCATTAAATGTTGAATAAAGAAGCTGCCTATACAACACCAATATCACAATTAGAATTGCACCAGTAAGTGCAAGTACCAAAACTGTATCATCAACACTAACAAGCAGAATACTGCCAAAGAGAAAACTGAAGATATCAATAGTAAATCCACCAGATAATCCGATAATTACGAGCCCAACTGCTATGCCTGAAGACAAGAGCACTGCAATTGATGCATCACCAGAGATATTGAATCGGTCTTTTATTCTTGTAATAATTAATGCACTAAGAATAGAAACACCATAAGCTGTCCATAATGGATAAACTCCTGCCAAAAGACCTAATGCAATTCCACCAAAAGATGAATGTGCAATTGCATCACCAAACAAAGAATATCGTCTAAGAACTAAAAATAATCCTACAACTGAACAAAGAATTGCTATAGCAATTCCAGAAATTAATGCTCTATGCATAAAACTATAGGCTAGAATTTCAAAAGACATGATTAATGATGATGCATATGCTCCTGCATCGATGCTTCAGAATATTGTTTGACAAGTTCGTCATCAGAAAAGAATTTTTCAGACTCACCATGGAAAAATAAAGTTCTATTCAAACAAGCAACATGGTTAGCCAGTTGATTTACTGCATCCAAGTCATGAGAAGACCAAATAATGGTAATCTTTTGTTTAGAATTTAGTTCACGTAAGATACTATAGAATAATTCTATACTTTGTTGATCAATTCCAGTTACAGGTTCATCTAAAATCAAAATTTTAGGATTATGTATCAAAGCCTTTGCAATAAAGACTCGTTGTAATTGTCCTCCAGACAATTCCCCTATTCTTCTATTACGAAGTTCATGTATCCACAACTGTTGTAAAATTTCATTAATTTTGTTTTCATCAGATTCATTCCTTAATCCCATTCTAACAACATCACTAACAGTGGCAGGAAAGTTTTTTTCAAAGATTGGTTTTTGAGGTACGTAACCAATTTCTCTAAGATGGTTTTTGGAATTTTTAATATCTTTACCAAAAAATTTGATTTCTCCTTTGTATTTTGTATTGAGTCCGAGCATGCAATCAAAAAGAGTGGATTTTCCAGCACCATTTGGTCCAATTATGCCTAGAAAATCACCTTGATTAACCACAAAACTAACGTCATCAAGGGCTTTTACATCTGGATACTGAACTGAAAGATTACTAATCTCAACTGCTTTCAACACAAGGCCTCCTGCAGATTTTCAAGATTTTGTTTCATTTTGGAAATGTATGTTCCTTCAGATGCAACTTCTAATGGAGACAATACCAAAACTTTGCCACCGATTTCATGTGCAATGGTTTCAGAAGTTCTGGTATCAACTGTTTCTTCACTAAAAATTATTTTGATATCATGTTCTTTGGCAGTTGAAATTACATTTTCTAATGTTTTTGCAGTAGCTTCCCCATGTGAATCAGTTGAAGAAATGATTGTATGTTGATGCAAATTATATTCATCAGCAAAATAGGAAAAAGCATCATGAAATGCAATAAAATCAGAACTACAATTAGACAAATCATTTCGAATTTGAGAATCTAATAAATCCAGTTCTTGAATGTATGATTCTGCATTGGATTGATAGTATTGTTGATTTTCTGGATCATGGTTTGAAAACGCATCTGCAATATTTTGAACCTGAATTTTTGCATAAACTGGATTTAACCAAATATGAGGATCTCCTGATTCATGACCATGTTCATCTGCATGGTCATCTTCCTCAAATTCTTTTACTAAAATTCCATTACTTGTATCAACTATAATCCCTTGATAGTTATTCTCTTCAAGTTTCTCAACCCAGTTTTCAAAACCAATTCCATTAATAATTATCATATCAGATGTTTGCATTTTTTGTACATCTTTTATCGTTGGTTCCCAATCATGAGGTTCAACTCCAACTGGAACAAGTAATATGGCATCAACTTTGTCCTGTCCTACATTTTGTGCAAATTCATGTAACGGATTAAATGATGAAATAACTTGTAGCTTTGAATTTTCAGAAGATGTTGAATTGATATTTGGGGCGGTTCCATAGACTGCAAGTGAGCTTAATGGAATCACTATGGCTATAGCAACTATCGCAAGTTTGGTTTGTCTGTTCACGTACAGTTCATCAAAATTTTATTAATAAATCTATAAAATCTTAATAATATTAATTGCTAAACTTATAAGATAATTAATAACATTAGGCATATGCCAATAGTCTCAATCTCCCTAAATGATGAGATTCTATCAGAATTAGACAAACTGCAATCAAGTATGGGATTCTCAGGTAGGTCTGAGGCAATTAGAGCAGGAATTAGAGCATTTGTTTCAGAAGAAAAACAAAAATCAGATTTGTCTGGCAACATTCATGCAATTCTTTTGGTGGTACACAACGATGAATTTGATCATGTTGTTTCAGGGATAACTCATAACTTTGAGGATCTAATTACAACACATCTTCACAGTAAAATTGACAAAGAAAAATGTATGGAGCTTTTTGTAATAGATGGGGATGCAGAAAAAGTTTCTACCATGACAAAAGATTTTCAGATAAACAAAAACATGGATACTGTTAGACTTGTTGCAATCTAAATGAATTTTTTCTTGTAACAAAGATTACAGATGTAATAGAAATTATCAATACAAGTAATGCAATAGTACCAAATTCAGGTGCAACAACCATTCCAAATTCAGTTTCTTGTCCTGTGTTTCGTATGTTTTCAAATTTAATTATTGTAGGTCCTGTCTGGTCTTCAGCAAACGTATATTTTTCAAATTCACCACCAACTTGTGCTACTCCAGATACACGATGTATTTCTTGTCCATTTTGAATAATTACAAATGTGTAATCAGAGTTTCTTAATGGTTCATTTGTTCTTGCATCTCTAATAGTAAAAACAAAATTTGTGTCAACTCCTGGTTCAAGATCTGCAGGATCCCATGACAAATTAACTTTGAACTCTTCACTTTTTGTATAAGCTTCTAATGGAAAGGCAGTTTTTTCACTAGTAGATAAAGTGAATAAAATATTATCAGGTAATGGTTCGTCTGATTTCTTCATTTCATTTTTCAAAAATCTAAGATGATCTTGCAACAAAACAAAATGAACTATTCTTTCATGATCTTCTGTATAATCATCAACTGAAACTGAAGATTTGAATAATTCAATTCCATTTGCATATCCAGAATAACTAGGAGCTAAAAATTCAACAAAATCTTTTGGAAAATGTACTTCTTCATGTATAACTGAGACATGAGACATGCTACTCTCACCCCAGTCAAAAGGCATCTCAAAAGTTACTTTTTTTGCTACAGGATCATATTGAAAATTTGAAATTTTATCAAAATAGGACTTCATTTTAAATTCTACGTCATTTCCTTCAGCATCTTTTTGAGGATGAGAGCTAGTTTCTACAATACTCAAATCAGCACGATATACACCTGAGTCTTCTATGATGTTGGTGGGCTCATCAATGGTTCTAACTTCAATTTCAAAAGTGTACAGTCCACCTGAATCAAAAACAGGACCAGCAATCTCAATTGGAGATGATTCAGTTCCATGATATGCTCCCAAAAGAGAGTCTTGTTCTCCACTAATTACAAAATTTTCATATCCTTGTTGTGATGAAATCTTTATTGGTAAAACACCATTTTCTGTGAAAAAATAATTTCTAAAAATCATCTCATTGCTATGGAATAATCCAATGAGAAATGTAACATTTTTTGCAGGTTCGTCTGTTTCTTTATCAGTTGCAGTAATTGTAATTTGTTCTTGTTCGTTTTCAAAGTACATTGGCATCTCTACTGAAATTGAGATTTCTTTTCCAGCAACATTTACTGATGATATGGTATCAATTCCCAATCCATGGCCATATACACTACTTGCTGGAAACAACAAACAGGCTGCTAATGCCAATATTGAAAACTTTGTAATCGACATCATCTCAAATCTTACTTGGGGCTATTTTACTGTGAGTAATTCTTCAACTTTTTGAATTAATTCAGCCATTGTTGTAGCCTCCAAGATTGGTTGTAGATCATTAGGATCTTTTGCTCCAAGTGCCGAAAGGGAATAGATGTAATCAATTGTAGGAGTATCAGTTGTAAGATAGTATTGTTCTAAAACATGATGTAAAGAATGTGGTTCAACTACTTGGGGTAATGCTTGTTTGATAATTTTCTTTTTCCATAATTCAACAAGATTTTGCCATGTCTCTATAGAAAGGTCCTCATCAATTTCAGGAATCAATTCAACTTCAGCTTGAATGTACATTTTTGCTTCAGTTCCAATTTTTTCATGTATCTCAGAGATTTGTTGATGACCCTCAACTGAAAGTGGGTCATAGTTTTCAGGCTGGGGAATTGAAGGAGGAATAATTTTTTTAATTTTAAATGAATTTCTTCCTAATGTCTCAATGTGAAGTTGCAGTCCATCCATTTCAACGTCTTCACATTTTGTAATTTTTGCAATAGTACCAACTGTCTTTGGAGAATTCCAACCATTAACTGAATTTGTTTCATCAATTAGACAAACACCAAATTGACCATCTCCAAGCATACAATCATCAACTAACTGCTTGTAACGTGGCTCAAAGATTCTCAAAGGAAGTTCTTGTCTAGGAAACAATACCAAGTCTAGTGGAAAAATTGGAATTACTTTAGTTTCTGCCAATAACCATTGTTGAAACGTCTCTAGATATATGGAATACGGATTCTAAAAGCCGTTTTCGTTTAATGTCAAGCCCAATAATGCAGCACGAGTATATTTTCCATATTCAGCTTGCTCAAAGTATTTTGCATTTTTAGTTTTATCAATGTCAGTTGAGATTTCATCAATTCTTGGAAGTGGATGTAAAATTATGCTATCGTCTTTCATTTGTTTGAGCAAATCCAATCCCACAACATAGCTGCCCTTTACTTTGAGATATTCTTCTTCATCAGGGAATCTCTCTTTTTGAATTCTTGTTACATAAAGAACATCCAAATCATCAATGTGTTCTTCAATGTTTGTAGATTCAGTATAGTCTAATCTCTGTTTGATTTCATAAGTTGAATCAGATCTAATTCTTAGTGATTCTGGAGAAATTAAACGAACATCAACATCATAATTTCCCAATCCATACAACAAAGAGTAAACTGTTCTGCCATACTTTAGATCACCAACAATTCCAATCTTTAGTCCATCAATCTTTTTCTTTTCTTTTTTAATTGTAAACAAATCTTGAATTGCTTGGGTTGGATGCTCTTCAGTTCCACTACCAGCATTGATTACAGGTTTGTCTGAAACTTCAGCTGCAAATCTACTAGAGCCATCTAACGTATGTCGTAAAACTAGAACATCAGAATAAATCGACATTATTCTAACAGTATCAGCCAAACTTTCACCTTTCTGAGTTGATGAAGAATTTGTATCAGCAATTCCCAAAGAATTTCCCCCAATTGATGCCATTGCAGAATCAAAACTTAGACGGGTTCTAGTACTTGGTTCATAGAACAGATATGCCAATGTCATTCCCTTACAGATTTCTCTTCTATCTGAGGGATTCAATTGCATAATTTTATCAGTAGATGCAAAGATTTTTTCAAGTTGATCCTTCTCAAAGTCCTTAATTGAGATTATGTCTTTTTTGTAGAACTCGTTCATTCTCTCAATGATATATACAGGTGGGTATACAAAGTATTCTGATGGAACAGTCCGAACTTATGGTTCGACGAATTAAGGAAGGTACTGTAATTGACCATATTGATGAAGGTAAAGGTCTTCAGGTACTCAATGCTTTGAGAATAGATGGCAAAGATGGTAGTCTAATTACTATAGCCTTGAATGTCCCAAGTGGAAAATTTAAGAAAAAAGACATCATCAAAGTAGAAAACAAGTTTCTAAAAGACGATGATACCAACAAGATTGCAGTAATTGCACCCAAAGCTACTATCAACATGATCAAGGACTACAAATTAGTAGAAAAGAGAAGAGTGTCACTGCCAAATGAGATTGACAAAATATTTCGATGCTCAAATCCAGATTGCATTACAAACAGTACTGAGCACATAGAATCCATTATGGACGTAATTGACAAAGAAGGAACTGTTCTCAAATGCAGATATTGTGCAAGAGTGTTAGATGTAAACCAGCTAAAATATTATTAAAAAATTTTAAAAATTGAAAAATATGTTGTTTAGGACTATTGTCCTAAGATGATAAACATCATGACTATACCGTAGATTGCGATTGATTCGACCATACCTACGAAGATGAACACCTTAGATTGTAAAGCTGGGTTCTCACTAATGACTGCAAGACCTGCTGCACCTACTTGACCAAGACCAATACCAGCACCAAATGCTGCAAGACCGAATGCTAGACCAGCACCGAGAATTTTCAATGAGTCTGAACTTCCTGCTGCTCCTTCTTCTGCAGCATAAGCAAGACTAGTAGATCCTGAAATAGAAATTACAGCTGCTGCCATAAGTAACAAGACTATAGTTTTCATGGATGATGTGCCTCCTCAAAGTCCATATTTAAATCATGGTGAGATTGGATCATATTTTTTCTAGTGCTTTCTTTTTGAAAGAGTTGAGATCATCTTTTACAGATTTTGTAAAATTTTCATACTCGCTTTCTAGTGATCGTTTAGAAT
This sequence comes from Nitrosopumilus sp. S6, assembly GCF_054515815.1. NCBI lineage: Archaea > Thermoproteati > Nitrososphaerota > Nitrososphaeria > Nitrosopumilales > Nitrosopumilaceae > Nitrosopumilus > Nitrosopumilus sp. S6. The sequence goes on from NZ_JBTNRI010000002.1 coordinate 52,591, forward strand.
CTTCAATTATTTTTTTGATTTCTTCTTTTCCCATTATTATCTACTCTCCATCTTTGCCTTGACTTTTTTTAACTTTGCGAATTCTTCTCTTTCTCTTTCCTCAAGAGTGGCGATGATAAATCTCACTTTTTGTTGATATTGAGGAATAATGACATTTTCAAGGGCATTAAGTAATTTCTGAGTTTTCTCTAATGCTTTTGCAAGACTAAAGATTGAATTTTCATATTCTGCTGCTTTACAAATTTTTGGCAAAAGTTCTTTGATCTGTTTTGCTGCTCTATCAATTGAAGAGTTTGTATCAGCAAAGCCATATGGCATTGATTTTGTATCTTTTTCAGTTACAGATAATGCAGGAATTTTTACATCAACAACTCTTCTGACATTAACTTCTACTTCCATAACAGAAGGAGTAGATTCAGCAACAGAGTCTACAGTTGAAGAACCTAATGCCAAATATGCTTCGTTAACAGAACTGTAGATGTCTTGGAGTGGTTCCCATATTCCACCTCTTGCTTTAGAGGCTTCTTCAATCATCTCTTCAATGTTTTTTAGAAGGACTTTACGCTTATCATCTAGAATTTTCTGTACCATTACGGCTACTTGACTAGATTTTTTGTATTTGAAAAGTTCAATTTTTGTAGCAGCAACATTTTGTCCAAATGACATTTTGCTACTCTTCCTTGTAATACTGGTCTACGTACTTATCTTTGATTTTTGTAATTTCGTTCTTTGGTAGTTTAGATACAATCTTCCACAAGACACCTAATGTTTCTTCAATGGTTCTATTCTCATCAGTTGCTTGTGTAAGGAATTCATTTTCAAAGACATCACCTACATCCATGTATTTCAAGTCAATTTCAGTAAGTCCTGCTTTACCTACAATTCCTGCAAGTGCTCTAACTTCTTGTGCTCTAGAGTATGCATCATAAACCTGATTTGAAATTTCACCATGATCTGCTCTGGTACTTCCTTCACCAATACCATCTTTCATCAGTCTTGAGAGACTCATCAAGATGTTTACTGGTGGGTAAACTCCTTGTCTGAACAAATCTCTACCAAGTACAATTTGTCCTTCTGTAATGTAACCAGTAAGGTCAGGAATTGGGTGAGTAATATCATCAGAAGGCATTGACAAGATTGGAACTTGTGTAACACTTCCTTTCTTTCCATTTAGTTTTCCTGCTCTTTCATAAATTGTTGAAAGGTCAGTGTAAAGATAACCAGGATAACCTTTTCTTCCAGGTACTTCCTCTCTTGCTGCACTAATCTCTCTGAGTGCTTCTGCATAGTTTGTCATATCAGTAAGAATTACCAAAACGTGCATTCCTAATTCAAATGCCAAATATTCAGCAACTGTTAATGCAACACGAGGAGTAATAATTCTCTCAATTGCAGGATCGTCTGCTGTGTTTAAGAAAAGAACACTTCTTTTTAGAGCACCAGATTCTTCAAGACTTCTTCTGAAATATTCTGCTTCACTGTATTGCACACCAATTGCTGCAAAGACTACAGCGAAATCATCTTGTGTACCAATTACACTTGCTTGTCTTGCGATTTGGGCTGCTAAGAGATTGTGTGACATACCAGAACCTGAAAAGATTGGAAGTTTCTGTCCTCTAACTAGAGTAATCATTCCATCAATAACAGATACACCAGTTTGAATGAAGTCTTTTGGATATTCACGTTGTTCTGGGTTCATTGGTTCACCGTTAATGTCAATAAATTTATCAGCAATAGGATCTGGTAGTCCGTCTTTTGGTCTACCTAAACCATCAAAGACTCTACCAAGTACTTCTCTGGAAACTGGCATTTCCATAACTTTACCTACAAACTTTGCATTTGTTGCGGCAATTGATAATCCAGTAGTTCCCTCAAAAACTTGGACGATTGCTTTACCGTTTCCAACTTCGAGAACTTTACCTAATCTTCTTTCACCATCTGTAGTTTCAATTTCAACTAATTCATCAAATGCTGCATTCTCAACGTCATCTACAATAACTAAAGGACCTTTGATTTCTGCAATCTTACTGTATTGGACTCCGCCTTCTGCTGTCAATTTGATACTTTCACTCCTGTAATTGATTTGAATTCTTCTTGCATGTCTTTTTCTAGTTGATCAAGTTTTGGCATCTCATCGTCTTTAACATCCATTCTTGCTTTGAGAAGTGAAGTAATACTTTTCATTGCACGAATGTCAGACAAAGGAGTTCCTTCCTTGATTGCTTGTTGACCTTTCTTGTAAAAGTCAACTAGTAATTTCATTAGTTTGTATTGTTTCTCTGGACTACAATAAGTGTCAACATCATCAAATGAGTTTTGTTGCAATAGACCAATCTTTACCATTCTTGCAACTTCAAGAATCAATTTTTCTTCATCTGGAAGTGCTTCAGGTCCTAAGAGTCTAACAATTTCTTTTAGTGTATCTTCTCTTTGTAAGACACCATAAACTTCACTTCTAAGACTTAGCCAATCTTCGCTGATGTTTTCTCCCCACCACTTTGCAATGTCTGCAAGATAACCAGAGTAGCTGTTCATCCAGTTAATTGATGGATAGTGTCTAGAGTATGCTAGCTTTGCATCCAAAGCCCAGAATGTTTTGATAAATCTCATGGTGTGAGTTGTAACTGGTTCTGTAAAGTCACCACCAGATGGTGAAACAGCACCAATCAAAGTTACAGAACCATCACGGTCTGGACTTCCTGCTGCTCTAACACGACCTGCTCTTTCATAAAATTCCGCTAATCTTGATGCAAGATATGATGGATAACCTTCTTCTGCAGGCATCTCTTCTAATCTACCACTCATTTCTCTGAGTGCTTCTGCCCATCTGCTTGTAGAATCTGCTACAAGTACAACGTCTTTACCCATATCTCTGTAATATTCTGCAATTGTTACACCAGTGTAGATACTTGCTTCTCTTGCTGCTACTGGCATGTTACTAGTATTTGCAACAAGTACAGTTCTATCCATAAGTGGTTTTCCACTACGTGGGTCTTTGAGATGTGGGAACTCGACAAGTACCTCTGTCATTTCATTTCCTCTCTCACCACAACCGATGTAAACTACAACTTGGGAATCTGCCCATTTTGCAATTTGGTGTAATGTAACTGTCTTTCCTGTTCCAAATGCTCCTGGAATTGAACCTGTTCCTCCTTTTGCAATTGGGAAGAATGTATCAATTACACGTTGTCCAGTAAGTAGTGGAACTGTTGGATCGTATCTGTTCTTGTATGGACGTGGCTTTCTTACAGGCCATCTGTGATACATTTTGAGTTCAACGTTTTGACCGTCACTCTCAGTTGTTGCCAATACAGTTTCTAAATCATAATCTCCTTCTGATACAATGTTTGCAATTTTTCCACCTTTGTGGTCTGGTGGAACCATAATAGAGTGTTCAATAAGATCAGTTTCTTGTACAGTTCCAATTACATTTCCTGCTGCAACTTCATCACCATTACTAACTGTTGGAACAAAGTGATACTTTTTGGTCATGTCAACTGGAGTAGTTGTAATACCTCTTCCGATAAAGGAACCAGAAGCTTCTGATAATGCTCTTAGTGGTCTTTGAATTCCATCATAAAGTTGTCCAATAATTCCAGGACCTAACAAAACACTAAGGGGGTTTCCAGTACCAACTACAGGTTCGCCTGGTTTTAATCCACTTGTTGATTCATAAACTTGGATAAATGCTACATCTCCTGTTAATCTAATTACTTCACCGACTAATTTTGAATCTCCAACAGTTACTGTTTCGTACATCTTTGCTTCAGACATACCATCGGCCCTAACTGCAGGACCACTTACCCAAACAATTCTACCTTGAGCTGCCATCTTATTCTCCTACCCCGAATTTGGATGCAATCTCTTTCCTTATTAAAGGCTTCAGACGTTCAATTCTTGCATCGATCGTATTATCAAATGTCATTGCACCATCTTTTGATTTTACAACAACGCCACCAAGACAATCAATTGTATCAGAAGACATTTCAGCTCCTGAGAATTGAGATAAAGTTGATTGGACTACATCTTTGTCTTTTGCATTTGTAGCAACTGTAATTTCTGAAGTTCCCAAAATTTGAGTTGCTTCTTCAATCATTGTTTTAATTAAATTAGAATAATCACCACTGCGATCAGCATTTGCAATTTGTTCAAGTGCTTTTGAAAATACTTTATCGACTGCATCTTCTAATGCGATTAATTGTTTATTTCTAGCCTCAATATCGGCACTTCCCATAATCTGTTTTTCAATTTTATCGGCTTCTTTTTTTCCATCTGCAATAATTTTATCAAATTCTTGTTCAAGTTTAGGAACAGAATCATCAAGTGATTTGAGAGATTCATTTAAAGCAGATTCAACATTTGAAAGGACAGATTTCTCGGTTTGTTCAAGAATTTTGCTAATAGTGGTTTCTAAAGCAGAATTTGCCAATGAGTCGCGTAAATCCGTAATAGATTTTAATGTTTGGGAATTGCGTTTCAGAAAGATATTAAAATCAAAGGAGTTCCTGTTGGATTATCTTGGTAGTAGCCGATCTAAAACTTGGAAGCATAATTTTACCAAGAAGTGAGTCTCCAAGTGCAGTTTCTAGACTAACAGAGTTTGAATGGTTTCATAAGATCGATACTGAAAATGACTTAGTCACACCAGAAATCGATGATCTTCTGTTAGAAGCACAAAAAACCTACCAATCAATTGATGATGTGATTAAAGGACTAGGAGTTCCACCAACTGTAGGAATTTTAGAAATTTTGTTCAAAGGAACTATCATCAAAAAGAAGGATTATGAAATTGGTGAAATTGAAGATATGGTAAATGATCTCAAAAAGAGAGCTCCATCAATAATTGACGAACCAGCAAAGCTTCTAGAAGAACAAGCAGACACAAAAAGAGGAATTGAAGAATATCGTTCATTAAAAGAGACTTTAGAAGTTGCTAAGAAACTCAACATTGATCTTTCAGGATTTGGATTGATGAAATATTTCTATACAAATCTCTTTGTGATAAATTCTGAAGACTTTGAAGAAATTAGTAGAGCATTAGAAGGTATTACATTTTACAAATATGATTTAGAAAGTAAAGACAAAGCTGCAATTCTAGTAATTTGTGGAATTGACGATTCAGAAAAAGCACTCAAAGTACTAAGAGGCTTTAACGCAAATCCATTTTCCATTCCAGATGGCATGTCACAAATTCCATCAGAAGCCTATACCAATGCTGAAGCAAAATTAAAAGAACTTACAGCAAAACAGGCACAAATTGCAAAGCAGATTGCAGGAATTAAGAAAAAGATTAGACGTGATATTCTTGTATTACACGAAGAAGCACTTGTTGCAAAAGATGTTCTTGAGACTTTAAGAAAACCAGGAGGAACTAAACACTTTGCAGTAATTCAAGGATTCATTCCAAGTAAGATGGAAGAGAAGTTCAAAAATATTACAAAACAATGGACTTCACTAACTGAAGAAATTACAGATCCTAAACATAAAGAGCAAATTCCAACTTTATTTGATAACAAAAAATTCGTTAGAACTTTTGAAGTAATTACAGAAAGCCAGGGCATTCCAAGAAAAGGAGAAGCAGACCCTACACCAATGATTGCCTTGATGTGGCCAATTTTCTACGGACTGATGTTTGCAGATTTGGGTCACGGTTTATTGTTGATGGCAATGGGATTGTTATTCAAATTCAAAGGACAAGGTAATCTTTCCAGATGGGGAATGTTAATTGCTATTTCTGGAGCAGCAGCAGCTATTGCAGGTGTAGGAGCAGGAGAAGCGTTTGGTTACCATCTCGATCATATGGGACCATTAGAAGGATTGTTAGAAGAAGGAGGAGCATTACATTCAGTAAGTTGGATTGTAGGTATTCTCAGTGTTGCAGAATTAACATTTGAACAAGTAATCAATATTCTCAAAGTTTCATTATTCATTGGAATTATTCATCTTGTTTGGGCAATGGTTCTTAGAATTAAGAGATTAGCTAAAGAAGGTCATAAAATTGTGATGTACATGGAAGCAATTCCAAACATCACACTCTATGGCGGTATTGTAGTTATCATGATGTGTGCAATTGGTTCACAATATGATGTCATGAACATGTATTCCAAAGTACACACAGAAGCAGTCCCATGGGTTACAATATTCTTAGGAGAATGGGCACAAGTATGGATTGTTACAAGAATTGCAGTTGTAATTGTAATTGCATCTATGGCATTAATGATGGTTGGAGGAATATTGCATGCAAAGAAACATCCAGAAGATGGAGGTTCGGCGGCAAATGTAGTAATGGAGGTATTCCTTGGAAAAACGGTAGAAAGTTTAGCTCACACAATCAGTTATGCTCGACTTGGAATTATGTTATTGGTGCACGCAGCACTGTTACTCACAGTAAATAATGCATTTTCATCATTGGGCGGTGCAGAATCAATTGGTGCATGGGCAATGATAATTGGAGGTAACTTGGGAATTATGATGATTGAAGGATTAATTGTGTACATTCAATCACTCAGATTGCATTTGTATGAATACTTTACAAAATGGTATGATGGTGGTTCACAACCATTTAGACAAATTAGACCAGAATTAATTTACAACCAATTTGTTTGGAAAAGAAAATAAATTTTAAAAAAAGAATTTAGTCGCCTTTAGCTTTATCGTATCCTTTTTTGGCAGCATCTTTTGCTCCCTCATATCCTTTGGTTCCAAGTTCTGTACCTTTTTCAACACCTTTCTTGCCAAGGTCTGTTCCTTTTTCAACACCTGCTTCAGCAGTGTCTTTGAGTTTCTTTAGAAATCCCATGAATTCTTTAGAGAATTTCTCACATAAAACATTGTCATGAAATTCCTAAAAATGGGTTATGTCTCTATTAGATTAATAGAAATTTCTGTAATTGGTCTTGACAACTCATCAGGAACTACAATTAGCAATCCGCCATTCTTATCAACTCCATTACATGTTCCTGAGAATTTTTGAAAGTTGTTTGCAAAACATCCTTCATTAGAATAATGCTCAAAGTTTTCAGGGTAAAGGAAATAGTACCATTGCTGAACATATGAGGGTACAAAGTACACATCAAATCCTATGGTATCATCATTAACAGATACAGTGTATTCATAATTTGTTGATTCTTTAGATGTGCAAATTGGAACAAATTGTGCAAATCCATTTTGGAGTTTTTGTTTTTGAGATTCATCAGAATATGCAGAATTTGGGATTGAAGTATTTTCTTCAAAAAAGTTTAGTTGATATCCAATAAAATCAAGACCAGTCTTTGCATAATGGAACCACTGAGATTCACAGTCTCGGTAATCATATTGCACTGCAACAACTGGTTTGCTGTTAACGTATTGAAGACCATTTTGTCTTTGTTTTGCACCATGTTTTGTAATGTCAGATTGCTCTTCTTCTCCTGAAATGACTTCACGTTCCCATGTTGTTGTAACATCAACAATGAGATTCCTAGGATAGCTCTTCCATTCGGGTTGGAAATGAACATAATTTGCATATTCGTTTGTTTGACTGATTTTGATAGTATCTCTTGATTCTCTAAGAGTTCCAAAAGCATCATCAAATACTACATTAACAGATAGCAGGATCATTAGTCCTAACATTACAGAAATTATCGCAATTTTCATTTTTGTATCTCCAGTTATATCATCAAGGCATTATTCTAATTAAAGTCATAGTAGATTTTCATAGTTGTACCACAGAATGTTATACGCTAAATATTTGAGTTAATTTTCTACAGGTAAATCCAATCTATTTCCCCACTCTCCCCAAGAACCTAGATAGACTTTGATATTTTCAAATTCTAATTTTTTCAAAACCAAAAATGTGTTAGCTGCTCGATATGCCCCTTGACAATAAGTTACAATTTCAGTGTCTTTTGGAAAATCATACATTTTTGATAATTCCTCATCACTTTTGAAAGTCCCATCTTCGTTGAGATTCTGATTCCAATCAATATTGATGGCATTTGGAATGTGACCTGACTGGGCAGCACGGATTGTACTTCCATTGTATTCCCCAGGTGAACGGGCATCAAGAATTTTCAGATTTTCAAGATTGTCTTGAATATATTCAAATCCTGAAATTATATCAGAATTAATTTTGCCTGAAAAATTAGATGGTTTGAAACCATTTGGTTTTGTTTCAATTGCAAGATTTTCTTTTTGCCATTTTGTGATTCCTCCATCTAACATCATGACATTTTGATGAGAGAAATACATCAACATCCATACTCCTCTGGCTGCAAGCATTCCAGATACAGAATCATAAAAGACGACTTTTTTTTCAGGAGTTACTCCAAGAAAAGATAATAATGATTTTGATTGGTTATTGAAATTCTCAATTCCTTGTTTTGTTGTGTCAATCCAATGAAATGCAAACAAGTCTAAATGAACTGCTCCAGGGATATGACCTTCTGAATATTCTTTGAAAGAACGTGTATCAGCTACAATGAAATTAGGATCATCTAAAATAGAATTTAGTTCAGATGTGGAAATTAACATAAAATAGATTTTCAGTGATCAAATTAATTTCTTTGATTTATGGTAGATTTAGGCGTAAAGTTCCTCTATTTACTATGAGTACTCGATGAGATAGAGGAATCCCAACTTTAGGTTTTTTAATAATTCTAAGAGATTTTGTGCCCTTTTGGATTGTTAATTTCAGACCTATTTTTGAAAATTGTGTTGCGTGTTTATTTTTTGTAAATCTATTGTCATGTAGTTTTTTAGAACTAAACGATGAGGTTCCTTTACAATTATTCATTAAGAATAAATTCATATAATCATACTTTGAATCTACGTATATAGATGTTTCATATAATATGAAATTATGTAAAGATGAAAAATAAATTACATAATTTTCTTAATCTAAGATTAAAGAGTGAATAATAAAAAGAAGAAAAGAAAAGGGTTTTTTCTATTCGTTGACGTATGCTCTTTCGCCGTGCTGTGCTAAATCGAGACCAATCTCCTCTTCTTTAGGAGTTACTCTGATTCCGCCAGGCCATACTGCGTCCATTACCTTTAGGATTACAATGGTTACACCAAATGCATATCCTATTGAGACTAATGCTGCAACGATACTGATTGCTTGTTGCTCCATTCCTTCTGGAGTTCCAGTCCATGCACCAATACCATCTCCGGTATCCCATACATGTGGACTTGCTAATGTACCAGTCAAAATTGCACCGGTAAGACCACCCATTCCATGTATTCCCCATACATCTAATGCGTCATCCCACTTTCTTGCATTCTTGAATGCTACACAGGCATAACAAACTGTACCTGCGGCAATTCCCATAATAATTGCAGCCATTGGACCTACCCAACCTGAAGCTGGAGTGATTGTTACCAATCCTGCTACTGCACCTGATGCTGCACCAACAACACTTGGTTTTCCTGTATGTGCCCATGACATCAAGACCCAAGTAACTGCGGCCATACCAGTTGCGGTATTTGTAACAGTCCATGCGCTGACGGTAATGCCGTCTACCATTACTTCACTACCTGCGTTAAAGCCGAACCATCCGAACCAGAGAATACTTGCACCAAGTACTACCATTGGGATGTTGTGTGGCTCCATTGGCACTTTGCCATATCCAAGTCTTCTGCCAAGGACTAAGGCTCCAGCCAATGCTGCAAATCCTGAAGAAATGTGTACTACAGTACCACCAGCAAAGTCTAATGCATATGACGGCGAGAGGTCTGGATCAAAGTCTAATCCACCTCCTCCTATGAAACCGCCTCCCCAGACCCAGTGTGCAATTGGATCGTAAACGAAGGTACCCCATAAGAGTACGAATATGACTAACGCGCTGAATTTAATTCTGTCAATTAATCCACCAATGATAAGAATTGGTGTGATAATTGCAAAGGTTCCTTGGAACATTGCAAACATCTGGTGAGGAACAGTTCCTGGCCAAGATTGACTACAATAGTCACCATCCTTAAATTCATTCATCTGATAGGCTGCCGACCATGTATCATGACATGGGCCTAGTTCACCAATTGGTGCCCAAGCTGAAACCATGTTAAAGCCTGCATAATCTAGACTTCCCATATACATATTGGCGCCTTCATCAGCGTTTGGAGCAAATGCTAGAGAGTATCCCCATAGAATCCATTGTACTGACATGAGTCCCATAACAATGAGAGTCATACCAAGAACGTTGACGATATTCTTTGATCTGGCTAAGCCACCATAAAAGAAACCGACACCTGGAGACATGAAGAGTACTAATGATGTTGCGGTAAGCATCCATGCTGTGTCACCTGTATCTATCATACAAGGTAGCATGCCACCTTCGCCATCATCAAACCAACATTCGTTAGGGTTACCAGTGTAAATTCCACTGGTTCCTTTTACATATCCGTCCATACCATCTTCAACACTTTGTGCATATGCCTGTGACATTGCACCTGCTGCTGTGATGGATACTGCGGCTACAAGTAATAGAGCATACTTGTAGTTCCTAGAATTCATTGAATTTATCGAAATTGGATTTTATTTAAGGGTTGGAGACTCAAGAATGTCTAAAAAAGTAAATTATTATATTTTAGTATATTCTGATAGTAACATAAAATATGGAAATTATGTTAAGGTGATCGTAAATGGGCAAATCAAATACTAAACTAGCAATTTTTGATACCTTCAAGACCAAAGGGGAAGAACTGACAGGAGAAGCACAACGTCAAAGAGCAATCATTGGAATTCTTGCAAGTGATGCAAATCCAGCTGAAAAAACTAGAACAGGGATATCACAAAAAATGGCAAAAAAACAAGGAATTGCCTGGAAGAATATCTATTCAGGAATTTTCAGAGATCTAGATGAGATACTTCTTCCCATGGGAATTGCAGAAGAAGATGGGAGATTACCTCTTCAGAGAGGCCCCAAAGCTCTTCAAGAAAAAGGGATTCCATATTATCATCTTACAAAAAAAGGAATTTTGGTAGCCCTTTCAATTAATGACGTTAAGAACAGAGAAAATTTGTTAAAAGAGTTTTTTTCAAATTCAGAATCTAAAGAAAAAGAGTTTGAGAAAATACTATCGAGTCTTTTAGAGAAGAGCCCAAAATTTGCATATTCTATTTTTCAAAAATATGTCAAGGCATTTTGTGATAATAAGATCAAAGAATTGCTCCCATTTGACCTTACAAAATTAAGAGATATTTCAGATGAGTCATTGGCAATTCAAAAGGAGATTCTGATAGCTTTTGCAGAGCTCTCAAAGCAAGAAAAAGAGGATGCCATCAAATTTCTAGATAAAATCACTTAGAATTTGTTCCTAGTTAGATCGCCAAACATTAAAATCCGTTACTCATAAACAATTTTCAAATGGGCAAAAACGTCTATGCATCAGTAAAGTCATACAGTCAAAGAGGAAAATTACTCAATAGGGCTGATTTTCAGACTTTGGCAGAATCAAGAGATCTTGATGAGTTTATGACCAGAATAAAAAATACAGTCTATGGCGATTCAATAAATGATGTTCAAAAACCATACACTTCTCAAGGAATTGAATCAGCCTTCAGAGGACAATTAGCTGACGTTCATTATTCTATTGCAAAAACTGCAGGTGACTCTGATATTCTTGATGCATATTATATGAAATTCATTATCTCAAATCTAAAATTAATACTCAAAGGAAAAGTTTTAGGAAAATCACAAGAAGAGATTGAAAATCACATCAATCTTCGTGCTGAAGAATTAGTCAAACAACGAGACGTTATCATCAAATCTCTTGTTGCAAAAGATCTTGAAGAAGCAGTTGCAAGTCTAAATTCAGTTCAGTTTGGAGATGAGATTGCAAAGGCTGCAACACTTTACAATGAAACTAAAAACATACAAGTCTTTGACACATATTTTGATAAAATTTTGTACCAACAGTTAGGACGGGCTCTAAAGAATACAAGAGACAGAGATGTCATAAAGATTGTTGGAATGGATGTAGACTTTTACAATCTTCTCAGTGTAATTAGAGGAAAATTCTGGGGATTAGAAGAATCACAAATTCAAGATTTGATTGTGACTCAAACTCCAACTGTTCCAAGAGAACTTCTCGGAAGAATGATGGCAGCAGGTACAGTCAGAGATGCACTAAATGAGCTTGCCACAACCAAATACAAAGACATGATTCCACAAAATGAAAATGAGTTAGACGCAGTTGCTGAATTTGAAAGAGCATTTGAGATGAGTATCTATCATTCATCTGCCAGAGCATTTACCAAAATGTTTAGCTTTGCTACAATAATCGGAATCACAAAACTAACAGGATTTGAAGTAAGGAATTTAGCTGCAATTGCATATGCAGTAGAACAAAAAATTCCTACAGAAACAACTATGTCAAAATTGATTCTTGAAGAAGAATAGATCTGAAAATGATAAAATTTCCAAAGAAGAAAAACGAGATCACTACAGAGACAGTAATCAATACTATTTGGGTTAGTGCGTTTTTGGCCATGATATTTTCATTGCCGCCTTTAGCATTATTTTTGGGAATTTATTTCTGGGCAGGTGAATTAGTCATAGGAGCAGTAGTAGGTTTTGGAGTACATTTTGTAACATTAGCATTTGCAGGCAAAATCTCAAAATTTTTGACCAATATGATGAGTTAACCTATAAGGATCCAATTATCTAAGTGAAATACCATGATGGGAGATAGAGATTTTCGAACTACTATTCAAAATGCCATAAAATCAATTGGAAATGAATTAGAAATCGACATAGACTCTAAGAACTTTCAAACTATCCATCTTCAAGAAGTCGTTAGGTGTATGAGACGGTCATACTATGATAGAATGGATCCTCAAGAAATTGAAAGAAGAGGGTTCAATGAGCTTCTTTCAGGATTATTAAGAAAATTAGAATATGGCAGCAATCCAAAAGATTTCGATATTAACGATCTAAAGCTTAGAGGTCAAGCAGATATGATTGTAGATGATGCCATTCTCCTATTCAGATCAGCTACTGAAGAATTAGAAAATCCTCATGCAAGTGATGTTTTGTATCTTAATGCATGCATGTGGATATATGACAAGGAAGATGGAATGGTTGTCTACATCACAGGAGATAGAAAAGAATCAACATTTTCATTAACACGCAACAAAAAGATGTTTGAAGATACAATACGTAGAGTAAGGGTTCTAAACAATCTTCTCACAGAACAAAAAACACCAATTTTAGAACCATCTGCAGAATGTACTGAATGTCAATATTATGAGAGATGTTACACAAAGAGGAAAAATACCAAACAAACATCCCTTTCTGAAATGCTAGGACTTGGCAAACAAGATTAGTCTAGATAAATGAAAAATATTGTAAAGGAAAAATTCCTTTGGTTAATCTAGTGGTTCTGGATGTCCTTTACCACGAAGAGCGAAACACACTACTGCTAGTGCAATTGCGACTCCTGCTGCTGCGCCATAAGCGGCCATTCCTGCTTCTGCCATTTGATAAAATCCCAATGAAATTGCTTTTATAACTTTGCCAATATTTTGCATCTAAAAACAAATTATCATAATTTTATAATTTTATGATACTATTGAGTAAATTCAAACATTAGTTCGTTTTCCTGACCACTTGTCATAGAACTCAAATTGTAAAACACAACACCTGAAACTTTCCAAGTGTTTGTATTAGATTCAAAATTAGCCCACAATTCAGGAGTATTACCAGAATTTTTCAATACAATTTCATCTCTTAGTATGATAGAGTTTCCACCAAGTAGAGTATAGTAATTTGAACCAAATTCTACCATTCCTTCAGCTCTATGTCCAATTTGTCCTCCACCGAGTTGTTCAGAATGAGAATATCCTGTTTCATACAATTGGTAATCCATAGTTGTGACAATCATAGATCGTTCATTAGGATTTGAAATTTTAAATGCAACATCAATTGTTGCAGAACGTTCTGATATTTTTGAGACGACAACTTCTTCTAATTCAATTTCAATAGGTCTAATTTGTGGAATGTCTGAAGTACCAGAAGTTGATGTTGGAGAGTCTATATCAATAGAAGGTCCCATAATTAGAATTCCACCCAATATTGCAGCAAGTGCAACAGCTGCGATTCCAACAAAAATTTTAGGATTCATGATTTTTCAGACTCGTTAGATATCTTAAATGTTGAGATACTAACTATAAGGGATTCGATAACAAGAAATTAGTTTTGGAGAGGACTAATTCGCAAACAAGTGAGAACATACAAGTTTCATACAATATTCTTATAATTTAGATTAACGTAAACTTTCTACGCAGAAAAATAAAATATTACAGTGTTTTGCAGTAGTTTCTTTATTGTTAGTTAGTATCACTACTCCAATTTTTGCCCAAGTTCCTGGTGTTGGTCCTAGTGGATGTGTTGATCCAACTGGATGTGATGCTGATCGAGACGGTGTACCCGATAGTGTTGATGCATGTCCTAATGTTCCAGGTTCTAAATCAAACAATGGTTGTCCAGACACAAAACCAAGACCCAGTCCATCGGATGATGGTTCAGGAGTAGCAGTTGCAGCAATATTTGGATTAATTTTGGCAGGAGTAGCAATAGCTGTAATCAAAGCAAAAGCAGGAAAAGGAAAACAAGGTAAAATAGGTTCAAACTTACAACAACGCAGTACACCTTTACGAGATTACAAAAGTTATTCAGGTCCAAAATATTCTCAACCCAGTTCCCCTTCTACTACATCAAGTACTGATTCTGTTCCAGAACCAATCAAAATGGATAATGGACAAAATATTGAAGGAGTAGGGATTACAGCAGGAGGTCCAGATTTTCCAAAACCAGAAAATGTGAAATTAGTAAGAACCGGAAATTTTACAGAAATTAGTTGGAGTTTACCATCACAAACAGATTATGAAGGAAGGAAGCTTGTGGGCTATGAAGTGTATAGGGAAATTCAGAAGTATTCAGGAGGAGAATGGGTAACACAAGAAATGAGAATAGATGATCCAAATGTTACCAAACAACAATGGGAGAATGTTCATGCAGAAAAATTCTATGGAGTAAAATCGATTTATCGTGATCAGGTAGGTAATGAATTTTTTAGTATTGGCGTAAACCCAAACTTCCCTAACGAGGTATAAAATTGTCTGAATCAGATTCAAAAGATGAGAAAAAAGATAATCCATTTGACGCAATTAAGAGTCGTCTAGTTACTGGTCAGATATCATCAAAAGATTATGAGAAAATGAAGAAATTTTTAGAGAAAAATGGACCACCAAAAAATTTAGAATCAAATGCTGAATTTTTCAATGATTTTATGCTTTTGACTATGCGTTTTGCATGGGGGGAGATTGATGAAAAAGAATTCAAACAAGTAAAAAAAATTCTAGAAAAAGAAGTATCAAATAAATCGAAAAAAAATTGGTTTAGCAGGTAAGAATTGTGATGATCATATACTCAAAAACTATCAAAATTGAGGATATTTCTAACTTATGAAAAATAAGTATGTTATTGTAATAATTATTGTATTTGGTATTAGTATTCTAATAATAAATTCATTATATGTCCAACAAACACGGTTTATTGATTTTGTAGAATCAGGAGGAGATTTAACAGAAACTGAATGTTTGGCAATTGATGGAAAATGGGAGATACGGGCGTATGTTAGAAATTCACAACCACATTGTAATTTACCAACATCTGATGAGGGAAAAAGATGTACAGACTCAACTCAATGTGAAAGTTTTTGTCAAGCCGAAGATGATGTTCAATATGGAACTCAGAGTATTGGAATATGTTATGGATACCAATTTGCAACATGTGCAAATCAAGTAATCAATGGAACAGCATCAGGTATGATATGCGTAGATTAAGTTATGATTTCGTATAGATTAGAATTTTCGTGTATCATGTAGTTATTATATCAATTAGCAGAAAAAAAGCTATGCAGTATTTTCAAGCAGTGCAACAAGGCAAACAAAGAGCAGGAAAATCTCAAATGAAGATGTTTGAGGCAGCAGGATTTGGAATGTTAACTTTAACCACAAAAAAAGTGGATGGAAAATTCCAACCTGTAGGAGAGGAAGATTTTACGGCAGTTGTTAGTTCAGAAGAAGGATATGTTGCAATAATAGTAGACAAGGATGGATACACCAAAGCTCAATCAAAGGCAGTTGAAAAAGATGAAGCCTTGGCAATCTACAAGAAACTTCGAGATTCAGGAATTGAAGAATATCCAGGAAAAGAGATACTGATATGGACTGAAACTAGACCTACGATTCAAAATGAATCATAAAATTATTTTGTTGGAATAATTATCTCAGTTCCCAAATTACCACCTTTAATGGCTTTTTCAATAATTTTGGGA
Source organism: Nitrosopumilus sp. S6 (assembly GCF_054515815.1). Taxonomy (NCBI): domain Archaea; kingdom Thermoproteati; phylum Nitrososphaerota; class Nitrososphaeria; order Nitrosopumilales; family Nitrosopumilaceae; genus Nitrosopumilus; species Nitrosopumilus sp. S6. Next base: position 68,911 of record NZ_JBTNRI010000002.1, read on the forward strand.
TTGGCTTTGAGAATTCTTGTTTTAATTTTTGAGCGTTCAATAATTTTTAGTGCAACTATATCCATTAGATCATAACCTCCTGCTACTGAATCCTCATGAACTAACATATTTTTTAGATTTTTCAATTCAATTCGTTTGAATTTTTTTGCTTTTTTGAATTTGTTTGGATCCATGTCATAAACTCCATCAACATCAGTAGCATTAAGAAATTGTTCAGCTTTGACTTTTTCTGCAATCAATGCAGCAGTTCCATTGGTGCTTTGGCCAGGATGAAGACCTCCTGCAACAACGATTAATCCATCATCTACTGCATGTCTAACTTCTTGCAGAGTAGTTGGAGGATGAGAATATGCTTTGTTTTTTAGAGCATAAATCAACAGTTTTGCATTTAATCTAGAAATCTCAATTCCCAATTCATCAAGAGTTGACTCATCAGCTCCAGAAGATCTTGCATGATTAATGTAGTGTCTGGCAATATTTCCACCTCCAGCAACAATTATTGGCTGACAAACCTTGCTAATTTTTACTAGAAATTCTGCCCAATCCTTTAGGAGTTTTACATTATCCATAGCAAAAACTCTCCCAGACAGTTTGATTACAATTCTTTTTTTCACTCTAATTCACCAATGATGGATTTTGCGGCAATTTCAACTTTTTTTCTATTCTTTTGATGTGTATAGATTCTTAGAATATTCATAAAGCCTGAAATTGCTGAGACTACAGGAATTTTAGAAATAGGCATCTCCTTTGCTGATGATTTACCGTCCTCTTTTGTAATCAGTATTACTGATTTTGACTCATTTTTTGAGGGCGCAAGAGGAATTGAAGGGGTTACAGAACTATCAACAAAAATCTCATTTTCTTCGACTTTGGATTTTTTAGAAATGGCAGATCTAAGTTCGTTTGTTTTCATTTTCTTTAGGTTTTTTCTACTTGTCAAAATGCTCTCAAATACACATTTTAGCAATTTCCTATTTTGATAGTCTTGAGCAAATCTCCTTGCTCGTTTTAATTTAGAAGTTTTTGATGAAAGCAAACTGGATAGAACATATTCATCTGTTAGTTGAACAAATTCATCTAGATTAAAAGTAGAAAATCCAAACTCATCATCTGAAGATCTCAAAGCTTCAAGTAACATTACTTCTGCAGATCTTACTGTTTTGTGAAAATAAACTGCTTTGAACATTTGATATCTAGAGTGCATCATTGATTCAAAAGAATACAATGCTGAACGTTCTAAGGCAAGTTTCTTCTTATGAACATCAAGGGATTGTGTAATTCTCTTATGATCAATTTTTGCATGTTCTGCTCCTGTAAAATAACCATCTCTGAGCAAGTAATCCATCATATCTGCACTAAGAGCACCTGAAACAATTTCATTCATGTATTGAAATTTTGAGTCACCAAATGCAACTTTTGTTACAAGTTTTTTATCAAAACCGTTTTTTGTCAAGATGTCACCAATTTCAGATTTTAGAATAATCTCTTTACCAAAGTCTTCATGAGAAATTTTCTTTTCTTGAATTATTTCCTCAAACAAATGCGAGAATGGCCCATGACCAATATCATGTAAAAGACCAGCTAATCTAAGGATCTCAATATCATCAGATTTGAGAAATCCTTTTTCATTAAGGGCATGACCAGCCTGACTAGCAATGTGCATAACTCCAAGAGAGTGCTCAAATCTTGTATGCTGTGCTGCAGGATATGTCAAATGTGCTCCAGATAATTGTCTTATTCTCCTTAATCTCTGAAAAACAGGATTATCAATTATAGACAGTTCATGATCATAAACACGAATGAAATCATGAATCGGATCTATAATGTCTAGATAATTTTTTTTCATAATCCTAATTTCTTTGAAAATGTTTTCATGATTTCTTCATGAACTTCTTGTTTAGATTTTGTAGCATCAATTATTTTCCAACGTTTTTTCTTGGCAGTGGTTTTATAGATTTTAGAGATTTTTTTTAAAAATTCTTCATTTTTTTCAAATTTGTCACGGTTGGTTTTTTGTCTGTTAAAGGATTCTTTTTGACTCACATCAAGTAAAATAACAAGATCAGCTTTTGGTAATCCCTCATCTAGATTCTCAAGCCATTTTTCTTTTATTCCATTTGCCAAACCATAAACAAGATTAGAGTGGTAATACCTATTCATTATAAGAACAGAATTTTTTTCTTGAGCAACTTTGATTTGTTCTAATTTTTCCCATCTATTTGCAGATAATAGGCAGTGAATTACTTGTGGTGGAAATTTTCTTTTCCCATCAAGATATTTCCTAATTTCTTTTCCAATAGGAGTGGTGTAATCTGGAAAATGAAACAGTTTGGTTTTGATTTTCCTTTTTTTTAGTGCTTTTTCTAGCATAGTTGATTGTGTTAGTTTTCCTGCTTGATCTCCACCTTCAATTACAATAATCATAAGTTATCAAAACAGAGAAAGTAATTGATTAAAAATCTATCAAAACAGACTCTAGAATTTACGAACTGTTTAATATCCTCTTAAGATAATTCAGGATATGGCTGAAGAATACTCATGTCCTTATTGTGAATCAATATTTGAGAGTAAAGATGATCTTTCAAAGCACATAGATAGAATTCACGGAGATTCTGGAATTTTAGAAGGCTCAAAATAATCCTAAACTTTTTTGTTTTTCCAAAAATTTCTCTCAAGGTTTATAACCAAAAATTTGCCACATAACACAAAATGGGATTAGTAAAAGAAGTGATAAAAGAAATTGGAAACAAATCACGAGAATTCTATGAATTTGTTTTACCACCAATTGACATGTATCTTAGTTCTGATAATCTCAAAGTGATTATTGACATACCAGGATTCTCAAAAAAAGATATCAAGCTTACATTATGTGGAGACATTCTATCAATTCAAGCATGCAAAGAAGTAGATGAGAAAGAATCTGAATCATTAATTTCAAAACAGAGACCAAACATTATTGATAAAAAAATAAGATTACCAATTGATATCAAACAAGGAGAAGAGAAAATTGATTCAGCAAAATACGAAGATGGTGTTTTAACACTGATAATTCCTGTAACTAAAAAAGGAAAAGATATTTCAATAGAGTAAAACTAGTATTTTCTAAAAACTATAGAACCTATCATTATCAAACCAGATGTAATCATTCCAGCCATACCAAATATTTCATTTGTTTGATACAACAAGACTGAACCAACAAAAACTGCAGATGCAAAAATGCTACCACCAAGAAATGCTATTGGCTTTCTTTTTTGTAGAGAAAGTTTTGCTTCATCCATGAATTTTTCCATTTCAGGTACTAATCGCAATGCAGAATCAATTGATTTTGAAAATTTTTCAAATGAAATTTTCAACTCTTCAACGTAAGCTTTTGGAATCAGATTCTCTTCTTGAAGAATATTTCTTAGAACTTTAACAAATTTGAAATCAACATCATGTGTTTTGTAAATTCCCTCAATAATTGATGCCATCCTCATGTAGAGGGCCAAATTTTTTGGTAAAACAAAAGGAAATTTACTCATAGTTTGATTTGCAAGCTCCATCAAACTTTGGACTTCCATCTCATCAGGTTTATTTCCATGCATAGCACGAATTGATAATTCAATTCCTTTTTCGATAACTTGGCGGTTGTAATCAGGAGTAAGCATTCCTAGTTCTGCCATTGCATTAACTACTCGAGGAGGATTTTTTTCTACTAATGCAAGATATAGCCTAATGAGTTTGTATCTTGTTTCATTGTTTATTCTACCTACCATTCCATAGTCATATAGGATTAGTTTTCCATCATCTGTTACGGAGATGTTTCCAGGATGAGGGTCTGCATGGAAAAGAGAATGTTTGAGAAGCATCGTAAAAAAAACCTTATGCACATCGATTACTAGTTGTTCTCTATCAACACCTTTCTCATCAAGTTCTTGTACATTTGTAACCTTAATTCCTGGCAAATACTCCATAGTAAGGACATTTTTTGACGAATAATCATCATAAACTGAAGGAACTATTACTTTGTCATTGCTTTCCATATCTTGTTTGATTTTTTTGAGATTTTCAGATTCATTTGTGTAATCCATTTCTTCATGAATAGTTTCAATAAATTGAGAAAGCATAGCTTTTGCAGAATATCTAAGATTAGGATCAACAAATCTCAGAGCCAGTGGCAAAATTTTCTTTAAAACTTTGAGATCTTCGCGTACAACATTCTCAATGCCAGGTCTTTTTACTTTGATAACAATTTGTTGACCAGAAATCGAACCTCGATACACTTGGCCTAATGATGCCCCAGAGATAGAATTCGTATCAATATCATCAAATTTTTCATTAATTGGTCCCAAATCTTTTTCGATGATTGGTTTTACTTGTTCAAACGGTGCAGAAGGAACACTGTCTTGTAGTTTAGATAATTCTTCAAGATAGGGTTGAGGCAAAATATCTGCTCTAGATGACAACCACTGTCCTAGTTTTATGTACACAGGCCCTAAAGATACAAAAGTATCAAGAGCTTTTCTTGCATTTTTTCTAAATTGTTCAGAATCTATTGTGTTTTTTTCTTGTTGTGACCATTTTTTTCTATCTTTACGTAGCGCTAAAATTGATGGTAAAAGTTTGATCAGCACATAGATTGTTCTTCCTGCAGACATGATTTACTCCAAATAATCTTTGATCTTTTTTGATGCAACGTATCCAATGTATCCAGAAAGAACTGATGAGACCAATCCAGATGCCAAAGAAAGTTTTTTTGAATTATTATTTAAAACAGATTTTGCAATTTTAGATCCACCAAAAAGTGCACAAGCTAAACCAATCAAGACTTCTGGTGCATCATAAACAAGATGTCCAATAGGATCTTTTCTTGGATCAATTTTATCAGTATGTACTAAAAATTTGTCATCATATTCCCTAATGTGTAAGTTACCATAACGATATTGTTTTAGTGCACCATTTTTTTGTCCCAGAATAGTTTCTTCAGCTCCATCAATCATGAATTCACGTAATTCTTTGGGAACTTCAATCTCATCAAATGGCATGATCGCAAGATCGATTAATTGCTTATATTTTTAGTGTAAAGTATAGAATTCTCAATTAATTTTTGAGCCTATCTTTTGTAAATATTACAAAACTAATTCCAAATGCTATAAGCATTCCAATTCCAGTTGCATATGCATAATTGAATCCGACTCCAGGATGAGTTTCTTGGTGATAGTTATTTATCATAAATGTTGCAACCAGCAAAATAGAACCAATTATCGTTAGTTTTCTATGGGTTTCCATAATCATAATTTTTACAGTTACTATATGAATTTAGAAAAAATTACAGTAGTGGAGTTGTAATAAATCCCACAATGCTACCAGCTAGAAATAGAAATATTCCCTTTGCCATACCGATTCCCAATTTTATATCACACAATTATGATATAAGTTTTGAATTAATTTTCAGATCAAGGATTAGATTTCATTTTAGATAATCGTTGAATAACTTGTTCAAGTTCTGCCTTATTGTCATTAATTACACGTTTTACAACTTCAATCTCTTTATTGATTTGTGCCAATTGCTCATTATCAGAATTTTTTATTTGATTTTCCAAGTCTTTTAAGACTTGTTGATTGTATTGATTGATTTTTTCTAATTCATTTTTGTATTTCTCTAATTTTGTATATGGATCAGAAAGTTCTGAAAGTTCAGGAACATCTGTAATTTGTTGGTTTGTAATAAAACCAGAAATGGCGACAATGCCTCCTACTGCTAATGCTGCAATGATAACAACAATACTTGATCTCATTTTAAATTGCCTTTAATTCTCCAAAATAACATTAAAAATTTATTCACTTGCCGTGATTGTGGCATTTTTACGCCTACGCATTATGTAAATTCCTACACCAATTGCAATTACAATTGGAATGATAATCATTGAAGAATCAGGACCAGACTCATCACCATTTGTTGGTTCATTTACAAAGATAGTAGTATCTTCAATTACAAAGAGCTCATCTCTAACACTATCCTTGTATCTTAAAGTAATTGTAATGTCATGTTCTCCATATTCTGGTTCACCATCAAATTCAATTGGAATGTTAAATGGTACAGGTGCATCTATTTCAATTTCATCGATAAATTGGGTATTTGGTTTGATGTTTGAATCACCACGAGGTGCAATACTAACAAATCCAAACAAACCATCTTCATTACCTTCATTGATAATTTCTCCAATTACCATCTGAGTTCCAGACAATTCAATTACATCAACATTGAATATTGTAAGATCTATCAATCCCTTAATGTAAAAATCAACAATTTTTGAAATTACATGTTGATCACCATGTGCGTTATAGTATGATATGGTCAAAGGAATTCTAAGAGTATCACCTTTCAATCCCTCTGGAACATAGACTGTTGCTGTAAGATGTCTAGTAGATTTCGGATCAATATTTCCAACATCCCAATTAGATTCTAAAATTACAACATTTTCTACATTAGTAGTAGAAGATGCAGTTGATGCACGTTCTGTTTGTGTGTTAGATGCAACAATATCAACACTAGATATTGGTGCTGTTCCATCATTAGAAATTTCAATTACTACATTGTTTGTTCTAAGAGATGTAAGAAATGGTTCTAATGCTCTTACGTTTATCACACTATCACCAGTTACCTTAAATTGAAAGTCTTCAAACGCAGTTCTAACACCAGACTCTCTTAATCTAGAATAATCTACTTTTACTGTTCCAGGATACTGTTGAATGTTGACATTTTTATCAATATTTACAAAGAATGTCAAATGGAAATTTTCTCCTGCCAAAGAATTTGAATCACTGTCAGCTTTAATGATTGAACCTGGTCCATCAGAAGCTGAAAATCCAAAAGGCAATGATAATTGTCCTTTGATTCCTGTAATGTCTTGTGTTCCAACATTTGCAAATACTACAGTAAATGGAGCATTACTATCACCTGCTTCAACTTCGATTTTTTTATTTAATGTACCAAAATATGCATCTAAGAATTTAACATCACCAAAGTCTCGCTCAAATGGAGAGTCTCCAAATCCACCAGATGAAATTTGTGCATACGAATTACCCATGAATAATGGAACTGACAAAACTCCAAGTAACAATAAAAATAATTTTTGATTCATTATGCTAAAACCTCCATTTCAGATGGCATATCTCCTTCAAAGGCCTTACCGTCTTTAATTGTGATTACTTTGTCTACATCACCAAAATGTTGACGATCGTGTGTAACAATAACAAATGTTTGATTGAGTTTTTTTGCCATAGATTTCATCAATTGAACTATTGTTTCAGATGTAACAGAATCAAGATTTCCTGTTGGTTCATCTGCTAAAACAATTGACGGTTTATTGATTAATCCTCTTGCAATAGCTGCTCTTTGAGCTTGTCCACCTGAAATTTTATTTGCACGTTTATTCATTTGATCTTCTAGTCCAACTGCTTTTAGCAAGTCTCTTGCATCCTTCTCAGCAGTATTATTCGTTCCACCAATTTGTCGGGGTAACAAGACATTTTCTAGAACTGTCAAGTCAGAAAGCAAATTTGAGAATTGGAAGATAAATCCTAATTTTTTATTTCTAAATGAAGAAATTTTATCATCATCAAGAGTAGTAGTATCAACTCCATCAATGAAGATCTTACCAGTTGTAGGACGATCAAGTAAACCAATCATGTTAAGTAATGTAGATTTTCCTGAACCAGAACTTCCAACAATTAAAACAATTTCACCTTGTTCAACTGAAAAAGTTGCATTATCAAGAGCTTTGACTTTATTTTCTCCTTCCCCATAGATTTTGGTCAAATTATTAATCTCTAATACCTTAGACAGTTCTCATCGCCTCCACTGGTAATAGCTTAGTTGCCCTATACGACGGATAGAGTGATGCAATAATTGCTAAAATAAATGAAGTCAAAGCAGTTTGGATGATCTTTTCCCAATTGTAAGTAACCTCAAGAGGCAAACTATTGTTAAATGACATTTTTGTTTCCTTTGCATAGAATGTATAACCCAAGCCTGCAGCTGTGCCTACACCAGCACCAATTGCTCCTATAATCATTCCTTGAAAAATAAAGATAATTAGAATGTCTTTTCTTTTTGCTCCAATTGATCTCATTACACCAATTTCACGAGTTTTTCCATTTACTAACATCATCTGAATTGTTACAATAGCAAAAGCTGAAGACATCATTCCAAAATAACCAATCATGTTAATCATTGCAATACCAGATCGAAAACCAGCAAGTTGTTCTTCAGCTGATTCCTCTATTGTTTCAGCTTTAAAATCATCATTTGGAAATGAACGTAAGAAAAATTCTTTTACTTCAAATGCTTTTGTAGGATCATTTAATTTTACCATAAAAGATCCTGTATCACCTTGTCTATCCATCATGTCACGTAAGGTATCAATATGGATAACTGCAGTATAATCAAATCCTTGACCACCAGGAGATTGTGCAATTCCTGAAACAGTAAATCTTCTGATTTGATCTTCTCCCCGTCTATCAACTACTAGAACTTTAATGCTATCACCAACTTGAGCTCCACCAAGATCTCTTGCAACATTAGAACCTAGTACAATTGAATTTCTTGAAAAGACATAACTTCCTTCTGAAACAGTTTCATGAACAGTTGATGCTCTAATATCTCTGAAAGGATCAATTCCAACTATGGGTACACGTGTTTCTTCAATTAGTTTTCCATTTTTTGTCATATTCATTTCGGCAGTTGATGAAAGCCGCGGTGTTGCCGCCTCTACATATGGAATTCTTTCAAACCAACTTACAATAGATAAATCAGATTTATCGATATAGTCTGCTTCATCAGTAACAAGTATGTCACCATTTCTGTAATCGCTAATATCCCTAACAATTGCATCAAACAATCCTTGGAAAATTACAAAATTCACATGAATTACTAAAATTCCAATTGTAACAGCTAAAACAGCTCCAATTAAGCTTCCTTTTTTGTTGAATAGCATTCTTTTTGCTAATCTTAATCGATATTCCACGAGATCAGTGAAATAGTCTGATATTTAATGTCTATGACATATAGTGCTAACAATATAGACAATTTTATATGATATTGGTTTTTTATGAATTGTAGAATAGTGTTGGAGATTACAAAATGGACAATTTAGATATGAAAATTTTGAGCAGATTGCTCAATAATTGTAGAGAATCAGACAGACAGATTGGAAAAGAACTAAGACTCTCAGGAGGAGCAGTTCGAGTCAGAATAAAAAAAATGCAAGAAAGTGGAATAATTGAGAAATTTATCGTCAAAATTGAACCGCCAACTTTGGGTCATGGCGTATTGTACTTTGTTGTATCAGGTGAAAATATTCAAGAGATTTTAGAGCAAGTTAGTTTAGTGGGTGAGCCATACATTATGGTTCCATGTATTGGCGGGGTAACAGTATGCGGTATTGCAATTAAAGAAAATTTAGAACAAAAGATTGAGCTTGCAAAAAAATTGATGAAAGATCTTAGAGTCTTGTCAATTTTTGAAGCTGAAAATTCAGTATTCAATTCAAATTTAACAAAAACAGATTTAGAAATTTTAGAAGAATTAATCAAAGAACCAAGACAAAAAATTGAAAAAATTGCAAAGAATACAAATCTATCAACAAAGACGATAACAAGATGCATAGAGAAACTACATGATAATGATGGTTTTCAATTCACTTTAATTTATGATCCAACAAAAATTGAAGATTTCATTCCACATGCAGTACTTACGTGGGTTAATGGGGATTTGAAGGAGGTATTAGAAAATTTGAATAACACATTTTCAGAATCATATTTACAAATTCCTTTTATTGCTAAAAATCAGATTGTATTATTTTTGTATAGTGACAGCATATTCAAGATGGATGAATTAACGCAAAAAATTAGAACAAGTAAAAATGTAAAATCTGCAGATCTGTTCATCCCTAAAAAAATCTCATTTTATACAAATTGGATTAAAAAATCAATTGAAGAGTCAAAAAAATCACCAAAATTGCATCTTACATATCAAACCAATTAAATAATAATAATTTCATCAAATTACATGAAGAAAAAGAAGATCTATGAAGGAAAAATTCTAGGTCTTAGTGTTTATGATGGAAAAATTGAAGGAAGAAAAGTAAAACGAGAAGTAATAGAACACAGAGGAGCTGCAGCTATGCTTGCCTTTGATGAAAATAAAAAAGTGATTTTGGTAAAACAACATAGGTTTCCACACGGATATGTTCTAGAGATTCCTGCAGGAACATTAGAGAAGAGAGAACAGCCTATCAAATGTGCATTTAGAGAATTAGAAGAAGAAACAGGATACAAAGCAAAGAAAATGACTCCTCTAATCACTTACTACCCATCAATTGGCTATAATTCAGAGGTTATCCACTGTTTTGTAGCCTCAGGATTAAAGAAGATTGCAGATTTGAAACTTGATGAAGATGAGATCCTCTCAGTAGTAAAAGTGGATATGAAAAAATTACTTAGCATGATAAAGTCTGGAAAAATTCAAGATTCAAAAACCATTTGTGCCGTTTTAACATATGCTGCAAAAAAGAAGCTATACTAGTTATTCATTATAGATTGGTTGAACAAGATCTGCCACATCAGCCCAAGATTGAGCTATACGCTCAAACATAAACACTATATCAAGAAAATCTATTGGAATTTCTTTTTTATTGTCTAATGTGGTTCTGAGTTTACCAAGTTGTTCTTCAAATTTTTTGTGTAAAGATATTGCTTCAATTGCTAAGAATCTATCAGGTTTTGTAAAAGCATCAATTGATTTTTCGGCTAATGCATTAAAGTCTTTTACAACATTATGAATTTTTTTATATTGTTCTTTTGACAAAGATGAATTGTAAATAAAATCAGATAGTTCCACAATAGAGTCACCAGCATTTTCTAAAAGATTTGCTGCAACTCTATAATCAAGAACATCAATGTTTTCTAGATTAAATGCATTTGCTAATCTTTTATCAACAAGTGTACTACGAATTAATCGTACAAGCAAAAAGTATTGTCTATTTACTTCTGCATCACGTTTTGATAATGTTTGCAAGTTTGATTTATCATCTGCAATTAATCCATTTGACGCATCATCATACATTCCAAGTGCAATAGAACTCATACGTTTGAGAATTTTTTCAGGATTAAGGGTTGTAGAATCCAATAAGAACTGCATGTTAATGTGAGATGAATCTTCTTCAATTATTTCCATTCCAACAAGTCGTCTCATAGAATTACGAATTTTTTCTCTATCTTCTCCAGGAATTATAGAATCAGAAGTAATCTCAATAATGTCATATCCTAAAAGATAAGCACCAGTAATGTCAGCTACAATGTTTTCTTCTTTTGGTAAGGGATATGATATTACAACTTCTTTTGTTGGACGAGTTTCTCTATTTGCAGAAATTGAAATACTGTCTTGACCAGTTTCAATTTCAACTTGACTACTTTTGTCTAAATTATTTGCATCAACCCATTCTTTTGGAAGGGAAACCAGAATGCTACTTCCTATTCTTTGTAGGCGTCTAACAAATTTAGTCAATTTATACTAATTTAATTAATTTAAGCCATATTCTTATATTTTGTGTAAAATTTAAACTCAGATCAATGGAGGGAATAGCATTTTGTCCTGCACATATTACCGGTTTCTTCAAGGCTCATTTAGAGAACAATCAAAACAATTTAGAAGATCTAGGCTCAATGGGAGCAGGTTTTTCAATCAAACAAGGAGTCACAACAAAAGTAAGAATTGGTAAAAAAAATAATCAAGATTCAAACTTTAGAATTACAACAAAGGGATATCAATCTGACAAAATAGATGTGTCAGAGTTTGTATTAAATGAATTTCTAAAGATTGGGGATTTTCAAGACAAGTTCTTTGATATTGAACATGAGATTTCAATTCCAGTAGGATATGGTTTAGGTTCTAGTAGCGCAGTTGCATTATCATTATCATTTGCATTAGATCAAGCACTTGAAACAAAATTAGATAAAAACATTATTGGAAAAATTGCACATAATGCAGAAATTAATTGTAAGACAGGATTAGGAGATGTTTTAGCTTCATTTCATGGAGGATTTGAAGTGCGTGTAAAGCCGGGAGCACCAGGAATTGGAACAGTTGAGAAAATTTCTACAGATAAAATTTCAGTTATTATGATTTGCTTCTCACCAATTTCAACTAACAAATTCATCAAAGAAAGACTTTCTCAAATTAATGGACTTGGTGGAAAAATGGTTAACAGGTTATTAGAAACAAAAGATTACCAACACTTTCAAGATATGTCACTAGAATTTGCAAAATATGTAGATGTAATGACACCAAGAATGCAAAAAATAGTAAATGAGTTGGCTCAAAATAATATCAAATGTGGAATTGCACTTTTTGGTGAAACAATTTTTTCAATGGTTCCAAAAGAGAATGAAGATAAGGTTTTAGGAATTTTACAAAAATATTCTGATGGAGTGATAATAAATTCAGAATTAGATGATATCGGAGCAAGAGTTCTAAATAATTAATTGAAGTTACATGCCATTAATTCCAAAGTCACATCCAAGAGCAAAGTCACTTTTAATTCGTGAAAAACTTGTTAGTGGTTTTGACAAAGGGTTAGTAGCAAAAGAAGGACTTTTGGCTCAAGGAAGAGGAGAAGCATTTGACTATTTACTTGGTGAAAAGACAAATCAGGCTGCAAAACGGGCCATAAAGGCAGCAGCAGCACAATTACTCCAGGCTCAAAGACCAGTTATCTCAGTTAATGGGAATGTCGCAGCCTTGTGTCCAAAGGAGATTATCAAATTATCAAAGCAAATCAAAGCTAAACTCGAGGTAAATCTATTCTACACAAATGAAAAGAGAAAGCAAGCAATTATCAAAACTCTCAAAAAAAATGGCGCTAAAGAAATCTTAGGTACAAATTCTGCAAATTCTAGAAGATTAACAGGAATTGATTCTGCACGAAGGATAGTAGATAAAGATGGAATTTTTGCAGCTGATGTGGTAGTTGTGCCTCTAGAAGATGGAGATAGAACCATGGCGTTAAGGAATGCAGGAAAAACCGTGATTACATTTGATCTAAATCCACTTTCACGAACTTCACAAACTGCTAACATTACAATTGTAGATAATGTAACACGAGCAATAGAGTTACTAATTTCTGAATCTAAAAAATTAACAAAGAGAAATGAAACAAGCCTTCAAAAAATAATTTCAGACTTTGATAACAAAAAAAATCTATCAGAAAATGTGATTCAAATAAAAAATAATCTTACAAGGAGGGCAAGAGTTGCATAAATCAGTCCAAGATATCATAAACATGAAAAAAGAGAAAAAGAAAATCTCTGTAATTACAGGTTATGACTATACATTAGCATCATTATGTGACAAGGCTGGAATTGATGTAATGTTAGTTGGAGATAGTGCAGGAATGGTGATGCTTGGTTATGATAATACAATTCCTGTAACAATGGATCATATGTGTATGTTTACTGAAGCAGTTAGTAGAGCACGAAATAATGCATTGCTTGTTGCAGATTTACCATTTATGTCATATCAAGCAAGTATAGAAGATGCAATTAACAATTCAGGTAGACTAGTTAAAGCAGGAGCTGATGCTGTTAAACTAGAAGGCGGTTTAATCATGGCTGAGACAATTAGTGCAATTGTTGATATTGGAATTCCTGTAATGGGACATATTGGATTACAACCTCAAACAACAATGCTTTCACAAGGTTACAAAGTACAAGGAAGAACAAAAGATTCTGCAATGAAATTAATCCAGGATGCAAAAGAACTTGAAGAAGCTGGAGTGTTCAGTATAGCTTTAGAGATGGTAAGCCATGAAGTTGCACAAATAATTTCTGAAACTGTTAGTATTCCTACAATTGGAATTGGTTCAGGAGTAAATTGTGATGGACAGGTACTAGTGGTTCAAGATTTGCTTGGAATGTATGATAAGATAAAACCAAAATTTGCAAAAAGATACATGAATCTCTCAGAAGATATTGTAAAATCCCTTGAGGATTACAAAAATGATGTAGAATCAAGTACATTTCCTGCTGAAGAAAATTGGTTTTCAATGGATCCTGAAGAATTAAAGAAATTACGTGAGCAAATTGGCAGCTAAAAAGAGAATAAATGATCATCCATCATTAGATATTGTTTCTTCACATGGGGTAGAGTTAACGGGGAAAAAAATTGTATTGTGTGTAGCTGGGAGTGTTGCAGCATACAAAGCAATAGAGCTTGCAAGGTTGCTTATGAGACATGGTGCAGATGTAACATGTGTAGCAAGTGGAGCAGTAACAAAGCTAATTCAGCCTGATTATTTCAAATGGGCTACAGGTAATGATGTAATTACAAAACTTACTGGAAAACTTGAACACATAAAATTGGCTGATTACAATCAATCAGATTTAGTGATTGTGTATCCTGCAACTGCAAACACATTAGGAAAACTAGCAAATGGAATTGACGATACTCCAATTTCAACAGTTTTGACTGTGGGATTTGGCTCAAAAATTCCAATTCTCATGTGTTTGGCAATGCATGAATCAATGTATGATAATTCAGCGGTTAAAAAGAACATTGAATTTCTAAAAAACAAGATTCAGTTTCTTTCTCCACAAATGATTGAAGGAAAAGCAAAAGCGCCAGAACCTGAAGACGTTTTAGAATTTGTACTAAAGAAATTTGGTTTCTCATCTACATTACAAAATAAAAAAGTGTTAATGACTGCAGGGCCAACAATTGAATACATTGATCCAATCAGAGTAATAACAAATCTTAGTTCAGGAAAAACAGGAGTATTGTTAGCTTCAGAATTAATTTCAGCTGGAGCTAAAGTCACTTTGATTTACGGTCCAGGAAAAGAAGAACCCCCAAGAGGTGCCAGAATAATCAATGTTACAACAAACAAAGAAATGTTTGATGCAACAAAAAAAGAACTAGAGAAAAAATATGATATTGTGATTATGGCAGCAGCTGCATCAGATTATACTCCTGAAAATACATCAAAATCCAAGATAAAGAGTAACAAAAAATCACTCACAATTAGACTCAAAAAAGCACCAAAAATCATAGATCAGGTAAAAAAATCTCAAAAAAACATAATCTTAGTTGGATTCAAGGCTGAAACAAATCTATCAAAATCTGCTCTAATCAAATCAGCTAAAACAAAATTAAAAGAATCAAATGCTGATTTAATTATTGCAAATGATATTGGAACAAAATATCAAAAAAATCCAAATAATAATCAAATCATAATTGTTGATAACAAAAACACTACAGCATCAGGATGGAAGAAAAAAGAAAAGATTGTAAAAATAATTAGAAAAGAGATTGAAAAGAAAATAAAATGAAAAATTCAGAATTAAGAAAACTAGTATCACAATACAAAGAAATTACAAATAAACAAAAAAAGAAACATGCGGATAGCTTCAAACTAGTTGAAAAACTAAAAGAAATAGAACATAGATATTTTCATGAAACAGGAAGAACATTAAAATCAGATCTAAAAGAGTTTAAATAAAATTGAAAGTAAAACCATTTGATTATAAAAAACGAAATATGTCAGTTTGGAATGAAGTTGCACCAAGATATCATAAAAGATGGGCAACAGCTAAAAAAGGTCCATTCCAAAGCACAAAAAAGCTAATTGAATTAATTGGTGTTAAAAAAGGAGATCATGTTCTTGATGTTGCAAGCGGAACAGGTGTTGTTACAAAATTATTAAATCAAAAGGTGGGAAGATCAGGGTTTGTAGTAGGTGCAGATACAGCAACTGCAGCAATTAAAGTTGCAAAAAAATGGAATAAAAAATCTTCAAACCTATTATTTGTAAATGCAGATGCTGAAAACTTTTCATTCAAAGAAAAATTTGACATCATAACATGTCAATATGCATTGTTTTTCTTTCCAAATGCTCAAAAGGCACTAAAAAATATGAAAAATAGCCTCAAAGAATCAGGTAAATTAGGAATATCTGTTCATGGACATCCTGATAGAGTGCCATATTTTGATAGTATTTTTGAGGCCGTAACTCAATTTATCCCAAATTATGTTCCACCTGGAACTCCAGATTTTGATAGATTCGGAACAAAAAAATCACTCAAAGATGAAATAAAAAAAGCTGGTTTTAGAAAAATCACAGTAAAAGATTACAATTTTCCGTATAGCCCAGGTACCTTTGATCAATATTGGAGTAATTATCTCAAATATGTAGCAAAACCAATCAAAGAAAAATTAGATACACTTGAAAGATCTCAAAGAAAAGAGCTCAAAGAAATGGTAAAAGAAAATACAAAGCCCTACACAAAAAGGAATGGAATAATTCAATTTCCTTGGGAAGTTTTAATTTTAACAGCAAAACACTAGAAAATTAGAAGACAAAAATGGCTAAAGACAAGAAAAAGAAGGAAGAAGATAAACCAAAGAAAACAGGTTTAAAGGCATTTCTTAAAAAAAGAGCACCATTTTATCTTGCAGCCATTGCATTAATTGTGATTTCAGCTCAAAGTGTTTTATCAGAAAAAAATTTTGAGAATAGTCTACCAGAATTATCAGGAGAAGAAAAAATGGCAGTAGATTTTTTGTTAAACTATAATGCAGGTGTAGAATCCAAACTAACTGTAAAAGAAGTGATAAAAAATCAAATAGATGAAGAGTATCCAGATGAGAAAATTTATGGACACAAGAAAACTGTTCTAGACCTATCAGTTACAAATGTAAATTCAGATGAATACAATATAATTTTGAATTTCAAATCATACAAGGGTGAGATGAATTTTGATTGGAATGTTAATGTAGAGTCTCAAGAAATAACATCAAACAATTCTGAATCAAAGCACATAATTGATGTAGTAACCTTTTCTTAGGCTCAAATTGTAACTAGATCTTTAGTAAATTTGTGCATTACAACTGGTTTTTTCTTAACAATTAAGGAATCTTCAATTCGAATTCCAAATTTATTTTCAATATAGATTCCAGGTTCTACTGTAATTGCCATATTTTCTTCAAGTTTTGTATCACTTCTGTATGAAACTGTTGGGAGTTCATGTACTTCTAATCCAATTCCATGACCAGTTGAATGGATAAAGTATTGACCATAATTTCTTTCATCAATGTATTTTCTACATGCAGCATCTACATCTTTACAATGTGCATTTGGTCTTACAGCTTTTAGTCCAAGTTTTTGAGACTCTTTAACAATTTCATATGCTTCTTTTGCTTGTGATGAGATATTTCCAATTGCAAATGTTCTTGTTGCATCAGAGACATATCCCTTGTATCTTAATGTGAGATCAGTTACAACAAGATCACCTTTTTTGAATTTTCTATTTGTTACTTGAGCATGCGGTAAGGCACCATTTGGACCACCAGCAATAATTAACGGATTAAGAGTTGATTTGTATCCAGTATCAAACATTTGTTGTTCCATTGCATAAGTCATCAAAGTTGTTTGTAATTCTGACTCTTTTTGCCCTACTTTGATCTTTTTTGAGCAGATTTCAAACATTTCATCAATGATTTTAGATGCTTTTTTGAGAATTTTGATCTCATTTTCATCTTTGATTATACGAGAATTGTAAAATGGTTCTGTAGAGGATTTTATTTTTGGAATAGATTTTTTCAAAGATGTCATAATAGAGTAATTTTGACAATCAGTGCAAACACGATTTTTTTTGATTTTCTTTACAAGTGAAGATACAAGACCAGTTCCTCGTTCTGCTGTAATTACATCACAATCTTCAGATTCATCTTTGGCTCTTCCGACCTCAAGTTCTGGAGCAATAATGGTAGTTTTTCCATTTTTTTCTAACAAACCAATAGCTTCGCCCCAAAATCCAGTCATGTAAAAGAGATTTTCAGGCTCAAAAGTAACCAAGGTGTCACAACCGATCTTTTGGGCATGTTTTAGTAGATTTTTTCTACGCTGCTTCACACACAAAAAACACTTGTTTCTCAATTTATGTATGATGCAAAGTTTGTATATGGAAATTCAGCCTAGATCGCTGTGACTGAAGAAAAAGAAAAGAAGAAAGTTGTTGCATTATTGTCTGGGGGTCTAGACAGTCAGCTTGCTGTCAGAATGATGCAAGAGCAGGGATTTGATGTATCTGCAGTTGCAATAAAGACTCCATTTTGTGATTTTGATTGTGGTAGAGGTTGTGGATTTGAAATTAGAGAAAGAGCAGACGATCTTAATGTAAATTTGAAGACAGTGTATCTTGGTGATGAATATATCGAGATGTTAAAGAAACCAAAACATGGAATTGGTGCAGGATTTAATCCATGTATTGATTGCAGAGCCATGATGTTTGATGCTGCAAAAAAACACATGGAAGAAATTGGTGCTGAATTTATTGTGTCAGGGGAGGTATTAGGTCAACGTCCTATGAGTCAACATGGACCTGCATTAAGAACTATTGAAAAAGAATCAGATCTTGTAGGAAAAATTGTAAGACCATTATCTGCTGCATTATTACCAGAAACAATTCCTGAAAAAGAAGGATTGATCAAAAGAGAAAATCTTGGAATGATAAGAGGACGAACAAGAAGAAATCAATTAGAGATGGCAAAACAATATGGAATTGAAAATCCTCCTAATGCCGGTGGAGGATGTCTATTAACTGAACCACAATTTGGAATTAAAGCTAAAGATCTTTTCAAACATGTTGAAACTCCAACAATTAATGATATTGATTTGTTAAAAATTGGAAGACATTTCAGATTAGATGAAGAAACAAAATTTGTTGTTGGTAGAAATAAAGATGAAAATGAAATGATCAAAGCAATTGCATTACCAAATGATATTTTACTTGAAGCAAAAGATCATGTTGGACCAACATCAATTCTAAGAGGTAAAAATGCAAAAGATCATACAAAATTTGCAGCATCTGTAACTCTAAGATATTCAGATGCACCAAAAAATCAAGCAGAAGTTGTTTTAGTAAAAAATGGAGATGTTAGTGAAGAAATTAGTGCTAAAAGTATAGAAGAAGAAAATTACATTAAATTCAGAATTTAGGCGTAAATTTTTTAAAAAATTAGTTAAAACTAAGGAAGAGTTTTTGAGGGAGTAGATCGCATTTTCATTTAGAATGCAAAAACAAGAAAATACGACATTTCTAAAGGCCATAACCATTAGAGATATCAGCGATGTACATTCAATTCAAGAAGATATCAAAAAAGATATGATTTTGATTCTTAGAGTAACACCGCTAGCACAAAAAGATGTGGAACAGCTTCGAAAAGTTGTTGAAGAATTGTATTCTATTGCAAAAAGTGCTGGTGCAGATATTGCAAGGTTGGGTGAGGAGAGAATTATTGTTGCTCCATCCAACATAAAGATCTGGAAACCAGAATATGATCTAAAATAATTTTATTGCTTCTTGAATTTGAGGATAATGAGCAGGAACTCTGTGCATTCGTCTAATGTTCATGGCAAGATTTTCTGATTTCTTTCTTTCACCGTGATTAACCAGAACTCTTCGCAGTTTTGGTCTAAGTCTTTGTACAAAGGACATTAGTTGATTATAATCACTGTGTCCACTAAATCCATCTAGTTTTTCTACACCACAATTGATCGTAACAACTTCAACTTTACCTTCTTTTCCCAACATTGTTGCCTGTTTTGATCCGTCAAGAACTCTTCTTCCTAGAGTTCCATTTACTTGGTAGGATACAAAGAGAACTTTGTTCTTTTTGTCAGGAGCAATATTTTTGAAATATTCTAAAACAGGTCCACCTTCCAACATTCCAGATGTTGCTAAAATTATACAAGGAGAATCTTCCCTCATAGGTTCTTCTCTAGCATCTGCGTGCTCAATGTTTGTGAAATATTCAGAATCAAATGGATTATCGTCAGTTTCTAGAATTTTTTGCTTTAGCTCACGTGCAAGATATTCAGGATATGATTCATGTATTGCTGAGGCTTCTGAAATCATTCCCTCAGTAAATACTGGAGCCTCAATCATTTCACCAGATTTCATATAATGATCAATTACCATCATAATTTCTTGTGCACGACCAACAGCTGGAATAGGAATTAGAACTTTACCGCCATCTGCAAGAGTGTTATTTACGGCATTGATGAAAGCAGATTCAACTTCTTGTCTACTAGGTTGAATGTCTTCTTTAAGACCATACGTACTTTCTATGAGTAATGTTTCTACTCTAGGGAAATTCCAACTAGCGGCTTCAAACAAAATACTTTTTCCAAATTTAATATCACCAGAGTAAACAAAGTTGTGATCACCATTTCCGATATGAAAGTGGCATAATGCAGAACCTAGAATATGACCTGCATTGGCAAGAACTAGTTTAATGTCAGGAGAAATATCAGTTACAGTTCCATATGGTAAAGTAATTGTTTGTCTCATGATTTGTTTTACATCACGTTCAGAATAGATTGGAGTTCTTCCTTGAGCTGCTGCAACTTTGATTGCATCTAATTGAATTAGATTCATCATAGGTAATGTTGGCTCAGTACAGTAGATTGGTCCTTTGTATCCATATTTACACAATGTAGGTAAGAATCCAGTATGATCCAAATGTGCATGGCCAATAACTATAGCATCAAGATCATCTAGTGTGATATTCAAAGAGTCTAATCTAGGAAATGCATCCATTGGAGAACGTGCTCCAGGATTTATTCCGCAATCAATGAGTATCTTACTTTCAGGTGTAGATAATAATAATGAAGAACGTCCAACTTGACCAAATCCACCAAGAGTATAAAGTGAAACTTCTGTTCTTTGAGTTAGTCTAGGTCTGAAAATTTCATCGCCAACTTGTTTTAGTTGTTTACTTCTCTCAGCAGAAGCTTGTTTGAGAGTTGCGTTAATTGTTTGAATGGTACGAGATGGAATGGTTGTAGCCTTTCTTACACGTATTTTCCAGCCTGTTTTCTCAGTTACTTCAGCATGATTGAATTCTTTTGCATTTCTTTGTAATAACCAAGGTCGTTTTGCTTCAATTGAGACTTCACCAGTTGCAGTATCAAATAGAGTGTTCTGTAGTTTAGCATCATCTGGAACTAAACTTGCAATAATTTTTCTAGCATCATCTTCAGGTTTTCTAATTGATTCATCAGTTCTAACAACAATTCGTTTTTTGATTACACTTACAAGATTTGAAATTGTTTCGTTATGTTCCATCAAATAACGAGGAGCATTTGTATAAAGTGCAATACGCGGTCCTTCATATTCAATTTTTGTAACATTAGCTTCTTTAGGTATACTTTGCAGTATGGTGGCCATTATATTCTGGCTGCTAGGAGGTAATTCTTTTTGTTGTTGTTTTCTTTGCATTAAATCACTAAAGTTCAATGACTGCTTTCTTTTGTTCTTCAGTCAAAAGACGGAATCCATCTTTATCCATTATTGCGATGTTAATTCCATCGCCGGTACCAATGTTTCTAACAATTGCTGCTTTTACAGCTCTTAGAGCAATTTTTTTTGCTTCTTCAACTGTAAGATCTTCTCTATATTCTTCTTCAAGTAAACCATAAGCTACTGGTGAACCACTACCAGTTGTAACATATGATTTCTTTTCAACTGAACCAAACATATCGATGTTAAACAATGCAGGACCTTCTGTATCATATCCACCAACCAAAATATCAGCCATGAATGGGTAGCCTCTGTTTTGATGGAAAATCAATGAGCAAAGTCTTGCAAGTGAATGAATGGATATTGGTCCATGTTTTTCAACTCTATGAAGATTAGAATGATAACGTAAAATATCAACAATGTTTTGTGCATCAGCAACACCACCTGCTAGAGTTAATCCAGCATGATCATCTATTTTTTGGATTTTCATTGTGTTATTGTTTGCAATGAAATATCCAGCACTTGCCCTCATATCGGCACATAAAACTACACCATCCTTTGCCTTGATACCTACAGTGGTAGTCCCGTGCAGAATTTTTTCTTCGACATTATTTGACAAAAAATACACCTATTAAGATAAAGTAAATGGCATTTCACCCTTTTAAATAACTTTTTGATCTCTGGAAATCATAAATAATGACAAAAAATCAAGATCGCATGAAATCACATACAATGGAATTACCCAGGCAGATTGTTGTAGGTGAAAAAAACATAAATGAATTTGGTGAATTTTTGCACAATTTAACAAAACCAAAAAAAATTTCCCTAATTTCAGGAATTCATGTTAAAAAAGTTCTTAGACAAAGAATTGAAAAATCATTAAAAAGTAAAAAAATCAAGTTTGTATGGCATACATCAAAAGATAATCAAATTAACACTCTAAATAGAATTCAAAAAGAAGTAAAAAAAGATCATAGTGATATTATTGCAGGTATTGGTGGTGGGCGATCTGTTGATACTGCAAAATTAATTTCTTTTAATTTAGACATTCCATTTGTTAGCGTACCAACTGCAGCATCTCATGATGGTGTATCAAGTCCATTTGTTTCAGTTAAAAGTGATAAACCACATTCTATTGTTGCATCTGCACCATTAGGAGTGTTTGTGGACATAGATATTATCAAAAAAGCACCATCAAGATTGCTTGCTAGCGGTTGTGGGGATCTGATAGCAAATATCATTGCAGTCAAAGATTGGCAATTAGGCCATCAAAAAACTGGAGAGTATTATGGAACTTACTCAGCAGAATTAGCTATGATGAGTGCCATGATGGTACTAGATAATTCAAGTAGATATGCAAAAAATGGATTAGATGCAAGAGTGATCATTGAGGCTTTGATTAGTGCAGGAGTTGCGTCATGTATTGCAGGAAGTAGCAGACCATGTTCTGGTGCAGAGCATCTTTTTTCACATGCATTAGACAAAATTGCACCAAATAAGGGACTACATGGAGAAAAATGTGGAATAGGATCTATCATGATTGCAAAACTCCAAGGACAGGATTGGAAAAAAATTGTTAAAACATTGAAAAATGTTGGTGCACCAACAACTGCAAAACAAATTGGTTTAACTGAAGATCAAATAGTTGATGCTTTAGTTATTGCACAAGACTTGAGGCCTGAAAGATATACAATTCTAAAAGAGATAGAGATGACAGAAAGAAAGGCAAAAAGTCTTGCTAAGAGTACTAAAGTAATTTAATTTAAGCAGCCTTTTGTTCAGGTGCTTTTTCTTTTGTTTCGGTTTTCTTTTCTTGAGTTTGTTTGTTGACATGAGTCTCAACAAAGTTTACTTTTTCTAAAGTAGGAACAAATTTGAAAATATCTAATTGAATAAAGTGTTTCATAATTTGTAAACCATCAGCACGTAGAATCTCTTCAGGAATAGTAATGCTTACTTCTTTATCTTTCAAGTCAAATGAAATTTTTGAGTCTTCTACTGGGAGTCTGTTTTTTAGAATTCCATCAACTTTGTCGTTTGGAGAATCAAGAGATTTGATAACATTTACATCAAAAAGAATTGTTTTTCCTGCGTATCTATGATTATAATCAATTTGAACTCTTCCTGAACCAATAAAACGAATTATTCCACGTTTATTATCAACTTCAATTGTATCACCAACTGAAACTTTCTCGGCATCTTCACCTAGTTTTCTAATTGGAATCATCCTGACTTTACCAGTATCTCTTTCACCAAATCCTTTGTCAGGTGTAACTTCAACTGTAAGTTTGTCACCAACAGCTGTTTTTGCAAGAGCCTCATCAAGTCCTTTTAGAACAGGATATGAAACTTCACCAATTGAAACCAGTTTTGGTTGATACTTGACATTTTGTTCATGAATAGAATATTTTTTTGCATCTTCTTCAAGAGTCGTGTCAAATACTTCTTCACTATCTTTGACCTTAGCTGTATAATCAACTAAAACTAGTGAACCTTTATCGAAAGTCAATGTGATCGGTCTCGAATTTCCTTATATTAAGTTAACACGGTTTTAGAGAGACTTTAGTTTTTCTTCAGCAGTTTTTAGTCCTGCTTGAGCATCCACTTCATATCCCATCATTGCTAATGTTGATGAGATTGCAGAAATTGTTCTCATTACATGATATGGACTAACTTCACCCATACATCCAACTCTAAACACTTTACCTTTGAGATTTCCAAATCCTCCTGCAACAAGAACTTTGAATTTGTTTGCAAGTGTATTTCTAAATGTCTTATCTTCAAGACCGTCAAGATAGTTTAATGCAACAATAGAGATAGAACGATCTTCTTCTTTTGCAAATGGAGATAATCCCATAGCACTAAGTCCAGAGTATAATGCATCTGAACATACTTTGTGTCTATTGAATACGTTTTGTAATCCTTCTTCAAGTAGGATTGCTAATGCTTCTCTGTATGCATAAAGTAGAGGTAGTGCAGGTGTGAAAGGAGTGTGCTTTTCCTCATCATAATATTTGAAGTATCTTGCTAAATTGAAATACATTGTAGAGGGAGGATTTTCTTGCATGTATTTTTTAGCTTTAGGACTAACTGAGATTGGAGAAATTCCTGGAGGTGCTGCAATTGCTTTTTGTGCTCCAGTCATACATACATCAATGTTCCATTTATCAACTGGAAGTTGTGCACCACCTAAGAGAGATACAGAGTCTACTACATAGAATGCATCATTTCTAGAGGTTAAATCAGATATCCTATCAAGATAATTGACCATAGTTCCTGTGGAGGTTTCATTATGAACAACATAGAATGCTTTGACATCTTTGTTATTGTCAAATGCTTCTTTTACTTGATCAAAAGTTGCGTTTTCTCCAGGAGGAGTTTCAAGTTTTACTACATTTGCTCCTTGGCCTTCAATTAATTGAGATAATCTATTACTAAATTCACCATTTACTGGAATGATTACTTTATC
The DNA here is from genome assembly GCF_054515815.1 of Nitrosopumilus sp. S6. NCBI lineage: Archaea > Thermoproteati > Nitrososphaerota > Nitrososphaeria > Nitrosopumilales > Nitrosopumilaceae > Nitrosopumilus > Nitrosopumilus sp. S6. Next base: position 93,719 of record NZ_JBTNRI010000002.1, read on the forward strand.
GCCTTTCTTAACTAAATTTACAACTCCTGCTTCAACAGCACCTGTTCCAGATGCAGACAATGCTACAATATCATTTTTAGTTTCAAAGACTTGTTGGGTTTTGTCAACGACATCTGTGTATAATTCAACAAAATCATCACTTCTGTGATTAATGATTGGTGCCAACATAGCTCTCATTACACGATTAGGTACATTTGTTGGTCCTGGAAGCATTGAAAGATATTCCATGTGTATCTACCAGTCAGTACTATACGGGGTTTATTTATAATTAGAGATTTTTCAGACGTTCTTTGGCATTATTATTTATCAAAAAATTTTCTGTACCTTTGGGTACCAATACATTCCAGTTCTGATCGCTAATTATCAAATCTCTAACATTTGTTCCAGATAATTCGTTTCTTTTCAAAAAAGGAATTGGAGCAACTTGAATATCTCGTTTTGAATACAAATGATTAGTCAGTTCATCATTTGAGAAGACAATATCAAATTCAGGAACTATTGTATCTATTTTTTCAATCCATTTTATGTGATTATCTAAATCTGGGATAAAATAGATTGAAATTTTTTCTTTCATGGAATCATCTATGGAGGATAGAATCATTTCTTTACGTTCTTCAGCTGAAAAAGGATTATTCTTTTCTGGAGATTTGTTAGAACTACCCAAGCCTACCCATAATTTATCAACTTTTGATAAAGCAAATCGTAGTGCCTCAAGATGACCTAAATGAAAAGGTTGGAATCTTCCTATTAACAAACCATTCATACAAAATGATAGATAATTTCTTTTTAAAAAACTATCATAAAGAGTCCTACGAAGAAAAAATTATGAAATTTCTTAAAATCAATGGTGCATTTGGCGAAGGAGGAGGACAAATAATTCGCTCTGCAATTACTCTTTCATGTATTACAAAACAACCAATACATATTGAAAATATCAGAAAGAATAGAAAGGTTCCAGGATTAAAGCCGCAACATCTAACTGCAATTAAAATTTTAAAAAAAATTTCAGATTCAAAAGTTATTGGAGATGAAATAGGTTCTACAGAATTAAAGTTCATTCCAGGAGAAATTAAAAGTTCAAAATTATTTGAAGATGTAGGAACTGCAGGAAGTATTTCATTAATTTTACAAATTTTAATTCCAATAGTATCAATTTCACAAAATAAACTTGAACTTTCCATCAAGGGAGGTACAGACGTACAGTGGAGTCCTACAATGTATTACACTCAACATGTTTTAAAAGAAGCATATTCAAGAATGGGAATCAAATTTTCATTTGAGTTAAAAAAAAGAGGGTATTATCCAAAGGGGAATGGAGAAATAAATTTAGAAATTAATCCATCAAATGTTAAAGCTGTTTCATTATCAAAAAGAAAAACAAATCAAGCCAAAATTCTATGTACATTTTCAAAAATATCAGATGAAAAAATTGAAAATGAAATTAAGAGAATAAATGAAAAATTAACCAATGAAAATTTTGTTGTTGAAGTAGAAATCAAAGAGCAAGAAGCATTAGATTCAGGTGCATCTTTACTAGTTTACAGTATTGATGAGAATTCAATTATTGGGATAGATGTATTATTTGATAAAAAGAAACAGAGTTTTGATATGAATCTTGATGGGTTTTTGGAAAATCTATCAGTAGACGAAAATCTGGCAGATATGCTTGTAGTTCCAGCAAGTCTTGCTAAAGGTAAAACTACATTCCAAGTAAAAAAAATTACAAAACATTTGGAAACTAACTTGTTTGTAACATCAAAAATTACAGGTTGCAAATACGGGATAGGGAAATTGCCTAATGGTTTTGAAGTAATTATTGAGGGAATATCATACCCCAGCATCAAGTAACGCTGCAAAAAACAATATTGCTATGGATAAAACCACAGTAACTTCTCCAAGAATAATGATTTTTTTTCTTAATATTTGAATTTGGTCTTCAGGCATTTGGTTTGACATTATTTTATCTTCAACATCTTTTCTAATTACTCTAACATGTATAATGTATGTAATAATTAATGCAATTACAAGAAGTATTTTGATTATAAGAAAAGTTCCATAACTTGTTGCCACAAGAAGGTCTGGTTTGCTTAGCAACACATATGAACTATACAATCCTGTTGCCATTAAAATAATCAGGGAAGGAACAGCTACTTTGTTAAATCGTCTTCCAACACGAATCATTATTTTCATTCTTTCTTCAATAGAATTTGTCATAGTTTTGAGAAGTGGAGAAAAAACTATTCCAATGAATAATGAACCACCAACCCATATTGCAGCTGCAACAAGATGAATCCAAGTTAAAATTGCTTGTTCTAATGCTGCCATGATTAATCATATTTTGAATGAAATATTATGTATTTGGATCCTGACAACCTTTTTTAGTTGTACGTAATGTGATACATTGAAATGGCACTTCAGAGCAAAATGACAGTTTATGTTGCAATAGCAGGAGTTCTTGCTTTAATGGGAGGAATTGTTTTCTATGCAAGTTTAGATAATGCTCAGTTAGAACAAGCAGAAATTGAATTGTTTAGTGTTGAATTGATAGATGTAGATAACGTGAATAATCAAGCAAAGTTTAACGTTACATTTCTTATAAAAAATCCAAGTGACAAAGCATTTACAGTTGGAGTTATTGATTATCAACTTTTTACTAATGGAATTGAATTAGGTTCAGGGCAATATTCTGCAATGGATGTTGCATTACCAGGTAGAGCAGTATTTTCTTCAGGTGATCAGATACCCTTGAAGAGCATATTTGTTCTAACAAAATCTGAGACAAATCCAGAAATTTACGAAGATATGATAAATGAAAGAATCAATAGTTTTTCTGCTGAAGGAATGCTCACCACTCAGACTTCATGGAGTACTATTGACAAAGAATTCAGTACTGGTTTTTAATTAAAAAGTGGGCCGAGAGAGATTCGAACTCACGATCACCGCCGTGTCGAGGCGGTATCCTAACCAGCTAGACTACCGGCCCATTGAAATACAAAACTAAATGGTGGCATTATTAACGTTTAACAAAAGAAAGGATGAATAAAAAGAAGAAAGGCGTGAATTAGTTGAAAGATAATTTTACTGAAGAAGAAAAAAGAGGATTCTACAAGGCAATTTATTCGAGAAGGGATGTGAGATCTCATTTTACATCAAAGCCTATAGAAGACGAAATTCTCTCAAAAATTCTTCATGCAGCACATCATGCACCATCTGTAGGATTTTCCCAACCATGGAATTTTATTTTGATAAAAGATATTGAAACAAAAAAGAAAATCAAAGCATCATTTGAGGAAGAAAAGAATCGTTCATCACAATTAGTAGAGGAGCCAAAAAGATCCAAATATCTCTCATTCAAACTAGAAGGGATTTTAGAATCTCCAGTTAATTTGTGTGTAACATATGACCCATCAAAATTTGGTCCATTTGTAATTGGAAGATCCAGTATTCCAGAAGCAGGATTGTATAGTGTATGTTGTGCAATTCAGAATTTGTGGTTATCAGCAAGAACAGAAGGAATTGGTCTGGGATGGGTAAGTATTCTATCAAATGAAACACTAAAAGAAAATTTAGATTTACCAGAACATGTTGTTCCTGTAGCGTATTTGTGTTTAGGATATGTAGATGATTTTGCAGAAAAACCAGATCTTGAAACTGCAGGTTGGTTACCAAGACTTGAACTAAAAGACGTTGTGTATTTTGAAAAATGGAATAATCAAGAAAATGAAAATTGGAAAAGTATTCAAGAAATGATCAGGAAAAATCTTGACTACGCTTAAATAATTAAGAATGTTTTTTTTGCTGGGCTTGTGGCGCAGAGTCAATTTGACGCGAAACATGGATAGCGTGGTAGCCTCCTAAGTTACAGGTCGAGGGATCGAAGCCCTCCAAGCCCGTTTTGTTTTAGAAATTTAAATAGAAACACAATTGGTTGAATATATGAAAGTCGTAGTAATTTCTGGCAGCCCAAGAAAAAATGCCAATACACAGATCTTAATGAAATATGTTTACGAATATACTAAATCAAAAAATCATGATACAAAATTTATCAATTTATCAGATGGTGAAGTTGAATGTTATAGAGGGCCTGATGAGGAATACAATCAGGCAACAAAGAATGCTGCACAAGAAATCACAGATGCAGATGTGTGGCTTATAGGCTCACCAATTTACAATTCATTTTTTAGTTCTGCACTGAAAAATTTGTTTGAATATATTAATTACAAAGAGACGGCTGGAAAAGTTGCCGGAGTGACAATTTTGGCTGCAGGAAATATAGGATTTATTGATGTTCAGACATTGATTACTCAATTATTATCATATTTTAGAGTAATCACAAACCCAAAGGCTGTTTTTCTAACTACAGAATCAATAACTGAAAATAATGTTTCAGAAGATGGGCAGACTAGACTAAAAGAAATGGTTGATGAAACTTTGGAGATGGCAAAAAAACTAAAAAGTTGAACTGATTTATTTTCTAAGAATACACTACATACAAAATAAAAAATAATTTTTTAAAAAAATCTTAATTATACATGAATTCCAAAATCATAGAATTTGTTTTAGGAAACTTTATGATTGTTTGTTAGTTTTCAAAATTAGTAATAAACATATTTTTAGAAACTAATTTTAAAGATAGATGATTTCTATTATGAATTCGTAAATAATGCTATAAAAGTCAAATACTAACAAGATATAGAATATGTATAATTGAGTAACAAAAAAGATCCTACAGAATTATGTTCATGTAAATGTCATTATGGAGGTGCTGAAAGTTGTCCAGGTTGTAAGAGCAATCACGGAATTGTATGTTCTCATTGTAAGGAATGAGTTACGAGTTTATTTTTTCTTAGATGCCAACATTTTCAAATTAGCTAATTCAGTTTTTAATGATTCAATCTGAACTAGAGTTTGAAGATTAGATATTTCTTGATTTAGTCTTTCTATTTCACTATCTTTGAGTTTTACAGTTTCTTTTAGATTGTTTAATTCAGAAGATAATTCAGTTTGAATTTGTTTAATTTCTGAAATACTAATTTGTGTACCAGTAGTTGTAGCTTGAATTGTTTGCACATTAGAAGTTTTTTTTTCGCTGTGGAGTGCATGGTTATGCATGTAATCTGTACTTTTTTGTGAAATCCAGCAAGTAAATGTAAGGAACCAAGTAATTGGAACTGCCATAATGAATATGAAGTTCAATAGAGGTGCAAAGTCTAGAAACCATGGCCAAAGTCCGGTTAATACTGCTGCAAAAACACCAGTTGAGATTGTTGCCAAATGGTTTCCCAAGTATCCCATAAATGATTTGAAAAATTCATTGTTTATAATAGTAATGGTAAAATTCAGAAAATAATAATAATTAAAAAGAAAAAAGAGTCGAATTTACTCGTCTTCTTCAGTAGCAACAGTTGCTTTAGGCATATCAGATTGTAGAATTTGGATTTTTTGTAATAATTCAGTTCTTAGATCCCTTGCAACTCTTCTGACAGTTGGTCTTGGAACACCAAGTTCATCAACCACTTTTGTATAGATGTCTTGTTTGTCAGTTACCCCTTTGTCAAGATAAGAATTAATTGCTTCTTTAATGATCGTACTCTGGTTTGTGCGATTCAACGAATTCTAAATTTTAATTGTTCTATATAAGACTATAACTTTTGAAATTACAAAATTTTAATTTATAAGAAATTCATACTTTTTACTAAAAAAAATCTAAGTCTTCAAAAATTTTATCTATCAACGAAAAACGTACAGAGTATTATAGATTTTTCAAAATAGGTATACAATCTATAAGAATTATCAAATGGATTTTCGCAAAAGACTCTTATGATAATAGTGTAGAGTGCATTTGATGACTACAGCAAATATTGAAACAAATTTTGGAAAGATTTCATTTAAACTTCTACCAGATTTGGCTCCTGAAACAGTAAGAAATTTTGAAAAGTTAGCTAAAGATGGATTTTATGATGGAACTCTTTTCCATAGAGTAATTCCAGGATTTATGATTCAAGGCGGAGACCCCAATACAAAAACAGATAACAAAAGTTCATGGGGTATGGGCGGGCCAGGATATAACGTAAAAGCAGAATTTAGCTCTAGATCACATTTACGTGGAATCGTTTCAATGGCTAGAGCACAAGATCCAGACAGTGCAGGCTCACAATTCTTTATAGTAACAGCAGATAGTACTTTTCTAGACAGACAATATACCGTATTTGGAGAGGTTACAGAGGGTATGGATGTAGCAGATAAAATTGTAAATCTTGAAAGAGATGGAAATGACTGTCCTTTAGAAAAAGCACAGATGACTCGTGTAATTGTGGAATAAATGAATTTAAAAATTTTTGCAATTTTAGTTATTATTTCTCTTGTAACTGTTATTCCAACATCTTATGCACAAGTTACAATTGCAGAAAAAGCCAATCAGAAATTAGTTGAAGTCAGAATAGATTTAGAAGGAAATGTTCATGTGATACATGTTATTAGTAATACAAATGCACCCCGACAAGTTGATTTGATTCCTGGAACAGTTTCAAATATTTCAGTTACAGGTGAAGAAGGCGATAAAAGACAATTTTCAGTAATTGGTGATGATAATGCAGTATTAATAATGCCATCCAATGAAGACTCAATTTTACAATATGAACTTGATAATGTTATTTCTGAAATAGATGGTATATGGACATGGAATTTTTTGTATCTAGATACAACAAATTTCATTTTACCTGAAGAAGTTGATTTATTATTTGCAAATGAACGTCCAGTTTTTCTAGATGAACAAAAAGGAATTTCGTGTCATGGATGCCAAATGCTTTTAGAATATTCCATAAATGAATCAAGAACTTATGAAAATGTAAAGTGGGAAGAAAAAGAGTTTGTTGTAGAAATAAGGAATCAAAAAGGTATTGACAAATTTAATTTTGATCAGCCATCAAAAAGCATTACATTTGAAATTATAGGAGAAAATAGATTTGTCACAACCATAATTCCTTTAGAACTATTATGGGAACCTTATACAGTATTTCTTGATGATGAAAAAATTCCAGTTCAACAATACATCAATAATGGAACACATGTTTGGCTTAATATCAAACCAGATACATCTGGACAAGTTAACATTATTGGAACAACTGTAGTGCCTGAGTTTTCAATAATGGCACCACTAATCATAGGGTTTTTTGTAATTCTTGCCTTACCTTTTATGAAAAAATTTAATCTCCACTAGAACCACACGAACAAAAGCCATATTCATCAATTCTAACATCACAAACAGGGCATTTTTCACCATAATCTACTTCCCAAGGTTCTTTTCCAAATAATCTGAAATGATCATCAATCTCAATTGGAATTTCTCGTTTCTTTTCCAATAATTTGTATAGGTGCTGCAACTATACATACATTATCAGAGAAAAATAATGAAAATTGAATGCGGATGTCATTGTATTAAATGCAAGAGTACCAATTTAGAATCCAACAGAATTGGTGAGGTAGAAAAAGATGGGTATTTTGACATGCATCATACATGCAATGATTGTAATACACATTTTGATCACTTAGATGGAGAAATCTTTTCTAATTGTAAAAAATGTAATTTTCCTAGTTAGTTACTAGAGCTTCTTCAACAAAGTAATGAGTTCTATTCTCACTAGAGTTTTTCAAAATTTGTTTGTTTAATGCCATTTTTGCTAATGCTTTTGATACATCTAAAGGACTTGCTGCCCAACCATATTCACGTAATTGTTCAACAGTTTCTGTAACTGTTCTAGGTGAATCAAAGAATCTACTAGTTTCCAAAATGCGTAATTTTGATTTTATCGCGTTTGGAGCAATATGTGTAGGTTCATTAAATTCGGGTTCAAATATTTCTGCATCCTCAAGTGATTCTAATCCAGATTGAATAGAGGTTTCAGCTGATGTGATAACAGGTTCAGTTTCATAAACAACTTTTGCATGGTTTTCTGGTAAATGACTTGACATACTTTCAATAATTTCGCCTAATGTTTGATTATCAACATAGAAATCTCTAGAATCAACCTCAATTTCATTCTCTCCTAACTTGAGTTTTATTCTAGCCATCAACAAATAATCATGGAATTTTGATTTATTTTGTTAGCTCTAAGGAGCTTAAAGAGTAGATCAAATCTTTTACACAATTTATTGGGATTTTTTCCCTTTTAGGTTAAAATGCAATTTTCTCAAAATTAATCATGAATTCATCAAAGAAGGCAGGATTAGTTGTTCTCTTCATTCTAGGAATGAGTATTTTTGGGTATTCACAATATGCTTCAGCATCACAAATAGGAATAAGCATGACTCAGAGTGAATTATTAAGCGAGAATGATAAAGGAGCAGAATACAATATTGAATTACAGTTTGAAAACCCATCCTTACTAATACTGACTTCAGGCACAACTGAGTTTTTTATTATTGCAGATGATCAAATGGTAGGCAAAGGTCAGTTAGAGCCATTTACAATACAGCCTCTAGATAGTAGTTATGTGAAAGGAACTTTTCATACAGATTCAGATGATAAGGATGCACAATCAGTAAAAATTACAGGCACAACAAAATATGATGCATTTTTCACATCAATTGAAATTCCATTTGTGTACTATCCAACAGAAGAACAAGCAAGAGAATTTATACATCAAAATTAATTTCTTCACAAATGCTTACTGTTTTTGGTTCTACTGCATTAGATACAATTAGAACTCCAAAAAAAACACTAAAGAATGTTTTAGGAGGTGCTGCAACTTTTGCAGCAATTTCTGCAAGTAATTTTGTTGACACAGGATTAATTGCAGTTGTAGGAAAAGATTTTCCAAAACAACACCACAAGACTCTGTCTAAATATCTGGATTTAGAAGGATTGTCTATCAAAAATGGAAAAACATTTCGTTATGATGGAAAATATGATAATACGTTAAGCACTAGATCAACACTAAAGACAGAACTAAATGTTCTAGCAGATTTTAAACCGACAGTACCTGACGCATATAGAAAATCTCAATTTGTGTATCTTGCAAACAATGATCCTGAACAAAATACTGCACTAATCAAAGAATTTGATAAAGTAAAATTTTCTATGTGTGATACGATTGATTTTTGGATTTCTACTAAAAGAGATGCCGTAATAAAGATGATAAAATCTGTAGATGCAGTTGTGATTAATGATGAAGAAGCTAAACTTCTCACAAAAGAGTTCAACTTGATAAAATGTGCAAAAAAAATGATGCAATGGGGTGCAAAGTATGTAATTATTAAAAAAGGTGAACATGGCTCACTCATGTTTTATGATGACGTAATATTTCCAACAGCTGGCTTTTCATTAGAAGATGTGGTGGATCCTACAGGTGCAGGAGACTCTTTTGCAGGAGCTATGATAGGTTATCTAGCAAGTAAGAATTCAACTAGCCTTTCTGAGATCAAAAAAGCAGTAGTTTATGGGAATGTTTTAGGTTCATTTGCAGTTGAGAGATATGGATTGGATGGTTTGTTGAAGATCAAAAATGGAGACATTACAAAAAGAGTCAAGATATATGAAAAAATGATTAGATTCTAAAAAAGACTTAAGTTCAATAATTTCTCAAATTAATTTATCATTGTCACAAGAAGTAACTGAAGACAGACTAGATACTATTTTCCAACTTCAAAAAGGATTATCAGAGATGATGAAGCCAGATAGATACCCAAAAGATTCTGAAGGTAGAGTATCTGCATTATGTACTGCAATTATGCATGAAGCAGTAGAATTGCAAAGAACTACCAACTGGAAATGGTGGAAAACACCTACAAAGTTCAACGAAGCTGAAGCAAGAGAAGAATTAATCGATATTTGGCATTTTGTAGTTCAAGCATCACTTGAATTAGATCTTACACCAGACGATATTGTAGCAGAATACAAAAAGAAAAATGAGATCAATAGAGAAAGACAAAGAAGCGGTTATTAAGAAATTTTAATTTTTTTAGAAATTATTTCAAGATTTGTTTCATCAATTAAATCAACTATGACAATATTTTTTTGAAAATATTCTATCATATCTTTAGATACTGTAAGGTATGGATCCGGACTGGTTGAATTAATTATTCTAAAATTTTCATCAACTCCATTCTTGTGTAATTGTAATAATGAATGTCCAGATTTATGACCCCAAACTTCTTTTCCACAAAGAATTATTTTTTTTATGTTCTTGTTTTCGTAGACATATTGTATCATACTATCAATTCCCTTATTCTCTGAGAACAATCTACCAATAATCGCAACTTTAGACAACATTCCTGAATCTTTCAAATCATCAAGTAATGATATGCTTGAAAGTGTGCATATAGCAATTTGTGAATTTGGGTTACCAGAGTAAAATTCCTGTTTTATAGGCAGAACAACCTTACATATTTCTCCAATAATGTTTCCAAGGCTATTCATGTACTAAATCACGCACAGTTTTTGCGATATATTCAATATTTTTGGCAGATACATTTGGGTGGACAGGCAAGGACAAGACATGTTTTGATGCCCAATCAGTATTTGTTAATTTTGATTTTATTTTGTAGATAGGAATTTTGTGAACAGGTGTTGGATAGTAAGCTGCGGCACCTATTCCTTTTGAATTTAATTTCTTTAAAATTGAATCCCTGTTTTTTGTTGTAATGGTGTATAATGACCAATTGAATTTTTCATTTTTTCTTTCAAAAGGAATTTGTATTTTTGTGTCAGATAGTAAATCAGACAATAATTTTGCATTACGTCTCCTTGATTGAATAAACTTTGGTAATTTTTTAATTTGAATTTTAGCTATTGCAGCATTAATTTCAGGTAGTCTTAGATTTAATCCAAATATTTTAGAATCATATCCTTTAATCATTCCGTGATTTCTAATCATCTGTAATTTTTCATAAAGTTTTTTGTTGTTAGTAACTATCACACCACCTTCTCCAGAAGTTATCACTTTTCCCGGATAGAGACTATAACATCCAAGTTCAAAAAATGTTCCAGTTTGTTTTCCTTTAAAAGATGAGCCAAGAGATTGTGCAGCGTCTTCAATTACTGAAAGATTATGTTTTTTTGAAATTTCTCTAATTCTATCAAGTGATGATATATGACCATACAAGTGTACAGGCATTATTGCTTTAGTTTTTCTAGTAATTTTTTTTGTAATTGATTCAGGATCAATTGTGAAATTTTCTTTTAAAATATCAGCAAAAACAGGTTTTGCACCAGTAGATGCAATAGCATTTGCACTAGCAACAAACGTAAAAGAAGGAACAATAACTTCGTCCCCTTTTTTTATATCAAGTGCATATAGTGCTGCTTGCAATGCTGCAGTACCAGAATTTACTGAAACAGCATATTTAGTTTTAACAAAAGTTCTGACTAATTTTTCAAATTCCTGTACATTCTTTCCACCATCCTTGGATGCTGAAGTAAGTCCTCCTGATTTTACTACTGAGACTACTGCTGAAAGTTCTTCTTTGCCTAAGATAGGCGTGTTAATTGGAATTTTCACAAATTTTGTCCTTAGTACTACTGTATAAAGACAATCACTACGCATGAATTTTATATTTCAAAATTTGGCAATCGGCATAATGAAACCACGTCATCTAGAAAAGACAGACAAAGGGTACAAAGTTTTTCTGTATGTTTTCTATGTTTGCGGATTTATCATGGCATCGTCACTAATCTTTGGAGTATATGTTACAATGATTGAATGGATGGAAAATGGTACATATGTAATGGGAGAAGCCATACATAATACAACTATTCCATTTGAAAATTTTGCAAGAGTATCAACGTGGATATTTTTTTCTACAATAATTGGATGGTATTGTGTATCTAGAATAGGTTGGAGAAGAACTGCAGGAGATAAAATTGTTGGAACGCGGATGGCATTATTACAATTAATGTTGTTAGGATTTTCTATTATCACTTTGTTTGAAGTAATGTACAACTTTTCAATATTAACTGCTCAAATTTCTGCAGGAATTATTGATGGAGTACTACCAGATATAGACAAATTATCCATTGCATATCCGGATCCAGATCGGCCATGGAATACAATTTTTGCGATCAAAATGTTTCTAGCCGCATTCATCATTAGCACTCACGCATTTTATCTTAGTACAAAGCCCAGAAAACCATTAGATGAACCAGAAGTTTAGGTTTATGAAAATTTTCTATTAAGACTTTTGTTCTAGGATAATCATATAATATCATGGGATTATTTGGTGGAAATAAAAATGAATTAAAATGTAAAAAATGTGGAACTATACTTTCAGATTCAGAGAGATTAAAAAAACATCAAGAAATAGCCCACAACAAGAAAAAAGAAAAATGTAGAGTTTGTGGAACAGAATTTAATACTCAAGAAGATTTGAGAAAACACAAAAAAAATTGTAAATAGATTTTTGATTATTCAGAGAGGCCTGATTCATTCTTTGTAGGTCGTTTAAGGGCTTTTTCTATGGATTCTAGATTTTTTATTTCATTTTTTGAATTCATAGTCAAAGTTTTGATCATTTCTGTGCCTAATTGAACAGATTGTTCAGGTAATGTCTCTAAAAATTTTTCAAGACCTTTTTTGTAATTATCAATTAATTCCAATCCTTCTTCAAGAGTCATAATAGTAAATGAGACATCTTCTATTCAAAGGTTCTAATTTTTCAAAAATTCTTTGAATAACTTTATACGTTTACTACTCAAAAGTTGATTTGATTTGGACATAACTGAAAAAGTTGATTTAATTGAAAAACCACCAACTGAAGAAGTTGTTACACGTGATGAATTAATTGAATTATTTAAAACAAATTCATCTCCAAAGCATTACATCGGATTAGAGATTTCTGGTTTTTTACATCTTGGTAGTCTAATCAGTACCGGATTCAAAATTAATGATTTTACAAAAGCTGGTGTAAAGTGTACAGTGTTTCTTGCAGATTGGCACACACTAATTAATGATAAATTAGGAGGAGACTGGGAAACAATTTCCAAAGTTTCAAAATATTATCAAGATGCATTCAAGTTAGTTTGTCCTGATGCTGAAATTGTATTAGGTTCAAAACTTTATGAAGAAAAAACAGAATATTGGTCAGAGCTTGTAAGATTCACAAAACACATGTCGTTAGCTAGAACAATGAGGACTTTAACAATTATGGGACGTTCTGAAAATGAGGAGAAGATAGATGTTGCAAAATTACTTTATCCAGCAATGCAAGCAGTTGACATTCATTCTTTGGGGGTAGATATTGCACATGCTGGAATGGATCAAAGAAAAATCCACATGCTAGTCAGAGAAATATTTCCTAAAATGAAATGGAAAGTACCAGTAGCTGTTCATCACAAATTATTACCAGGGTTATCCAAGCCTGCAGACACTAGTGATTCACAAGTTTTAGGAAAAATGAGCAAATCTGATCCGAATTCAGGTGTTTTTATTCATAACACAGATGAGGAAATTAAGAAAAAGATGAACAAAGCCTGGTGCGAAGAGGCAAACATAGAAAATAATCCGTTGTTAGAAATTGCAAAGACAGTGGTTTTTCATGAATTTAATGAAATAAACATAGAAAGACCTGAAAAATTTGGAGGTAATGTATCATACCATAACTATAATCAACTTGAAACAGATTTTGCTGAAAAGAAACTGCATCCAGGAGATTTGAAACAAACAGTTGGAAATTATTTGGTAAAAATAATATCCCCTATTAGAGATAAGATTAATCTAACTGAAGAATTACATGAAGCAATTAAGAAGAGTTACTGAACTTTAAGATCTGGATTAGTCTGTTCTTCTAGATTGTATTTTGATTTGTATCCTCTTGGATTTATCATTAAATCTTTGTAAGAATATGTAGATGAATTTCCTACTATTACAGTACTAGTCATTCCCAATTGATCTGAATGATTTGGTAAATTTTCTAAATCAGTCATTACAATTGTTTCAGATTCTCTATATGCGCCAACAATAATTGCAACAGGTGTTGTAGGTTTTCTGTATTTTAATAGAATTTTTCTTGTATCTTGTAACTGATGAACTCTTTTCTTACTGGCAGGATTGTAAATTACTAATACAAAATCTCCTTTTGCAGCAGACTCTACTCTATTTTCAATGACTTCCCATGGAACTAACAAATCACTCATACTTACTACTGCAAAATCAGACATTAATGGTGAGCCAACAATAGATGCACAAGAATTTAGTGCAGAGACGCCTGGAACTATCTCTACTTGAAGTCCATCTTTTGGATCCCAACCACTTTCAGCTAGAGTTTCATAGATTAGTCCAGCCATTCCATAAATTCCAGGATCTCCACTAGATACAAGAGATACAACTTTTCCTGACTTTGCAAGATCAATGCACTGATGAGCTCTTTCAACTTCTTGAGTCATTGCATAACGATGAACTGTTTTTCCTTCAAGAAGATCTGAAACTAAATTCACATATGTTTCATAACCAATAATAATATCACTTTGACCAATGACTTCCTTTGCTCTAAATGTCATATGATCATTGTGTCCAGGACCAACACCAACAATGTTCAATTTTCCAGTCAATTTTACAACAAATTACCTTCGAAGTAATTTATCCCTTTAGTGAATTATTGAAAAGGATCTACAAATGGACAATTAACTATATGATCACTATTAGTTGGTCGTGCTATACTAACAGTAATTAGATCATCTGCTCTGAATGAATCAATATCAGATTTTGTTTCAAGAATTTTTGCATTATCTGATTCATTCCATTCAACCAGATAGATTCTCCACATTGGACTATAATTCTCATCACCTAATGCAGCAGCAGCAATTCCAGGTTGAAACCCTAATGGCCCAGTACCTTTAATCCCATTTTTAAATTGGAAAAGATCAACTGCTCCTGAATGTGCAATTAGATTTGCAGAAGTTGGTGATGAAGACACTCCCATCATCTCAGCTGGTCCAGATGGAGTAGCATCAGTTACAATATAGTAGATTGTTCTTCCGTCAGGTCCCCATCCTCTATGGGCCACAAATGTTACAGTCATTTCTTCTTCATTAATTTCAGTAATTTGCCCTCCTCCATATGGCATGTCATCAGTAATTTCTTTATCTGAACGCACCTGCATCTGTCCATCAGGCCAGACAATATGTGGAGTGTTAAGTACAACTCCTGTTTCATTAAATTCAATTCTTCCACTCTCTTTAGCTGCAATAACATCATTGGCAGATTCAAAGACAATTTCTTTTTGACCTGTTTTCCATGTTACTTCAATGACAGAAGATAATGCACTGTACTCTGATTCTTGTTGTGGAGTGTTAGAAAATACTTCATTTTGGAATCCATATAACCCATCTCCTTTAACTCCATTTTTAAAAACAAATATTTTTTGTAGAGCGTCTTCTGGAACATCAGCTAGAACAGGTGCAAGTTCTACATTCCATTCTTGTTTCTCTGAGATAGTTTTTGCATATTCTTCATCACTTCCATCAGTAATAATATACAAAACTTTTTCACCACCATAGATTCCTTTATGCATAGGAATTGTAGCTGGAACATTTGCTCTTGAAAGTAATGATGATGGTTCTTCTTTTTCGAATTCAATTTTTTGCATGATAACTTCAGTAGGTTGTCCTCTAATCCATCCATCAACACTTACAGTAGATGTAAATGGTTTGGAGTTTGGTGAGTGTAATCCAAGTGCGGCTCCTGTAAATTCAAAAGAGCCAGATTTTGTTTGTAAATCTATTAGAGATAACCCATAAACAGTATCACCATCAATGCTCCAAGTTGGTTGGCCTTTTGCATCATTTGAGTTAATTTCATGTAAAACAACAATCTGAACGGGTTCACTAGAGGTAAATGTCATAGAACCATCATAGATTGTTCCTTCATTAGGCGACAAAATTAGAGATAATTGATGATTTTCATGTCCTTGACCTGGATCTTGAGAGGATGAAAAAGTTTGTGTAAAATGAATTTTTTTTCTAGAGCCTGCATCAGCAAACTGATCAGACAATGAAGAAATCGTAATAATACTTGTTGCAAAAATTCCAATAATCAATATGGCAAGTAATTTTCTCAACAAACTTCATTTAGATTATTCCCTTAAATGATTTTGTCTTAGTTGATCTTGTCTAACGCAAATGCATTATGTAATGCGCGAACAGCTGCATTTGTATCAGAATTTTTAACAACAAATGCCAAGTTTAGTTCAGATGAGCCCTGAGTAATCATTGAAACATTTACTTTATTTTTCTCAGCAGCACCAAAAACTTTAGAGGCAACACCTACAGTTCCACGCATTCCAGACCCAATAAGTGCTATAATTGCAACATTTGTTGTTACTTCTAGTTTTTTGATAATTTTTCCTAAAAGTTCCATTTCAAGTGAGCTTACAGCTTTATCAAGATCAGTATTTTTTACTACTATTGTTATGCTAGATTCAGATGGATTTTGAGAAATCATCATTACATTAATTCCAGCTTTTGCTAATGTTGCAAATATTTTTGCAGCAGTACCAGGAGTTCCAACCATACTTCCACCTTGAATGTCGATTAATCCATTGTTTCTAACATTACTAACACACTTTACAGTATTTTTTACAGATGATGAAGGAGAAGCTGTAACTAGAGTTCCTTCATTTTTTAAATTAAAGGAACTTCTAATTTTCATTGGGATTTTCTTTGATAGTAGAGGCTCAAATGTGCGTGGATGTATCTGTTTTGCGCCAAATAATGCCATCTCGATTGCCTCAATGTATGAAACTTCTTTGAGTAATTTTGCATTCTTGACTATCTTTGGATCTGCAGTCATTAGACCGTCTACATCACTCATTAACCAGATTTCATCTGCTTTTATGCAAGTTCCGATAATTGTTGCTGAATAATCTGAACCACCTCTTCCAAAAGTTGTAATGTGACCATGTTGATCGGCACCAACAAAACCTCCAACAACAGGTACTGTTTTCTTTGAGAAAAGATTTTCCACAGTTTTTGATACTCTTAATCTAGTTGTATCAATTAGTGGTTTAGATTCACCAAAATTGGAATCAGTAACTATTCCTACTTCTTTTCCAGTTAAAGGAATTGATTTCTTTCCTGTGTCACTAAGTGCCATTGAAACTAGTTTTATTGATAAGCGTTCACCAAAGGAGAAAAGATAATCCATTGTTCTGGGAGTAACTTCTCCAAGTAACACCATTCCATCAATTAATGCAACAAGTTCTGCAAAATCATCATCAAAATTTTTTAATAATTTTTTACGCAAGTCAGATTTTTTGATTGTCTGTTTTGCTAACTGTTTATGTCGATTAGTTATTTTGGATGCAAGTTGCTCAGCTTTAGATTTATTTTCTTTTTTTATTGATTCAGATATTTCTATTAGATCATCTGTTGTTCCACTAGTTGCAGAACACACAACTACAATTTGATTTTTCTTTGATAATGAATTTAGATGGTTAGCTACTGCTCTAATGTCTTTTGCAGAGGAAATCGATGTTCCACCATATTTTATTACAAGTCTCAATTCAAAATACCTGAATTAGTTAATCTTTAAATGCTTTAACTTTCCACGCGTGGAGCTAAGTAAAAGTGAATTCTACCAATATTGGCTACTTTGAATTCAATTCTAAGTGGTTTTGCGCTTGAAAATTCACATGTGATAAAGCCTGCAGTAGTTCCTACTGCTTTTACCACTGGATTAAGATATTCTAAACTGTAGGTTCCAACACTGTCTTCTTTTGAAGAAATCTCTTCTATATCGTCATCATCTTTATCTAAATCAATTACAACTTCTCCTGAATCTCCTTTTCCTGAAAAATCACCTTTAGAATCAGATGTATGTATCGTCAAATAGTCTGATACAACTTGAACATCACCTAAAATTTTATCAAATTTTGATGAAGATAATACAATTTTAGAATCATATGGTATCTTTGGTAATGGTGTATCTGTTGCAGAACTTTCAATCAAACGCATTTTGTATTTTTTATTTTTCCCAACTGTAACAAGCAACATGTTTTGCTCAGAGATACTAATCTCAATGCTATCTTTTTTGTCTGCTCTTTTAATGAGTTTTGAGAATTCATCTATTCTTACTCCAAATTTTATATCACTATCACATTCGTATTTCTCAAATGCAGAATTAGGCCATGAGATATCTATAAGAGCAACATGTGATGGATCCATTCCTCTAAAAGAAATTCCTTCTGCAGTTGCAACAAATGTTGCCTCTTCAACAAGTGTTGAAATTGCAGATATGATTGCCTTTAGATCATCAGAACCACTTGTTTTTGCTTCAAAAGTCAAACCAACTTTGTTGACTTTATGTTCCAGTTAAACGTTATGCGTAATTACGCCAAGTATTCTTACATTTTGTACAGCGATAAAATTGTGTGGTTGGTTCATCTGCACTTCTTGTTTGAAGCATCCACCAAATTGCTTCATCATGTCCACACTTCTCACATTCTATTTTGATAGTTGGATGAGATTCCTCTCCCTCATTTCCTTCAAAAGCTAAAATTGATTCTTCATGTGCTTCATTTTCAATAATTTTTTTGGTCTGTTTTTCTTCTTGTCCTTCAGTATAACCACACTTGGGGCATTGAAGGCCAGAAGTACCTTTTTTTAATTTGACCTCACATTTGGGGCAAAACTTCAATTCTAATTTACCTTAAGTTTTGAATTAAATAGTTGTTTGAACTCATCTGCCATTTTAATTGCTGAATCTGTAGCTTTCTTTATTTCACCTAGTGGTTTTGAACTAGAATTAATTCTCATCCAACACTCGTTAGTTAGTGGATGTTTTACAATAACACCTGCAAAATCAATACTTGATTCTTTTAGAAGCTCATGTTGAATTAGGTACAAAATCCCAATATCGGTTTCTGTGATTGAGAGGTTGATTTCTTTGGCTTCTGAACTGATTACTTGTGCGTTCATGTATTCAGAAAAAGCACTTATTGCGGATATAAATCATTATGAGCAGTAGAAATGGGCGAAAGTAGGATTTCAGACATAGAATTAGTAAAATCTAAGGATGAATACGCTTTAGATGAAAATATTGAGATAAATGTCCAATTTTCAGTTGAAGGTGACCTAAGAGATGCATTTAACGAGACAAATTGGACTAATGCATACAACAAAAACGATGTTTCATTCAAATTGAAATGTGGTGTGAAATTGACTTCAGGCGGCTTTAGGAAAAAAGAGTTAGGAAGAACAATTGATACCTACAGAAAGGCATCCATATTTTGGACAAGAAATCCTAAACTTGTTAATCCTATGAAAGACAGGAGAATTTGGGTCCAAGTAGCCAAAAATTTTGAGCCATTTATCAGACTTACAGAAGAAGAAGTTAGGCAGGAGTTATTTGATTTTAATGAGAAATTTGTTTTCAAAGCCGAAGATTTGGGAAAGGGCACACACAAAATTAGCGCTGAGGCCTTTGCATCATGGCAAAAACACGAGTTTACAGAGCCGGGAAATGTCAAGAACAATTCTAGAGAAATTGAAATAAAAATCAATTAGGGATATAAAGAACTTTTTTGGTGAATTAGTATGGCAAAATATGACGGTTTGTTAGGACAACCACTTCTTGAAATAGAAGATCCTGATAAAGAAGGGGGCATAACTTTCATTATGAAAGATAATAGATTTCTGTTCATTAAAGTGGTTGACGGTAAAATTGAGACGGTGTCAATTCCAGAATAGGTGAAAATGAATGATAGATGTTGAAGAATTCAAAATGAAAGAAATTCTAAAAATTGAAGACTCTGATTCAAATGATGAATTAACAGTAACTTTTTCAGATAACAAAATTATGAAGATCAAAATAGTTGATGGTAAACTAGTTTCAGAATCTAGTTAATTTCTTACATGTTTTTCATAAAAACCAATAGCTAGTTCTTGTACTTCAGATTGTATAGAACCAGGTCTTTCTTCACGAATCATTTCAATAGCTTTTTTTGCTGAAAACTTTTGGTATTTTACAAAGTAACATGCAAGTATTGTTCCAGCTCTTCCCATTCCAGCTGCACAATGAACCATTACTGCTTGATCATTTGTAATTTGTTCATGTATAAAATCAACTGCAGTATCAATCTTGTCCATATCAGGTGCTGTCAAATCAGGAGTCGGAACATGAAGATAATCAATATTTTTTGTCCAATTTTCAGGTAGAGCATTTTCAGTCATAGTTACAATTGATTTTACCCCTTGATTTACAATCCAATCAAATTCATCAGAACTTGTAGGCATACCAGAGCCTGCTAATTTTTCTTCAATCAACCAGGAAAAGTTTGTAGGTTTTTTTGTAATCTTTCCATGAACCTTTCTCCATAGATTTCCAGGCTTGCTCATGCTAGATGTTAACATTCACTATATTTTTAGCATTACGAAATGTTGTGTGCAACTGCTCTTACAGGCGAACCTGTTGCATCTTTTAGTTTTAGTGGAAGAATTGTAAAATCAAATTCCTTTGATTTTATCTTATTCAAGTTTGCCAAGTTTTCTACTATCAAAATATCATTGTTTGATAAAACATGATGAACGCTAAATGATTCATCTTTTCCAAGATCTATACTTGGAGAATCTATTCCAACAAGATTTGTCTTTTTTTGTGCAAGATACATAGCAGCTGAAAATGCTAACCCAGGATTTTCTGTAAAATAATTATCTTTTTTGAGGTTTTTTTGCCAATCTGTAAAAAAGAAGACAGATGATTTGTTAGGAATGACTCCATTTTTTTTCTCAAATTGAATGATTTCTGATTTTGTGATTGGAGAGTTTTTTGATTTTTTTATTTTAATTAAGATGGCTTTGCCCATTAATCTCTCAAGGGGGATTTGATCAATTTTGATACCATTCTTGACAAAATGAAAAGGAGCATCAAGGTGGGTTCCAGTATGGGAACTAAGGAATAATAATTCAAGATTATAACCATCGTCTTTGAGATTTGACCAAGAAATGAACTGAGGTTTTGGAGAACCAGGAAAACTCGGGATAAATTTTGATATTGTAAGTGTTAGATCTATGGGTTTCACATCAATAAGACAAAATGCTAATTAATCAATTTTTGAATTATGAAAAGTTAAATACTCTTTGAGTAAAAATTTCGTGTGCCTACTGCATATGTTCTACTAAATTCTGATTTAGGATCAGATGAGTCAATCATCAATGAAGTAAAGCAAATCCTTACAGATGAAAAGGTAACCTACGAGGTCCAAGGAGTATACGGAGTATATGATATCGTCTTAAAATTATCTTCAGATGATGCTGAAAAACTACGCTCAATTATTACCAATAAAGTCAGAAAGATTACCAAAGTACAGTCTACGTTAACCATGATGGTTATAGAAGAACAAGAGAATCTATAATCTCTTTATTACATCAATTACTGACATAATTTCTGATTCAGAATTAAAAAAGTGAGGAGAAGCTCGCACAATTTTTTTTTCCATAATTTCTCTTAAAGCCAAAATAATATTTTGTTTTTCAAGTCTATCGACAACTTCTTGTGAATCCATTCCATCTATGTTAAAAGATACAATACTAGTTCTAGAATTAGGATCTTCAGGACCATACAAAATAATTTTTGGTATTTTAGATAATTCTTCTCTTAAAAGATTTGACAAGTATTGATTTTTTTCACGGATGTTTTTGAGACCAAAGTTAAGTAAATAATTTGCAGAAGATTCCAAGCCAACAATTCCAACATAATTGCGAAATCCAGTTTGAAATTTATCAGGAAGTTCTTTGAATGCTAAATTTGTGTCATCATAGATTATTGCAGATTCTCCACCAATAGTTCTTGGTTCTAACAACTCACTTGATTTTCTATTACAATAAAACAGACCAGTTCCCATTGGCCCACAAAGCCATTTTGAACCATTAAAGGACATAAAATTGCAGTTTATTTTTGAAACATCAACATCAATACATCCTACAGTTTGTGCACTATCAACAAAAAGAGGTACATTGAGAATTTTTGAAATTTTTTCTAATGGCAAGATAGAACCAGTATTGTAAAGAGCATGACTTAGAGCAACTAACTTGGTATTTTCATCAACTAACGCTTCTAAATCTTCAAGTTTGAAAAATCCATCTTTGTCAATTGAAAGATTTTTCACAGAAATTTTTTCTTTTAATTTTAACCAAGGATAAAAATTTGAATGGTGTTCATGAGTCATTCCACGAATGATTATATTTGATTTTTCATCAAATGTAAGACCATTGGCTACAATATTGATGCCATCAGTAGTACTTTGAGTAAGTACAACTTCATCAGGTTGACATGAGATAATTTTTGCTATAGTTTTTCTTGTATCTCTTAATTTTTCAGTTACAAATGGTTCTGATTCTTTTGAATCAGGACCAATAGAATTGTAGGAAGTTAGAAAATCTTTCATTGCTTCAATACTTTGATTAGGCATTAGAGAAACTGACGCATTGTTTAGATAGATTTTATCTGATATTGGAAAATCATTTGAAATGTCCTTTGATACTAAATTCATTATTATATCTGTAGAATGCTAGATGGGTGTTGGATAAAAGTCCTGACCAGATTTTAGATAGTAAATTAGTTCACATTCAAAATGAGTTTAAAGAGAGACTCCCCAACATAGTACTTTGCTCAGAACCATTTCACAAAGCAGAGTTTCTCAATAAATTAATCAACTCTGTTGACACACCAGTAATTTTTGTAGACATGGATCTACTTTATACAGGATACATTGAGTCAGGTCTAATTCAGAAGAAAGACAATCTAACAGTATTTCATCCTACTAAAGAAAATTGGAAAGAAGAATTCACTAAGATAATTTCAAGAGTCTCTAAAGAAAAATTTCTTGTAATTATTGATTCATTCAATGGAGTATACAACATGTTTGAAGATTTAGAGTCAGCCATATTCATCAACTCATGTATTATGTTACTTGCATCATTGGGAAAAGATGCAGATTCGTCTATCATCATAACGGCAATGGCTAGAAAAAAAGAAAATGAAGGTTGGATTCTTACTCCAGGAGGCAAACAAATCATAAAATCTACAAAAACAGGAGTTTACATTCTAAAGAAAACAGAAGATAACTTGATTATTCGTTCCATTGATGAAAATTCACAGATTTTCAAGATTCCATCATTAATCTAACCTAAAATGCGATCAAAAATACAAACGCTGTTATAAAATTTCAAACGCCGTTATAACATGATATTTTTAGGCAAATTATATTAATGCCAAATCAAGATTTTATTTTGTTATGCCAGTAGGAATTATTCCAGACATAAGTGAACAAATGTGTATCGGATGCGCACTATGTGTAGAAATCTGTACAACACTTGGCCCTGATGTCCTTAGAGTAAAACCAGTTGAAGGCTGGAAGAGAGGTAAAGCATTTGTCTTTTACCCAGAAAGATGTATTTCTGATGGTGCATGCATTGGTGTATGCCCAACAAAAGCAATCTTTTGGATGAGACCAATGGACTTTACTGTTGGACAACCAGTTCCACTCCACAAAGATTCAGTCTTCGTAAAAGGTTGGACCGAATTAATCGATTAGATTAGTTCAACTTTAATTTCTTTTTCTTATTTTAGATTTTTACAATTTTATACATGATATTTTCTTTTGCCAAAATAATTATCAACTTGAAGAATTATTGTAAGCATAATAGACTAAAAAATAGTAGAAGCCTTGATATTCACATAAAAATAAAATAGAATCAAATTGTCAATCTCATTTAATTTAGATAGGAAACTCATTTTGTTGGTAATGCTAGTATCAGTCATTGCTCTATCAGTTATAGGATATTTTAGTTTCAATTATGCTGATCAAATTCTAAAACAAAGAACAGGAGATCAGTTACTTGGCGAATCAACAATTCGTGGCGAAACTTTAAGATTACTTTTTGAATCTAGAATAGAACAAAATCAAATTTTAGCAAATGATCCAATGATTCGACTCTTGACTGCAGAGATGAATAAAATTCCCATAGAGCAGTTAAAAGATATCAAAGAAGAAAAACGCAGGGATTTTCTAATTCAGATACAAGCATTTCAAAAACTAATTGGATTCTCAATTGGATTTGAAGATGTGAAGGTAATTGGTAATAATGGGAATGTCTTTTTTTCACTTGTAGGAATATCTGATGAGGATTATTCTCAAAATGAATATTTCCAGAGAGGATTAAAGGAATCTTTTGTTGATTTTGAACATGTTGAATCAGGTAAAAAGATGATTGTTGTATCTCCTGTTTATGCATCAGATAATAAAATTGATGATGAACCAATTGGAGTCATCATCTCTAAAATGAGAACCGCTGCAATTGATAGTATTTTACTTAGTAGAAGTGGACTGGGTGAAACAGGTGAAGTGTACATTGTCAATGATGACTTTGTTATGCTATCTGAATCACGATTTTTTGAAAATGCCATATTCCAACAAACGGTAAATACCGTAGGTGTGCAAAAATGTTTCAATGAAGGCCAAGAACATATTGGATTTTATCCTGATTATAGAGATATCCCAATTTATGGATCATCATATTGTGCACAAGATTTAGGAATTGTTTTGCTTGCTGAAATTGATGAAGACGAAGTGGAAAAACCAATTAGCATACTACGAGATAGGATCATCCTAACAGGAATTGTAATTATTGGGATTATGGCAATTGTTGCATTTATCATGTCAAAATCGCTTTCAAGACCTTTGATAAAATTGAAAGATGCTGCAAATAAAATTGCCAGTGGTGACTTTGATGTAAGAACCGATATTAAAACAAGAGATGAGATAGGGGAGTTATCTAGTGCATTTGATTCAATGGCACAAAAGCTTCAAGAGTCGTTAATTGAGATTAAAAAGAAAGAAGAAGTCATTAAACAACTTGAAGGAGGTGGCGTGTTAAAATTTTCTCAACATGAACAAAATGATTGTGTTGGTGTAATTGATATGACTGATTCAACTAGAATAACATCTAAGTTATCTGATAAAGATGTAACAAAATTGTATGAAATATTTCTAAACTTTATGGCAAAAATTATTCTTAAACATAAAGGAGAAGTGGTGAAAAATATAGGAGATGCATTAATGTTTAGATTTGCAAATATTGATACTAATGACAATACCGCAATGAGAAATGTATTGGAATGTTGTTTGTCGATGATAGATTCGCATGAAGAACTAAAAGAACAACTTAAAGTAGAAAATTTACCTGAATTAGATTATAAGGTAAGTGCAACATATGGCTCTGTGAAAGTAGCTGAAAGTACAACTTCCAATATTAGTGATGTATTTGGATCAACTGTGAATAAGTGTTTTAAAATTAATTCACTTTGTCCAAAGAATAGTCTTGTAATTGGAGATAAGTTGTATGAAATTTTAAAGAATTTTGAGGGTTACGAGTTTACACAATTACATATTGCTGAATTAAAACAAAAATATGATTATAACATTTTTGAGGTAAAAAGGAAAAATTAGTTTTTAGAAAAACCAAATCTTGATACCCAACTTGATTTTTGTTTTTTTGTTGGTTTTTTGGAGAGATTATCTAGCATTTCATATGTGATTGTAAATCCATGACCAACCATTGTTGCATTATTTGAATAATTTTCTTTGTTGGGGACAAATTCATCAGCTAAATCCTTGATTTTTTTTGTTTTGAGATCAAATAATCTAATTTTTTTACCATTTTCTAACTCAATTTTAGCATCACCACTTAATCCTTGAATTGAAAAATTTTCAAAAAATCTGATAGAGCCACCTTCTTTTAATTTAATTACAGAATCATAGGTAAATTTGCCTCCATAAAACAAGACTTCACGTGCAGAAATTATTACATCATCTTCTACATTTAGAACAATAATTGTATCGGCGTTTAATGATACAGTGTTAACTGCATTTTCAGCAATAATTTTTCCATTTGGAGCAGAGATTTGAGTTCTATGTTCCAAAATTTTATAGACGCCTACTTTTCCATCCGGATCTTCAACTCTAAATTTTCTTCCAAAAATATTTCCCACTACAATATTTCCATTATCTACAATAATTTTAGCTCCATTTTCAATTTTATACTTGTTTTCTACAGGATCAAGAAATTTGAAATCTCCTTTTGTCAGATGAATATTTGTTTGAAATTCTCGAGTCCATGATGGACTTGTAATACTTCCTTGCATGATAATTGGTCCATCATAAGTCAAATTTCCTGCCATGAAATTTCCTTTAATAGACAAAGCACCATTAGCTTTTCTTTCAAATTCCATTTCACCTAGGGTTTTTGATCCAAATAATCTTGATCCAGTTGAATTTGCTCTGTTATGTGCTGCTGCCCACTCTTCAGCTGTTTTCATTTCTTTAGATAGTTGTTGTCCAAGAATCTGATTTTTTCTTCTTACATCAGATTCAGATTCATCAGAATATACTCTTGAGTTTTTTATTTTTTCAATATCTGTTTCAGGATATTTTTTACCAATTTTTAGATCTTCATAGGCTTGTTTAATTTTTATGAATTGTTCATTCTCTCCACCACGATCAGCATGGTATTGAAGAGCTAATCTTCTAAATGCATCACGAATTTCTTTTTCAGTAGTTCCTTCAACGATTCCTAAAATATCATAATTACTTTCAACCATGTTTCAGATCCCCCTTATTTTCCAGAATTTACTATACTTGTAGTTTATTACATTATAGAATATTAGATATCTAAAATAAAAATAAAAATTGTAAAAGATGTTTATTTTACAACTAACACTGGGATCTTAGTTTTGTGCATAACATAGTTGGATGTACTTCCAAGAAATGCTTCTTTTGCACCACCCACGCCTCTTGCACCAATTACAATCATGTCAAATTTACCCTTTTGAGCATATTTAACAATCTCAGAACCAGTATGACCACCACCTGTTTGATACTTGAATTTTGCACCAGCATTTTGTGCTTTTTTCATCGCAGGGCCAATAGCTTTTACAGCCTTTTTTTGGGCTTCATCTTTCATTTTTTGTGTATATTTTATTCCTGCTGCGATAGGTAAGTGAAATACGTAAAAGCCAGTAATTTCAGCACCACTACCTTTTGCAATTTCAATTGCTCTATCCAAACCACGTGTAGCATTTGTAGAACCATCAAGTGGCACAAGAATTTTTGAGAAACTTCCCATGAATAAAAAAATAAAATTATTCAATATAAAAAACAGAGATGATTTTCATTGTTGGAAATTATGTTGTATGATATAGGTTAAATTTTTTAATTAAATAAGAAAACAGAAATGTCTGAACTACATCGTCACATGGGATTATTTCATCTTACCATGTATGGTGTGGGATTAATTCTAGGTGCAGGAATCTATGTCTTAATTGGAGAAGCTGCAGGATTTGCAGGTAATTCAATGTGGATTTCTTTTTTGTCAGGTGCAATTGTTGCAATTTTTGCAGGATTAAGTTATGCAGAGTTATCAGCATTATTTCCAAAAGCAGCTGCAGAGTATACTTTTGTAAAAAATGCTTTCAAGAATAATTTTTTTGGTTTTATTATTGGATGGTTAACAGCAATCACATCAATTATAGTTGCTGCTACTGTCTCATTAGGATTTGGTGGATATCTAACTCAGTTTATTGATTTACCAATTACAGTTGGAGCAGTTTTTCTAATCATAATTTTATCGATTGTTAATTTTGTAGGGATAAAAGAATCTGCATGGGCAAACACGATTTTTGCATTAATAACTGCAGCAGGACTTGTTCTCATTATTTTTCTTGGTTTTTCAATGGAGCCAGTTGAGACAATTGATTATTTTGAAGCACCTAGTGGACTTACAGGCATAATTCTAGCATTTGTATTGATTTTCTTTGCATTTATTGGATTTGAAGACATGGCAAATGTTGCTGAAGAGGTTAGAAAGCCAAAAAAAACAATTCCAAGAGCAATAATTTTGTCAATAGTCATTACTGCAATAATTTACGTTTTAGTTTCTTTAGCATCAATTCGAATTATGAATTGGGAAGATTTAGCTGCATCATCAGCTCCATTAGCAGATGTTGCACACTCAGCAGTAGGTATGAATGGCAGCATCACACTTTCACTAATTGCACTTTTTGCTACTGCAAGTACGGTTCTAATTACATTAGTTGCAGGTGCCAGAATCCTATATGGAATGGCAAGAAGCAAATCTCTTCCTGAATTTTTAGGTAGAGTTCATCCTAAAACAAAGACACCATGGATTGCAGTAATTGTAATTTTAATGACCTCAATAGGATTTGCTTTTGTTGGAGATATTGTAATTATTGCAAATATTGTGGTTTTTGCAGTAGTCATTACTTTTGCTGCAATTAACTTGGCAGTAATTGTCCTACGATATACAGAACCAGTTTTAGAAAGACCATTTAAAGTTCCAATAAATATTGGAAAATTCCCAATTTTGCCATTATTTGGTTTTGGAACAACTGTTTACATGGCACTACAATTTGATGTGGAAGTAGTTCTTGTGGGATTAATTATTATTGCAATTGGAGCTGTTTTGTATTTAATTTTAAGAAGAAGAAAAGATTTTATGAGTTCTGATTAATTCTTTTTAGATTTTGCAAGTGCAACAATTGCAATCACTATACCTATGAATCCAATACCTATTCCTGCATAACCTACATCCATTTGTTTAGTTTCTTCTAGATTAGTGACAGAATCTTTCAGATCGCCAATATCCTCAATTAATGCAGTATGTCCATCAATCATTTGTTGGACGGTTATATCAGAAGGTTCTGGAAATTCAATGTAGGAGCGTTCTGCAACTTTTGGAGGATGCATAGATAAACTAATTGGTGTCTCATTAATCGATCCTAAAATATTTGCTTGGTAAAATCCAGAGACTGTTGGATTAACAAAGGCATAATATTTTCCAGGAATGTTGTGATCAGGTGAAAGTGGAAGTGTTATACTTTCATCTTTGTAGATTAATTGCATCTTTACAGTTTTTTTCAAGTCTTCTACTCCATTTTGGAATTCTTGAGACTCTGCACATTTGATTGGTTCTGGAATTTCAGGACAAGGAATTAATGGACTTACATAAAATTCAATTGCATTAGTTTCACCAGAAACAACTGGTTCATTCATCCATCCAATTTCCACTCTATATTCTCCAACTGCATCAACAGTATGTCCATAAGCAACACCAAATGAACCTGAAATTAATAATAAAATAAATAGAATTTTGAGTTTCATATTAAAAAAATCATATTTGATTTTAAAAATGTTCTATATTTTTTGGAACAGTTTGATATTTGTACCAACTATGCATCAGCATACATTGAAACCTCCCAAGCAGTAGGAGTTTGGGCAAATGCAACGTATTCTTTGTATTTTAATTTAGAATATACATCAAGAAAATCTTTTGTAAATACTTCTTCAAGAAATTTTGAATCAGAGGCCAAAGAATCAAGAGCACCTTTTAGGGATACAGGCAATGAACCAATTTTGTATTCTCTTTTCTTTTCTGCAGAAAGTTTGTAAACATTTTCTTCAATTGGATCACCAGGATCAATTTTATTTTTAATTCCATCTAAACCTGCAAGCAATAATGCAGCTTCTAGAAGGTAGATATTTGCAGTAGGATCAGGAACTCTATATTCAAGTCTCTTACTTTTTTCTTGATTTCTATTATACATTGGAACTCTAATTGCAGCAGACCTATTACCTAATCCCCAACATACATTGACAGGTGCCTCAAAACCAGGAACAAGACGTTTGTAGGAATTTGTTGTTGGGTTTGAAATTGCACATAAAGCTGATGCATGACTCAGAATTCCTCCAATATAGTATCTTCCCGTTTGACTCATTTGTGCAAGTTTATCATTTTCATCATACATTGCATTTGAATCTCCATTCCACAAGCTTTGGTGAGTATGCATTGCTGATGCGTTATCACCAAAAATTGGTTTTGGCATAAATGTTGCAACTTTATTTTTTCGTTTAGCTTTGACTTTTACTAAATTTTTTACTCCAATAACATGATCTGCCATTTGTATCATTTCATCATATACAAGATTAATTTCACATTGACCAGAAGTTGCTACTTCATGATGTTCAGCTTCTATTCTAATTCCAAAGTAATTGTAGAGATCATCACACACATCTTTTCTAAATCCTTCAAGTGTATCTTTAGGTTGAGATGGATAATATCCTTCTTTGATATCAATGGCAGTACTTACATTTCCTTTAGCCCATGGAGATTCTTTAGATTCTATAGAATAACCAGAACCACCATACGAATGCGTTGCAGCATATGGCGATGGATAAACATTGATGGTATCAAATACAAAAAATTCTATTTCAGGTCCCCAGTTAGTATGAGTAAATCCAAATTCACCGAGTTTCTTTGATGCTTTATGTGCAATACCTCTTGAATCTCTGTTGTATCTTGAACTTTCTGCGGTACTGCCATCATACAAATCACAAAATATTCTAGCATTCTTACGATTACCAGGATCATAATCAGGTGGAAGAATCTTAAATGAATTTGGATCAGGCATTAAGATCATATCAGAATGATTTACAGATTTGAATCCAACAATCGAGCTTGCATCTAATTTTTCAAGACCGTTAACAAAACTATTTTTATCAATTGCATAGCTTGGCATTCCAACATTATGTAATTCACCAAAAATATCTACAAACCAAAAATCAATGAATGAAATTTTTTCATCTTGTATAGTTTGTAATACTTGTTCTACGTTCAATTGATATGTTTAGAAAACCGATTTACTAATGTTATCATGTAAGATAGAATTGTCAAGATGGTCAGGTAAATTTTAAGATTCTGGATAATCATCAACAGGATGAGATTTTTTGAAATTCTTCATCTCATCTTCAAAAAAGAATTTTTCAGTTAATGCAGGTTTTAGATCATCTAACCAAATTGCATTTTCATCATATTTTGCAAAGAATGGGACTTGAACCCAATCAGGATTTCTACCCTGTAAGAATCTTAAAACAATGACTTTTTGATCATTTAATTGAGCAGTTCCAATAACGTGTACTTTTCCAGGGGTTGCAGACATACTAGGTCCACGAACAGTTCGTGCTAGACCACTTACTGACGAATATGCTTTTCTAAAAATATTGTATGCTTTTACCAATGGAATTCCAAAATAGTGCTGAGCGCCAGTATCTCTAACAACGAACATGTAATACGGCACACATCCTAGCTGTACTTGCTTAGTCCACATCTTTGCCCACATTTCTGCGTCGTCATTTATGTGAGATAAAATAGGGGATTGTGTTCTAATTTGAGCACCAGTTTTTCTAATTTCCTTGATTGCAGATTTTACAGCATTTGTTGATAATTCGTTTAGATGATTGAAATGGGCCATAAATGCTAAGTGCAAACCACTATCAGTAATCTTTCTAAAAACATCAAGCATTTCTTGTGAGTCAGAATCAGTCAAGAATTTGTATGGCCAATAAGAGAGAGCTTTTGTTCCAATTCTAATTGTTTTAAGATTTGGTAATTTTGATTCAATTAAAGCATCCACATACTTTGAAAACATTTTTGCTTTCATAATCATTGGATCACCACCTGTAAAAAGAACATCAGAGATTTCTGGATGTTCTGAAACATATTGCACAAGTTGTTCACCTTCTTGCATTGCGAATTTCATTTCATCCATACCTACAAATTGTGGCCATCTAAAACAAAAGCTACAGTAAGCATGACATGTTTGACTTTGGCTGGGGAAAAACAGACATGTTTCATTGTATTTATGCTGCATTCCATAAAGTTTGGTTCCATCTTTTAATGCAGGAACATTTAGTTCCATTTGGCCTGCAGGATGGGGATTAAGTTGTAAACGAATTTCATTTGCAATATTTGCTATTTCTTTTTTATCAGAATTATTTTTTAAAGCAGTTTCCATTTTGGAATAATGTTCAGGTTTTAACATTCCTTTTTGAGGAAAGGTTAGAACATACATTGGATCGGTGGGAATGTTATTCCAATCAATTAATTGTTCAACGACATAATTGTTTGCTTTAAATGGTAAAACATTTCCTACAACTTCCATTTCAAATTGTTTTTCTTCAGAAATATTCTGAATTTGTGGAAGATCACGAAAATTTGATAGTGTGTAAGATTTTAGTGATGGAGAACCATCCCAAATTGATTCTTGAAGGGTCACTTTGTTAGTAGTACACATTCCATTGTTAAAGGTTACACGTATGTTACGCATGAAATTTTCATTGATTTTATATTAAATTTGAAAATTTTATCAAAAATGATAATATGGGTTAAACTTTGTATTCTACGAATAGGAGATTAAGAGATACATGGCTGAAGAGATTATTGATGCAGTTGCAGGACAAACCAATGAATTTCAGAGTGTTACTGAATTAATTGCATCTTCAGAGGCACTACAAGCTGCATTTTTGGTGTTAATTGTTGGAATCATATCAATAGTTTCAGTTTATCGTATTTTTTCAAAGTGGGTGAGATCTCAAAAATTTCACTATGTCAGACCGCATCTTTCTAAATTTATTCAGGTGGGAGTATTACCGTTCTTCGCTATAATTCTGATTACAAGTATGAATTTCTACATCCAGTCTTTTGACATTTTTGAAGAAGCAAAGATAGAATTGGAAGAGGCTATCAAAGATGCAGAAGAATCAATAGTAAATATTGATAGATTAAGTCCCGCAGAGACATTTGCAAAAATACTAAACAGCATTAACATTTTGGTTATAGGCTATTCAATAGCTCATCTAATTCCAATAGCACTTAATAAAAGACAAAAATCAACTGAGGAAAAAGAGGATTTTGAAGCATGGAAAGAGATGAGGGGATTCAAAGATGACGAAGGAGATTTATTCCATAAACTTTTCAAATGGGTTCCACCTGTAAACACACCTGAAGATATTTCTGAAGAAGAATTTCAAAAACATCTACAAGCTGATGGGGGAGTAAAATTTCTTGAAGAGTTTAGAACAACTAAGGGATTACCTATTGGTAGTTACGAAGAGCTTGTAAAGAATCCATTTGAAGAATGGAAAAAAGCTGAAAGAAAAAAATATCTAGATTACTTTAAGAAATGTGTTTCAGGAAACAACCAATCAGGGAAAAAACTAAGAACTGGACAAGAAGATGAAGAGATTTATCCAATAGATACATGGAGAGAAGAAAAAAGAT
Organism: Nitrosopumilus sp. S6; assembly: GCF_054515815.1. Lineage (NCBI taxonomy): Archaea > Thermoproteati > Nitrososphaerota > Nitrososphaeria > Nitrosopumilales > Nitrosopumilaceae > Nitrosopumilus > Nitrosopumilus sp. S6. Next base: position 126,840 of record NZ_JBTNRI010000002.1, read on the forward strand.
TAAACGGATATGAGCCAATTATTCCTGGCGGTAGACCTCCAGGATATGCAACAAGAAAGAGAAAAAATCTTCCAAAATCAATTTCACAAATTTTACCTTTAGGAATTTTCATTGCCGTAATTGTTGGTATTATTAGTTGGTGGGGAGTAGATCTTATTGTACTTGCTACTGCTACAGGTGGACTAGCAATTGGAATTGGTTTAGCATTACAAGAAACAATGCAAAATTACTTTGCGTATATTTTGATTCGTAAGGATAAGATATTTTCTGAGGGGGAGAGAATATTGTTAGATACTGGGTATAATGGATATGTACACAAAATTACGCCTAGAGTAACGTATATCAGAAATGCACTAAACGAATCTTTTGCAGTAATTCCAACAAGACAATTAGTGAATTCTCAGATTATCAACTATTCAAAAGAGATCAAGATGGTACCTGCAATAGTAGAAGTAGGTGTTTCATATCTTAATGATCCTAAACAAGTTGCAGCAATTCTTGTTAAAGTTGGAAAACGTGGAATGAAAGAAATAGTTGACGATAAACAAAGACACCTAGTTGTACAATTAAGATGTCCATATCTAGATGAAAATAAACCAAGTTGTGGATGCGATAAGGACATTCATGTAGATATAGCTCAACCAGTTGTGAGATTTAATCAATTCAATGATTCAGCATTAGATTTCTCATTATGGCTTTATGTAAGAGATTACGGAGCACAATTCAAGGCTAAGACAGAAATGAGAATGATCATGTATGAAGAATTCAAAAAATATGATATTAGAATTCCATGGCCAATTCGAACAGTCTACCAGGGAGATGAAAAAAGAGAATCTGAAGAAATCGGTAAACGTGATTCAGATAGAGACAAAGTAATTGACGAATATGGAATAGGAGACATAGGACGTGGTAGTGGAGAGGATTGATCTTACTTCTTTTCTCAAAACTTAAGAATCCCATTAATTTACAATTTCTTGATGAGCAAACTTTCAGTAATTTCAGGAAAAGCTTCTGAAGATTTAGCAAAAAGGATTTCAAGAAAATTAAAAGCAAATCTTGTAAAATCTGAAATTAGAGTTTTTGCTGATGGAGAAAGTAAGATTACACTAAAAGGAATCATATCTAAAAGAAAATCAATTGTTGTTCAATCAATTTATCCACCTGTTGATACAAATCTCGTACAAGCATTATCATTAATCTCAAAAGCTAAAGAAACATCATCTGAGGTTATCGTTGTAATTCCTTACATGGGATATGCTAGACAAGATAGAGAGTTTTTACCAGGAGAAATTGTTACCATGAAGGTTTTAGCAAAATTATTCAAAGGTGCAGGTGCATCAAAGCTCATCGCAGTAGATATTCACAGTTTAATTGGACTCAGGCATTTCACTATAAAATCAAAAAATGTATCAGCTGTTCCAGATTTGGCCACATATTTTAAAAAATTGAGCCTAAAAAATCCACTAATTGTTTCGCCTGATCAAGGTGGAAAAGAAAGAGCAAAAGAGTTTGCAAAAGAAATGGGAATAGAATACATTGCATTACAGAAAAAAAGAGATAGGAAAACTGGGAAAGTTCAGATAAAAACAAAAAAAGCTGATGTTACTGGACGAGATCTAATTTTAGTTGATGATATGATCAGTACTGGTGGAAGTATAGTTAATGCTACAAAATTTCTTAAAAAAGAAAAATGCAAAAGAGTTTTTGTTGCATGTACACATGCCCTTTTGATGAATGATGCTGAAAAGAAAATAAAAAAATCTGGAGTGACAAAAATTGTAAGTGCAAACACCATTCCAGGTAAAACATCAATTGTTGATGTATCAAGTACAATTGCAAAGGCAATAGTGTAATGCCAGAAAGTTTTTTCGTATTATCTAAAGATCAATTAGAAATTGCAATAGATGAAATTAGTGTGATTGCCAAGACTTTTGACAGATTTTCAAAAATTAAAGTTATTTCAAACTTAGTAATTATTCAATCAAAAACTAATTGGTATGAAATTTCAAAGAGAGCATCATTTGTAAAGACATCAGGTCAGATATTACGGAAAATGTCTGGATTATTTTTAGATGAAGGGAATTTTGAAATATTAAAAAATGCAAAAACGTTTGTTTGTAGAATTATTAATTTATCATCAAATCAATTTGACATACCAGAATTAGAAAATTCTATGGGAGATATGATTTCAAAATTCTCTAATGCAAAGGTAAAACTTGAAAATCCAGACATCACAGTATATCTAATTTTTACAAACAAAGAAAATTTTTTTGGGTTTTCAAAAATAATCAAGACAAAAGAGAGGCCAAAAAAGGCAATATCTCAGCCACATGAATTAGATTGGAAGTTAACAAGAGCTATGATTAACCTAATTGGGTTAAAAAAAGGACAAACAGTATGTGATCCATTTTGTGGCACAGGTACAACGCTTTTAGAAGCAGAATCTATGGGTATTCATGGAATCGGTTTAGATTTTGATGAAAAAATGGTTGAAATTACAAAAAAGAATCTTAAAGAAAATGGCTATAAATCAAAAGTAATTCATTCAGATTTTCAAGAAATTAAGAATATTTCTGACAAATTTGATGGTATCGTGACAGACTTTCCATATGGAAAAAATACAAAGACGTCAGAAAAACCTGAAGAAATTATAAAGAGATTTCTGACCATTATGCCAAAAAGAAAGAAGATGGCAATAATGTACAAAAAAGAATTCGGAGACAGTCTAAAGCTAAAAGGATTAAAAAAATATCAAATCTATAGGCATAAAAGCTTGACAAGGATAATTTTGATAAAATGAAACTTGTATTTCTGGGAACTTCAGCTGCACAACCAACTGAAAACAGAGGATTATCCTGTATTTGTTTAGAAAGAGAAGGGGAAATTCTCATGTTTGATGCAGGTGAAGCTGCACAGATTTCCTATATGAAATCAGGATTAGGTTGGAATAAAAAAATGAAAATTTTTGTAACACATCTACATGGAGATCATTGCGTAGGGATTTTAGGATTATTGCAAACAATGTCAATGCAAAATAGAACTGAAACATTAGAAATTTTTGGACCTAGTGGAATTGAGGAATTTATTGCTGCAAATATCAAAGTTTTAAATTTCGGATTATCATTTCCTATCTTAATCAATACAATTAAAGATGAAAAAATTTTCGAAAATGAAAAATTTTCAATACGTGCATGTAAAGCAAATCATTCAATTGTTGCATTTTCATACCTATTCGAAGAAAAAGATAAGCCTGGAAGATTTAATGTTGAAAAAGCTAAGGAATTAGGAATACCTGAAGGAGAATTATGGAATAAACTCCAAAATGGAAATGAAATTAGAATTAATGAAAAAATAATAAAACCTGAAGACGTGTTAGGAAAAAAACGTCCAGGTAAAAAAATAGGTATTTCAGGAGATACAATGCCAACAAAAGAGTTAGAAAAATTTTTTGAAGAATGTGATTATCTTGTATTTGATTCTACGTTTCTGGAGGACGAAAAACAAAAGGCCCAAGATACATGTCACTCAACTGCAAAGCAAGCTGCTACATTAGGAAAAAATGCTAAAGTTAAGAATCTTATCTTAACACATTTTTCAGCAAGATACAAAGATGAAGTTGGACATTTGAAAGAAGCAAAAGAAATTCATGATTCAGTGATTACTGCAAGAGATCTTTTAGAAATAGAGATTAAATGATGTTTGAGTCACTAAAAGAAAAAGTAAAGAATTTTCAAAAAATTGTTTTTGTTACAGGTGCAGGAATTTCTCAAGAAAGCGGAATTCCTACATTTAGGGGCAAAGATGGCCTATGGAGGAATTATGATGCCATGAAATTGGCTACAATAGATGCATTTTATAATAATCCTAAGCTTGTTTGGGAGTGGTATAATGAAAGAAGGAGTAATATTTTTTCAGCGATTCCAAATGAGGGTCATAAAGCAATTGCAGAACTAGAGAAATTTGCAGATGTGGTTGTTTTAACACAAAATATTGATGGATTACATCAAAAAGCAGGCAGCACTAATGTGTTAGAATTACATGGAAGTATTGTAAAAATAAAATGTACTGTTTGTGATTTTCGCGATGAAATCATGACAGAATTTTCTGAAAATCCTCCTTTATGTAAATGTGGAAATATTTTGAGACCAGATGTTGTTTGGTTTGGAGAATCTCTTCCACAAGATGTATGGCAAAAAGCAATAATTCATGCAAACCAATCAGATTTAATGATAATTGCAGGAACATCACTTGTAGTATCTCCTGCAAACACCATTCCAATTTATGCAAAACAAAATAATGCTATGTTAATAGAAGTCAATCCAGAAAATACTGAAATGTCATCAGAGATGGATATGACAATTAGAAATACTAGTGCAAAAGTACTGCCAGAATTTGTTTCATTGTTTAAAACAAATTAAATTATGATTGTGAAAATATTCCATTTATTTGTGAATCAGAAGAATCACCAGGATTAAACACTGATGATGTAACTGTACCATAATCTTCGTGTTCAACTATCATATCTACGTAATACGGGGTACTTGAAATATCATGTACTGTTGTTTCAAAATTTGAAGTAAAAAATGTTCCAGAAAAAATTTCTTTTTCGTTAGTTCGAATAATTACGTCAACACTTTGTGTTTTTCCACTTGAATCAGAATATTGAAGAAGGATTTCATCAGTTGATTCTTGTGTAGTAGATAATGATAATGTTTCATGTATTAGTGGAGATTGATTGTTTGTGGTAATTGTTTCAGATTGAGAAGATTGTGTGGTTGTTGTAGTTTCAGAATTATCTGAGAAGAGATTTTTGATAGATTCCACAGGATTAAAATTTGAAATTTCTTCACTAATAATTTCTTGAGAAGATTCTCTTGTTTCTGTTATTTCATTACTAATTTTATCTCCAGCCTCACTAATTTCTTCAGTTATAGCATTACTTGTAGAGTCAACAATTTTATCAATTGATTGATCAATTCGTTTTTCTACAGAATCAGATGCTTTAGCACCAAAATTTGAGACATCACTCTTAATGGAATCAACAACAGTTGCAGATGTTGATGGAAATAGGGTATCTATCTCATTTGAGAAAACCATTCCTCCTAAAACAACTATTCCTATGATTATGCCTAATTTTATGAACATTTGTTGATAATCCAAAAAAATGGATTTTAGATTCATACTAAAAAAAATAGTTAAAAATGATTGAATTTTCTTAGCTAATTCTTATCTCCATAGACAAACCAATCAATAATTTCATCAATTTTTGATGAAGTGAAAATTACTTTGATTGGTCCTAATGGGGATTCTTCAGATTCCTCACAAATTGCTATTTTTTCTACATATGCAGCTTGTTTGTTTAGATAAAACCAAGTTGAATTATCTCTTAGGTTTTTTTGCATATTTCTTCGATAGGTTTTTTGAGATTGTTTTGAATGAATTGTCTCGTATATCTTTTCTAAAGAATTAAGATCTTTTGATTCTGCATAAATGGAAGAATTTTCAATTTTAATTTTAGAATGTGGAAAAATGTTTGATATCGTTTTTTGAGTTTTTTCAGAATCTTCTGAGGGATTTATTGCACAAAACATTTCAATTTTACAATTAAAATTTGGAATCTTCATTCTACCCAACTTTGGATAATTTCATATGCTGATTCTATTAATTCGTCTTTTGTTAATCCAATGTTTGATATTGCATAATCAGATAATGCAATAGAGTTACTAATTCCAACACCTAATTCACGATTATCTCGTTCCTCAAAATGCTCTTTTGTTTGAGGATCATCTGATCTACCTCTCTTTTGTAGAAAATCAAATCTGGTGTCAGTTGATGCATGAATAGCTAACAATTTTACATTTCCAATCTTTCTAAGAACTTCAATTTCATCATTTGAACGAATTCCATCAATTAAAATTACATTAGAAGTTGATGACTCAATTTCTGGTTTGATTAATTCAGCTACAGCACCAGGACCATTTTTTTCTCTAAGTTCAAGCATTAATTTTCCAAGATTTGATCTTGAAGGCTCCAGGTTTCTTTTTTTAGCTTCTTCCCTTACAGTATTTCCCATATTGATAATATCATAGCCTTTTAGTTTTAGACCATCAGCAATGGTGGATTTGCCTGCACCTGGCATGCCTGTTAAACATACAATTAATTTTGTCAACGTATATCAAAAAATAAACTCGTCTATGAAGCTACCGGAAATTATTATAAAGATACAGCAAAAAAAGTTGTAATGCGAACTTTTGTAGCAATTGAAATTTCAAATAATGACGTAAAAAATGCGGTAAAAAATTTTCAAAATAATTTAAAAATTAATGCAAAACCAGTAAATTCAGAACAATTACACTTTACATTACAGTTTTTGGGAGAAATATCAGAAGAACTAGTAGACAAGGTAATTGAATCATTACAAACAATCAAGTTTACTGAATTTAGTATAAACTTGAAAGGAATAGGGGCATTTCCTAAACCAAAGTTTCCACGAGTAATTTGGATTGGAACTGATGAGGAAGGTGGAAGGAATCTAATTGAATTAGCAAAAAAGGTACAAAATGTGCTAAAACCCTTAGGATTGGTTTCAGACAAGCCATTCAAACCACATATTACAATATTTAGGATTAAAAAGAAGATTGGAGACATAACAAAGGAATTGAATGAAGAGAAACTCATGGATTTTGGAATACAGAGAGTTTCTAGTATTAAACTGAAAAAAAGTGAACTTACATCTAGTGGACCAATTTATTCTAATTTAGAGGAGGTAGTTGCTGTAAGATGAAGAAGATCATTTCTAGTGTAATGAAAAATGTAATTCCAACAAAGACAGCAGAAAAATCAAAAAATCAAATTGCAGAATCAGCATTAGAGTTAGTAAAAAAAGAAATTGTGAAATTTCCTGAAATTATTGGATTAGAGTTTGGAGGATCGTTTGCTAAAGGTACATGGCTAGCAAAAGACGCAGATGTTGATATTTTTGTAAGATTCAAAAAATCAACTTCAGAAGAGAAATTTGAAAAAATTTCTAAAAAAATTGGTTTTGATTCATTGAAAAAATTTTCTCCGTATGTAAGATATTCTGAACACCCATATGTTGAGGCTAAAATGAAGGATACAAAGATCAATGTGGTTCCATTTTATGATGTTAAAGTTGGGGAATGGAAAAGTGCTGCAGATAGATCACCATTTCATACAAAATTCATGGCAAAATCATTAACACCAAAAATGAGAAATGAGGTTAGAATTCTCAAAGCATTTCTAAAATCAAATGGAATTTACGGTGCAGAAATTGCAAAACAGGGATTTAGTGGATATGTTTCAGAAGTTTTAGTTTTACATTTTGGTAGCTTTGAAAATGTCATTAAATCAATTTCAAAAATTGAAGAAAATCAAATTATAGGAAAAACTTCAAAAAAATTTAATACCTCTTTAGTAATAATCGATCCAATAGATAGCAACAGAAACTTAGCTGCAGCAATTTCTGATGAGAATATTGGAAAATTCATCCTTGTTTGTAGAGCCTTTAAGGAAAATGCCAATATGGGATTTTTTAAAAATAAGAAATCAAAAATGGCAAAGAAACATTGGGAAAATCTGTTATCAGTAAAATTTAGTTTTAAAATTAGAAGTCCAGATATAATTTGGGGACAGATCAAAAGGGCTACTTCATCATTGAGTACACAATTAGAATTAGCGGGTTTTACAGTACTAAGGAGTAAAGCCTACACAGACCAACAAAAGGAAGCATACCTCTTTTTCTTTTTGGAATCAACAAAAATTTCTAGTCTTTATGCAAAAAGTGGACCAGAATTTTTCAGAGAAGGTAGTTCTAAGAGTTTTATTTCTAAAAATCTATCAGATGCAGAATTAATCTGGATAGGACATAATAAAAAAATAATTTCTCTAGAAAAGAGAAAATATGTAGATGCTGACAAATTCATGGCTAAATTTTTGAAAAACAATCTTCAAACCGGTATGCCAAAAGGACTGCAGGCTGACTTTAAGCGTGGTTTCAAAATTGGTGTTGGAGAAAAAGGATTAAGTAAATCAATTAAAGAGGTTGCAAGTGAGTTGATCTCAACAGATGGCACACTCCTTCATTTCAATTAAGAAATTTTTGGATGAGCCATACTCAAGAATCCTTGGATATCCCAAAGCAACGCCACGTCAAATAAAATCTCGAATAACTGAATTAGAGAAATTAAAAATTAAATCAATTTCATTAACTGGTCCTATGACTCTTGGAAAATTAGAAATTCTTGGAAAGGGATACGTAGGCATAGTGGTTCTTGCAAAAAGAGGCAGTAAACAAGTTGCACTAAAAATTAGAAGAACAGATTCGCAAAGAAAAGAAATGAAGAGTGAGGCAGGATTATTAAAAATAGTAAATTCTGTGAGTGTTGGACCAAAAATGTTTGATGTAAGCAAGAATTTTTTGATAATGGAATACATTGAAGGAGTAAAAATTATTGATTGGATTAATTCATTAAAAGGAGTAGGTAGTGCAAAAAAACTAAAAACTACAATAAGGAAAATTCTTGAGGATTGTTATAGTTTAGATCAAATAGGTTTTGATCACGGTGAATTAAGTAATATCTCAAAACATGTTATTGTTGGAAAAACAAAATCAACCTTAATAGATTTTGAGAGTTCTAGTGTCAAGAGAAGGCCATCAAATGTGACATCAATTACTCAGGCAATTTTCATTGGTTCAGGAATTGCAAAAAAAGTACAAAAAATTTACAAAAATCCACCTAAGGAAAAAATTATTGGTGCTCTAAAGCAGTATAAACAAGAAAAGTCTCTTGAAAATTTTCAAAGTCTCTTGAAAATTTTAAAATTGTAATGCAAAATTGAATCAATTTTGAATAATAATTTAGATGTAAAATGAAAATAAATTATTTATCTAACGACCGCCGCCATCATCGCCACCGCCAGAAGTTACAAAGAATGGCAAATCATCAAATCGGGGTTCAGATGCGCCTTGTTCTGTTACAGATACAAAGTTTAGTACATTTGTACTAGCACCTACAGGAACTTCACCTGTTACTTGGGTTCCATCTGGAGTTATTGTAAGTTCAAAATTTGGAATTGTGATACCATCCTGAGGATCTGTAAATTCTTCATAAAATATTACTACGTCTCCTTGTTGAATTCTTCCTTGAGGATCAGTTATTGTAAAACTAGTTTCTATAGGTCCAGAGGTTGGATCAATTGTTGGAACTGCAGCGTTAGGGTTTTTCTCACATGATTTTGCATTTGGATTTGATTTCTCACATCCATTGTTTCCATTGTTAGAATCTCTATCTGCAAAGACATCATAAGATAATCCTATTCCACCTAGAATCAGAATACTTGCAATTAGTGGAATGACTATTTTATTCACTAATCTGGAAATGTCATAGATTTACTTAAAGATGATCTGAATACGCAAAGATGTGAATTGATTGGTAGAATGGGACCGGCAGGATTTGAACCTGCGACCACTAGTCCCCCAGACTAGTATCATACCAAGCTAGACGACGATCCCTTGTTTCAGAGGCACAAAATGAAATTATTAAATCGTCGTATTAACATACAAAGAATATGAAGATTTGTAATATTTGCCATAAGATTTCTGGAACTGGACAAGATCACATAGATTGTATCCAGAAAAGAAGTATAGAGTTAGAAGCTGAAGATTTCAAAAATAGTATTCCTGAGAAATTGAATCTTTCTAAAAACGATCAAGATTTGGGTGTGGAAGTTAGAGCAGTTCTAGAGCATCTAACAAGAGAAAAAGATAATTCTGATTGATTAAAGCCACTTTGATAGTCTTTCTTTTTCAAATTCATGTTTGTTTGATAGGTTTTCAGATGTTTGCTCAGAGATACTAGTGGAAGGTTCTGGGTTTGAAAACATATCAACTTCAATAATTGAAGCTGTTTCTCTACCAGATTCAATGAAGCAACCTCCTTTTCCATCAAATAATTCAGATTCTTCTTTTGATTGAAGTTTTGAAATAATATTTTTTGCAACAGTGATACCTTCACCTTCTGCAAAAATTCCTGCTTTTGGCACTGCCTTATTTTCTGAAACAACCAAGCTAGTAACATCGCCTATTGCAAATACATTTTCAAAAGGAGTTTTACAATCTCTATCTATTGTAATAAATCCAGGTTCTTTAGCTAATCCAGAATCATAGATAATTTTTGGAGCAATATGAGGTGGAACTGCTAATAGTAAATCAAATTCAGCTTCACCACTTTCAAAAATCATTTTGTTTGGTTCAACTGATTTTATTTTAGATGAATTATGAAAAACAATCTTTTCAGAATTAACTAGTTTGAGAATTTCTTTGCTAACTTCTGGACCTGCTGCAGGCAAAGTAATTGGAGCTGGGCTGTAAAAATCAATTTGAACATCATCACGTACTCCACGCTTTCTGAGCATAGAATCTATCAATAAACTAGCCTCAAATGGTGCTGGAGGACACTTGTATGGCATTCCCATTATAGAAATAGCAATTTTTCCAGAATCAATATTTTGGAGTTTGTTATGAATTTCTAAGAGTTGATCATGATCATACAAATTAAATCCATTCTCTGTTAACCCAGGAATTTTTTCTGGAGCTAAAACTGCACCTAGTGATATCACAAGAAAATCATATGATATGTTTTGTTGTTTTGCCTTAACATTTTTGTTTTGCAGATCAATTGATAATATCTCATCTTGTATGAAGTTGATTTCTTTTTTTTCTAGTTCATTCAAGTGGCCAATAGAATTTTCAAAAGTTCTAGTTCCATTAATGATCCATAATTTAGCAAACCCTACCATAAACCAGTCTTTTTTATCAATTATTGTGATTTTTACTTGAGATGAAGATAATGAATTTCTTATCTCATTTGCAGTAGAGAGTCCACCAAAACCCCCTCCCAAAATAACAACGTGTGGAATGTCTGTCAAGTTAACGTTCTTGTGTGGTAGGTCTTATTAGAATTTCATTAACATTGACGTATGATGGTGAATCTACTGCAAATAAAATTGCATTTGCAATATCTTCAGATTGTAGAGCTTCCATCTTTTTTGCATTCTCTACAAAACCTTTCAATGATTCATCAGTGATTGTATCGTTAAGTTCTGTGTCTACAACTCCAGGTTCAATACTTGTTACCCTAATGTTTGAGCGAACACTAAATTCTTGTCTCAGCCCTTCACTAAATGCTGCAACTGCATGTTTTGTTGCACAATAAACACTGCCAGCAGGAAAAACAATTCTTCCTGCTACAGACGATAGATTAACAATATGACCTGATTTCTTTTCTTTCATATGAGTGATAACTGCTGCAGTAGAATACAATACACCTTTGATATTTACATCAACCATTCTATCCCATTCGTCTACTTTGAGATTCTTAAAGAAGCTCAGAGGCATGAGTCCTGCATTGTTTACTAAAATATCAATAGAATTCCATTTTTCTAAAACAGCTTTTGCAAAGTCATCACATTCTGATTTTTTTGTGACATCTAGTTTTTGATAAAATACTTCTCCACCATTTTCAGTTATTTTTTTTGCAAGTTCTTCTAATCTGTCAACTCTTCTGGCACCAATAGCAACTTTAGCACCTGCTTTTGATAATGCTAATGCAGTAGCAAATCCAATACCGCTACTAGCTCCAGTTATTATTGCTACTTTATCTTTAATCAATTAATCACAGTGAATTATGACATCGTAAAAATGTTTAGACAAGAGAAAAATTCTCAAGAAAATTTGGCAACTTTATTAAAAGAAAAATGGTAAAGGAAATTATGAAGTCTGAAAAATGTGCATATTGTGGAGATTTAACGGATTTACCATTTCAATGTAATTACTGCAAGGATCCATTTTGTTCAGAACATAGACTTCCTGAAGAACATCGATGTGTTAAACTAAGCCAGATCAGAGCAAAACGATTTGGAGAAAAGAAAGTTATCAGAGATGGGGGAAGAGATAGACCAAATATTTTTAAAAGAATTTTTGGGCGTTTTTAGTAAGGACTCTTTTCAGGAGAAATTTTTGCACGTCTTCCTTGATAAATTAGTGCAATAGCAAGAGCAAACATTACCAATGCAGTTAATGGAAAGTTTTGTGGTGCTGGTAAAATGAACCAGTAGTATACCCCAAAACCAATTGAAACTACAGCTTGAGTCCATAGTTTTATCCACTTTGGGGCCTTTACTAATCTGCTAATTCCCTCAACAAGAAAAATTCCAATTACAGGATAAATTGTATAAAATAGAAAATCAATTACATCAACACCTGTATGAGACATCTAATTAGAAATGAATACGGTATAATTTCTATCTAATCTTCCAAACGAACTTTTGTTGCAGCGTTTTTGGCAATTAATGCCTGTGCATTTTCATATGGAATAGTCGCAATATCCTCAGTTTTGAATGGTCCATATTTTTCAAGATCAGCGCCTACGATTTCATCTACTTCTTGCAAAAATCTCACTGCAACTCTCTTTGTTTTGTGATTTTGAGACAAAGATTCAAGAAATTTTGATTTTCCATTAATTGTTGCTGAAAGAATCATTTCTTTTCTATCTTTTTCTTCTTCTTGTGAGTCTAGAATGAATTTTTCTTCATCAAGTAGAAAACCAATTTTAAGATCTTTTGATTTTGAAATTTTTTCTAATCTAATATTTATCAGCAAAGATGTTAGTTCTGTGGCCATTTCTATCATAGCATCTTTAATTTTGCTTTCAACACCATCAAATTCCTGTTTTTTCAAATTTCCTATAAAGTCAGACAGATTTCTGTAAAAGTTTGGATCGATTTCTAGTAAAGAATCATCTTCGGTTTCACGTAATACTACATGGTGCAGATAGTTGATATCAATTTGATTTGTTTCGGACATTTCTTACCTAATCCTTAAATGCTGGATGTATTTGTGTTTGATTGAAGTATAAAATTGCCCTATAAAGTCAGTCACGGAAAAGCAATTCAAGTATCGTATTCATCTGACGAAGTTTTCTCAAGAATTCAACATGAAGGTATTCAGTTCATTGATCTTCAATTTACTGGTTTAACTGGTCATTTTCATCACACTACAATTTCTGCAAATACTTTTACTCCTGAACAGATGAGAGACGGATTACCAAAATTAGATGGTTCATCAATTGTTGGATTTACAAGTATTGATGATTCAGATTTACTACTAAAACCTGATCCAAATACATTTGCAATAATTCCATGGATGACTGAAAATAAAACTGCTAGACTACTATGTGATGTCTATTGGGGGGAAAACAGAGGTAGATTATCAAGAGATCCCAGAGGAATTTCTCAAAAAGCTGAAGAGTTCATCAAGACACAAGGATTTGATTTTAGTACATGGGGTCCAGAGGTAGAATTTTTTGTTTTTGACAAAGTACATTGGGATGTTCTAACACCATACAAAGGACAGTCTTACTCAATTGAATCCAAAGAAGCTCCATGGACTCAATCAGGTGATGGATATCCTATGGGATTACAAGAAGGATACTATCCTAGTACCCCTGCAGATACTCTTACGCCATACAGAAATGAATGTGTAAATATTCTCAACAAGAATTTTGGAATTTTATGCGATAATCATCATCACGAAGTAGCAACAGCAGGACAATGTGAAATTGATATCAAATATGATTATATGACAAACGCTGCAGATGCTGCACAATCTTACAAGTATGTAATTAGAAACGTTGCACAAAAGTACGGTAAAGTTGCAACAATGATGCCAAAACCAATTGCAATGGATTCAGGTTCAGGAATGCACGTTAATGTTAGTTTATGGAAAGGAAATGAAAATGCATTTTATGATCCAGATGACGAAATTGAATTAAGCCAACTTGGAAGATACTTTTGTGGTGGAATAATTAATCACGCAAAAGCATTATCGGCAATTTGTAATCCAACTACAAACTCTTACCATAGATTAGTTCCAGGTTATGAGGCTCCAGCATACATTGCATGGAGTTCTGGAAATCGTTCAGCAATAGTTAGAGTTCCAAAACATCTGAGAGGTAAGAATTATTCAAATCTGAAGAGATTAGAGTTCAGAGCTCCTGATCCTTCATCAAATCCATATCTAGTATTTGCAGCAGTAACTGCTGCAGGAATGGATGGAGTTAAGAAGAAAATGGATCCTGGAGATGAAGTTCGTGATGATATTTTCAAAATGACAAAAGGTGATAGGAATAAGAGAGGCATAGGTGTTCTTCCAAAGAGTCTAGGAGAAGCACTTGACGAGTTAGAAAGTGACAGAAAATTCCTCAACCCAATTTATACAAATGATGTAATTGATAAAATCATTGAATTAGAAAGAAGAGATCAACGTGAGATTTCCATCAGACCGCATCCACATGAATTTTATCTATACTTTGATGTTTAGACTCTTCATATAAGTTGGAAAATATAGTGTAATGAGATTGTCATTAGAGCAAATCCTCCTCCAAGAAATATTCCTCTTCTTTTCTCTGATGTTGCAGCTTTGTATAACAATACGCCACCTGCAAGACCTACAAACAATACCAAAACTCCTACAACAAAACTATCAAAACTTGTGTTAGTGATTAACGGATGAAAGAATCCTGCGAGTAATGCAAAAAATGCAACCAAATAGACATACTTGAAACCAGTAAGGGCTTTTGATGAAGTTTTATTCAACGCTTTTCGTAAAGTTGATTATCAAATAAACTTTTGAAATTCTTTTCAAAATAATTTACATCATTCCGCCCATGTCAGGCATTCCACCCATTCCAGGCATTCCACCCATTCCAGGCATTCCACCCATTCCAGGTGGCATTCCGCCTTCACCACCGCCAGGAGGACCACCAGCAGATTTCTGGGTAGCAATTACATCATCAATTCTAAGAATCATACATGCAGCTTCAGCAGCTGCTGATACAATTTGGAGTTTTACTGCAAGAGGTTCAATGATATCACTTGATTTCATGTTTCCAATTTTTCCTTTCATGACATCTATACCAGTCCATTTCTCACCTTTCTGTTGTTTTGAGCGCAATAAAGTAAGAGTATCAATTGGATCCATTCCAGCATTCTCAGCAAGTGTTAATGGGATTGCTTCTAAAGCATCAGCAAATTTCTCTGCAGCTAGTTGCTCTCGTCCTTCAAGAGATTTAGCCCAGTTTCTTAGTTTTGTAGCAGCATATGTTTCAGGAGCTCCTCCACCTGCTACAATTTCTGGTTTTTCGATTACATCTTTTACAACCATTAAAGCATCATGAACAGAACGTTCTACTTCATCAACTACTCTTTGTGAGCCTCCACGAAGAAGTAATGTTACAGATTTTGGATGTTTACATCCTTCAACAAATACCCATTTGTCTTCCTCAATCTTTCTTTCCTCAACAAGGTCAGCATCACCAAGATCTTTTTCAAATAGATCATCAAGGTTTGTAACTATTCTTGCACCTGTTGCTTTCGCTAGTTTTGTCAAGTCACTTTCTTTAATTCTTCTAACAGCGATAATTCCAGCTTTTGCTAGATAATGTTGTGCCATGTCATCAATTCCTTTTTGACACAAGACTACGTTTGCGCCAGAACCAATAACTTTGTCAACCATTGTTTTTAGCATTCTATTTTCTTCATCTAGAAATGATTTCAATTGTTGTGGATTTGAAATGTTAATTTTGGCATCAGTTTCAGTTTTGCTGATTTCTAATGCAGTATTAATTAAAGCAATTTTAGCTTCATTGATTTTTCTTGGCATGCCTCCATGAACAATTTCTTTGTCCAAAACAATGCCTTGAACAATCATTGAATCTTTTATTGAACCACCGGCTTTCTTTTCAACTTTAATATCATCAATGTCAACATCATAACTCTCAGAGTCTTTTTCTGCAACAGCAAGAACTGATTTTACAATTATATCTGCAAGTTGATCAGAATCTTTTCTAACAAGTTTTGTTTGCATAGAAGTTTTAGCAATTTTATTTAGAATATTCTTATCATTTGGTGAAATTTTATCTGAGATGCTCTCAAGGAATTGTTTGGCTTTTCTTGCGGCCTTTCTGTATCCATCAACAATGATTGTTGGATGAACATCTTGATCAATTAATGATTCAGCATTCTCAAGTAAGGCACCTGCCAAAACTACAGCAGAGGTTGTTCCGTCTCCAACTTCGTTATCGGTTGTTTTAGAAATTTCAACAAGCATTTTTGCTGCTGGATGTTGTACATCAATCTCTTTGAGAATTGTTGCACCATCATTTGTAATAGTAACATCTCCTAGTGAATCAACTAACATCTTATCCATTCCTCTAGGACCTAAACTGGTATGAACAATTTCAGCGACTATTTTTGATGCAGCAATGTTGTTCTTTTGTGCATCTCTACCTTTAGTTTCTGAACCGCCTTCTTTAAGCAATACGACTGGCATATTTCCTTTGGAAGTAGCTTGCATACCCATTGATGCAAAAACTCCAGATTCCCCTTTTATACCTTCCAGATCAAGAGTGGAAAATTTGATAGTCCATCGGTGTTTTTAAATTGGGAAAATCAAGTTCCAAAATATGGCAAAATCACAAAATAAAGAATCTTACAATAAAATTTTTACAAAATTAAAGGAACATCACAAATGGTTTGAAAATTCAATTCCGTTAATTGCCAGTGAAAATATTCCTAGTCCAGCAGTCAGAGAAGCTATAATTTCAGATTTTGGCAATAGATATGCTGAAGGTTGGCCTGGTGAAAGAGTCTATGCGGGATGTATCTACATTGACGAGGTAGAGTTTGAATGTATGAAATTAGCTAAAAAACTCTACAAAGCAAAATTTGCTGATGTAAGACCAATCTCGGGAGTTGTAGCAAACCTTGCAGTATATTCTGCTTATTCTAATCCAGGTGATGTAATGTTGGCACCATCTATTCCAGCCGGCGGTCACATATCACATGGTAAAAAAGAGCATTCTGGAACTGCAGGATTGGTTCATGGTTTAGAAATTGAATTCTATCCATTTGATGCAGAAGAGATGACTATTGATGTTGACAAGACAAAACAGAAGGTAAAGGAGTTAGAGAAAAACAAACGACTACCAAAAATTGCAATGTTTGGAGGCTCATTATTCTTGTTCCCACATCCAGTCAAAGAGCTTTCAGATTTTCTAAAGAATTATGATATGCACATTAATTATGATGCAGCTCATGTTGCAGGATTAATTGCAGGAGGTAAATTCCAAGATCCACTTAGAGAAGGAGCAGATACAATGACAATGAGTACTCATAAGACTTTGTTTGGACCTCAAGGAGGATTGGTTTTAGGTTCTGAAAAACATGAAGAGCCAATCAAAAAAGCAACATTCCCAGGACTTACCAGTAGTCATCACATCAATAACATGGCAGGAAAAGCAGTTGCATTTGCAGAAGCATTAGAGTTTGGAAAAGATTATGCCATACAAGTCATAAAGAATGCAAAGATATTGGCTGAGGCATTAAGTGATGCAGGATTCAAAGTCTTAGGTGAGAGTAGAGGATTTACACAATCACATCAAATCGCTGTAAATGTATTAGATTATTCTGATGGTGGAAAAGTTGAGGCTGATTTGGAGAAAGCCAACATAATTGTAAACAGACAACTAATTCCGGGAGATATCAAGGCCGGAAGAAACTATTTCCATCCAGGTGGAATCAGATTGGGAGTTTCAGAAATTACTAGACTTGGAATGAAGAAAAATGAGATGCAAGAAGTTGCTTCATTCATCAAACAAGTGGTAATAGAAAAGAAAGACCCAAAGAAGTTGCTTCCCAAAGTAAAGTCATTTAGAAAGAATTACCAAAAAGTAAAATTCTGTTTTGACAACAAATTAGGCGGATACGAATACGTCAAATTGAGATAATCAGGCATAATCAGTAAGAAGTGATTGGTCGCCTGGACTTTTCCCAAACACTAATTCAATCTCATCAGAAAGTGCATGAATTCTTCCTCTTTGATATTCACTAACATCGTATTTGTCAACAAGTCTTTTTGCAAGTTTTAGATATTTTTCAACAGAACCACGAGTTATTGTAGGAATTAGTTTATGACCACAAACACAAGTTTGGATCAATGGCATACGACGATATGATTTACCACAACCAGTACACCTAAAGTTTTGTCTGGCATATGCTCTCAAATTTCCCATAATGTCAGGTACAAGATGAGTTGAAATTACATCTGAAACAATTTCTGAAGTATTTACAGCATCAATTAGTTCAGCATTTCTAACTTGCATATCAAATTTGTCAAGCATTGAACCAAGTGTAGAGTATGCACTACGTGATTTTGAAGTTGTAAGAGATGAAGTGGTATGAGTAAAATGATAATCATAGAACTGTCTTTCTGTTTCAAGTCTAGATTTGATTATCTCAATTGATGAGATGTCAGGTGCTTTAACTTGTTGTAATGTTGATTCAAAGAATTCCAATGGGAGTGATTTTGTGACTTCTAGATTGTGTGCCTGTGGTTGAGATTCGTGTGGCAAAACAAGAGGCTGAACAAGTAATGGTGCATCCATCAATCCACCTATTGCATCTGAAAGGAACTGTCTAGAGAAATTCAAAAGGCTATCCATTAGGAGCATTATAGAGTCAGCATCACCATCGGCATCTCTTCTTTTTGCAGAATGCCAATTTGGAGTTGCAAAACACACATGGGTTTCAGAGTATCCAATAATTCTACCTACAATCCCAACTGAAGTATGAGGAGCAAGACCAATGATTAGATGTCCAATTAATTCCTCAGAGTTGTTAACATTATAGAATGCTGTTTTTCCATAGAATTTTTCTAAAAGTGTATCAATGTATTTACAAATAGAAACGAGATATCTCCCACTCTCATATGGAATAATTACATCTTGCATGCGTAGTTCAATCATCTGTTCAGTGTTTTCAAGTGGATTGCCATCAATATCATGAGAATATCCTAGTTCTTTGAGTTTCTCAATAGATGTTCCAATCCAGGAGGGTTTGAATTGTGTTAAAGGAGAATTTGTTGCATCAAATCTAACTGTGCCATCTTTGAATACTGTTAGTCCAAAGTTCTGTCGAACCAGGCCCTTTTCTAGAGGTTCAGCAATCTTGTCTTGGCTGATTAGTTCCTTAACACCTTTGAATGGTTCTTGGGCACGTAGACGGATTTTTTCTTGAGCTTCAAGAAGTTTTGATTTTAATGGAAATTCTTTGTGGGAATAAGCTAGAGCGTTTCGTTTGCATTTTTCACAAAATGGTTCCTCAAGTGTATCTCTACAATGAGGACATCTGTAGGTAACAGTTGTTTTTGTGCCACATTTTGAGCATTTTATCCCAATTGATGGAAGATTACATTGAGTACAATGTCTATTGTGAATATTAGTGAAAAAGTGTTCATTTCTAGATGCCTTTAGAAGATCTCGTGTTGGTCCTCCTTTATCGCTAATAGGAAATAGTACGTGTGTCGGTGGCTTCATCTGTCTAGGGGCAGCCTTCTCTGGTCTTCCAATCCTTACACCAATAGATGTAGAAAATTTGTTTCTAATTTTGATTCCAGAAGACTTTGAAATTATTTGAGGAACAGAAGAATCATCAATTTTTGGTTGTTCTCTAAATAACAAATTAAAGAAAATTTTAGCTTCAGAATTTTCAAGGGTAATATCATCATCTCCAACTGTATGGGGAACGCCCAAGTTCTCAAGAATTTTCTTTATTTTTGTAGGATATTGGATTGATGTTTCATTGATTTTTTTAGGTTCCAAAAGCAACTCAAGTTCTTTAGTAGATATCTTATCCCAAAAATAGAGATAGTGAGGGTGAAGAGCCATATCAAAATCAAGGGAGATTTTTAGTGCTTCATCTATTGTTGGAATTCTGTTGAGAAATTGAGTTAGATATTGATCCTCAGGCTCATATTTCTCAATTTTTTGTTTTAATTCCTCTATCCAATATTCTTCTACATATCCTGATGGAATAAGTTGAGCGTTGTTTTCAAGAAAGTCCCCAAAAGATATCAGAATGTCTCCTAGATGAAGTATTTTTTCAATATCATTTTTGATTTCAATT
The DNA here is from genome assembly GCF_054515815.1 of Nitrosopumilus sp. S6. NCBI lineage: Archaea > Thermoproteati > Nitrososphaerota > Nitrososphaeria > Nitrosopumilales > Nitrosopumilaceae > Nitrosopumilus > Nitrosopumilus sp. S6. The sequence goes on from NZ_JBTNRI010000002.1 coordinate 146,880, forward strand.
CCATGTTTCACGTTTTTGATTTTTACAACATTACCATTTTTCAAACGGACTACAGGAGTTTCAATTGAATCAACAAATGCCACAGTTGCGCCTTTTCCTGGGATGTCAATTTTAACTTGGGTTCCAACTGCAATTGTATGATCAAGTATCTCAGCTATTACAGGATGAATTCCAACTGCAGCAAAACCAGTATTACATGATCTTCCATATCTTAGTCGAAATCCACCTAGTTTGTTAGGCATGGACAAGACTGATCTGCCTGTAATTACCTCATGCATCCTTTTAGTGGCAGCATCCTCTTGTTTTTCACCAGTCTGAACAGCGCCTTTTAGATCATTGAGCCACTCCCAACCATCAAGATTGTACATTTCAATTCTTTTGAGTAGTTTCTTGGATCTTCCAATAAGACCGTCATTTAGAACACGTAAAGCTCCACCTCTCACCCTATCGGTTTTGATTCGTGCCATAGATTTGTGATTGACAACCTCATATGGGTCCGTATCAACACCGTCTAGTTCTACTGGCAGATTTGCAATCACATGTTCAATATCTTCATCTAATATATGGAATTGAAAGCTACTGGCTTCTCTTTCATAGATTCGTAATTCTTCAACAAATCGACCAGTTTCATCATCAAATGAATTGGCCTGGAATTTTGATAGTCCTGCAGTCTTTCTGACATGATCTGCTATGAGCATAGTTACGGCAGATTCTGTTCCACCAGCAGAACGCATGGGACCTGCAATAGAGACGGATAGATATTCAGAGCCATCTTTGTTTTTCTTTATTTTTACTTCACTAATTCCTTGTAATGGGGCAATGGTAACTCCTTCTGTAACTATTGCCAATCCAACACGAACTGCCAGATCAAGTTTTTCTTCCAATGTAGAATCAGGCAGAGAGTATTTTCCTTGTGCAATCTCTTTTGAGAGAATTAATGCAGAGAGTTCTTTTCCGTTAATTTTTAGAAGTTCTCTAAGTGGTTCAGCAATATCTATTTCGTGCATTTTGGCAACACGGTCTGCCAGATCAAATGCGATTTTCGGCTCAATTATGCCTGAAGAATCAACTAAGCTTGATTTTGCCTCAGCAGCATGCTCAAAAATAGAGTATGTTTCTGTAGACAGACCAGAATAGTAATCAAGATAATAATCAGGCATTTTGATGCCACTAATACGAGAAATTGCGTCGTTTTCAGACATAATAGAGTACTATTACTTGCTTCTTTGAATTGCTTTTGTTATTTCTTGGAGTTTTTTGAGACTTCCACCTTTCTCAAGAAAAGTACCTATCACTAGAGCATCAGCTCCTGCTTTAACCAAGTTTTGGGCAGTTTTTACATCCTTTATTCCACCACCCACAATTAAAAATCCATTAAACATGTGTCTTACAGTCTTGACCATCTCGGGAGTAACACTAGATTTTGCACCAGAACCTGCTTCCAGATAAACAAATCTCATTCCAAGAAATTGAGCTGCTAAAGCATATGCTGCTGCTATTTTGGGTTTTTCAAATGGTATTCCTTTGGCAGAACCAACAAACCATGCAGTTGTCCCTTCCCCTATAACCAAATATGCTGTGGGTAATGGTTCTAGACCAAATTTTAACACGCTTGGTGCCCCCAAGGCCTGTGCTTGTGTGATAAAGTATGGATTCTCCGAATTCATTAAAGAACTAAACAAAATAGCATCGGCGTCAGGCACAACTCCTGTAACGTTACCTGGAAACAGGATTATTGGGATTTTTATGCCTTTTTTGATGCCCTTTACCACCTGTGCCATCTCTATCTGATCAGTAGCAGATGATCCACCAACTAGGATTGCAGAAGCTCCTATCTTTTCAACATCTTTAGCTAATTTAGCAGATGCCTCTAGATTTGATACCTCTGAATCTATTAGAACAAACAATAATGCATTTTTCTTTTTTAATTCTGATTTTAGGAATGTTTCAACTTTATTTCCGGCCATAGAAATGGTTCGTATGTGGCTCTTTAAAGTTTAATTGGAATGCCATTATACAGATCTGTATAGCTATGTCGGAGTTTGAGGGATCTAATTTTAACAATATTATTAAGAAAATTATCAAAAAATCTTTGTTTACAGAGCGACAAATTGAAATTATTTTAAATAAGAAGAATCTTCTTGAGTCAGAGTTTTCGATATCAAAAGGTGCGTATTATAGGCAAGTTGGGCAATCTAGAGAGAAATTAGTCTCATTATTTTATTCAATCATTCTTTTACGAGGTTTAGGCATCATTTTGCCTGATGATATTGATGTGATATCCAAACTTTCTGAGCAGATTAATGTGATAAATGAGAGTGATATATTCCCAGAAAGGGAAGATGAAGTGATTAGTGTGATAGATAGGCTCGTAAGACAGGCATGCAGTATGTGATGTTGTGACAATTGTGTAGTTCAACATGTAAGGTTGATTGTGATAGTAGTGTGATAGTGAGTGTGAGTTTGTTAATCTAAAGTGTGAAATAATGTTGTTCTATCACGATAAATCACAATATAGGCATAAAATGTGTGATGTTAGTTGAGATTCCTGATCCAGAAGTGATTTTGAGTGTGATTTTAGCATTCATAGTAGGTTTAGGAGGTTTGTATGGGTACTATAAGATTCGTCCATTCATAAAATCTAGAAGTGATATGGTTGATGCATCACAGTCTGAGCGTTTAGAGTATTATGAAAGACAGTTAATTGACATGAAAATACGCCTGGATGCATTAGAAATACAGGGAATCGAGCAAAAGACTGAGGATCCAAATTTGGAATTAAAACAATTCTTGGAGAAATTAGCAAAAAATGAAGTACAAGAAAAGGAAACCCCAATATCACAAGAGCCACAAAAAGTACCTGAAAAACCGGTTTCCACGCCTAAAATACCCACTATTGAGCATACAAACCCCACAAATTACGTGTTGCACCTAATCACAGACAAAGCTATGACATCACGTGACATACAAATCACATTAAAGAAGAGCAGAGAGCACACTTCAAGACTAATGAAGAAGTTATTTGAGGAAGGACTTGTTCAAAGAAATACAGAAACTAAACCATATACCTATTCTATTACTAAAAAGGGGATAGCAAAGGTTGAGGAAGTTGAAACAAGCCCAACTGCTGTTTAAGATATTTTTTCGAGTTTTTCCATAGTCATTTTATGTAATTTTAGGCAAAAAAGACAGGTTTTCATTATTAATTATAATTTACATATATTATTAAATTATATATATTATTAAATTATAACTATAATATGTCTATTCAAGAGAATGAAGTTTTAGTAAAAATTACATCTGCAGGGACTATTTCCATTCCAAAACAGTTTAGAAAGTATATGGACATCCAAAAAGGCGAATATGTGAAACTAATCCTAGGAAAAGACCGCCTTATTGTTAGAAAAATCACTATATCTTAATTGATTTAGTGTTGTTTTTGACCGATTTTTATGGTTTGATAGGTCCATTCTCTACCATTTCTAATCCTATCCACCCTACCTTTTGAGGAAAATCTTGAGAGATATGTGGAAATTATACTAAGTTTGATTGGTTCATTAAATTCATCTTCATATTTTTCAAGAATGTTAGTTGATGTGAATTTTCCCATAGGGAAGAACTTATCCACAATATGCCAAATTTTAGAGCCTACTGAATCTATGTTAGTTGTCTCTTGTTCTTCTTCAATATTCATCAAGTCCATCATTTCAAATATTTTCAAGACCTTATCCCTGGTAACATTACCTTCTAATTTGATATCATAACGTGCACCATCAGAGTCTTCCATGTCTATCCGAATACGTTTTTTGGCCATAGGATCTATTCGATCTGATGTTAACAGTTCAAATGATCCGCGAAATTTTGTTAACTAGATGGTTTGTTAACGTTGACTGCATAATCCACGCCTAGCCATTATTTTGTTATTAACAATAAATCATAATTAACCCCCCTAAATTAGGAATTAATCATGCCTGGAGTGGAAATAAAGGGGTTAGATTTGAGATATTCACAATGTTAACATCAATCTTAACGCCTGGAATGGAAATTAGGGGGTTAAAATAGCCTTTTTGAGTATTTTCTTAACATAAAATTAACAGATTGTTAACCCATCTATCAACCCACACACCAATATTTCCACTCTTCTTTTTCTTAATTTTTTTTTTTTGAGAAAAAATAAAAATTAACTAAAAATAATTAATTACAAACTAAACTACAATTACTATTCTATTCTATACTCTCTTACTTCAGATATGGATATGATGATATTGATAGGAAACAAAGGTGTGTGAGTATGTCCGATCCGATTGATAGGTTGTTAGATGCAGCTGAATCTGGAAAATCAATTATTAAAAATAGAGATATCCTACATTTTACATATATTCCAAAAATCATCCAACATAGAAATAATGAGCAAGAACAAGTAACTCAATCACTATTACCAATTCTCAAACAATCAAGACCTTCAAATCTTCTAGTTTATGGAAAACCTGGTACTGGCAAAACCCTTGTCGTCAAAAAAGTCATTTCAAAAATACAAGAGAGGGTAGAGAAATCAAATTTCCCAATAAAACTAATCTATTCAAATGCAAAAAAAGAGACCACACTTTATGGATTATTGGTCAGTTTTGGGCGTCAATTAGGCCTAACAGACAAAGAACTACCCTCAACCGGCTTGGCCATTAGTGAGGTGTTCAAACGAATCCTAACTAATATTGATCAGGAAAAAATCAATGTGGTTTTTGTAATTGATGAGATTGATTATTTGGCTGAATTAGTTTCAAAGACTGGAAAGGACATCCTCTACCAATTAACTAGAGCAAATGAGAGCCTTGACACTGGTTCACTGACTTTGATTGGAATATCTAATGACCTAACATTCAAAGAAAAACTGGATCCTAGGGTGATTAGCAGTCTAGGAGAAGAAGAGATTGTTTTTACAAATTATAATGTTGAACAGATAAAAAAAATTCTAGAGGAGAGAATCTCTGAGGCTTTTGAGGCTAATTCTGTAGATGATTCTGCTCTAAACCTATGTGCTGCTCTTGCTGGAGGAGAACATGGTGATGCAAGGCGAGCAATTGATTTGATTAGGGTTGCAGGGGAATTAGCTGAAAGACAACAATCAGATAAAGTAACTGAAAACCATGTCAGAGACGCTTCTCTAAAAATTGAAGAAAACAAAGAGGAAACATCTCTCAAATCATATCCTCTACACGAAAAACTAGTCATACTTGCTATAATGAAGGCCAACGGCTCATCTACTGGGGAAATTTACTCATCATACAAAAATCTCTGTAAGGTAGTTGGGCGAGATGAACTAACACAAAGAAGAATCACCCAAATGCTAAGTGAGATTGAACTTTCTGGAATAATCTCTGGAAGACTTGTCCATCAAGGGATTCATGGTAGGACAAAAAAATACAAACTAACAGTTTCATCTGAAATGATAAAAAAGACCTTCAAAGATGATCTAACTTTGCAAGATATTGTCTAGATTAGAATTATAATTTTGGTGGAAAACCTGAAAGGTCTTCAAATTTACCAACAAAGCAATTCCTGGATTTGGAGTCATTCCAACACTTGCCTGAAATGGTGTCTGTTTTTGCCAAGAGCCTGAGTTTACTAACAAAATACCCTTGTACATATCCAATTGAGCCTTGTGGACATGACCCACATGGAAGATATCTGGAATGTCCTCAATTACCATCAAATCTTGCATTTCAGGAGCAATTGGTGTCTGGCTGCCATAAATTGGACTTAGGTGTCTTGCTCTAAGGAGATGCTTCATAACGTTTGTTGGTTTGTCATAACTAAGGCCTGGTGTGGTCTTTACAATATCATCAATGCTTTGTCCGTGAAACATCATTACTTTAACACCATTTAATGAGACAACAGCTGGATTTCCAACCATAATGACATTTTCCCTATTCCATAATCCAGAGTTGTATTTTTCTGGTATTGCTGGTTGTGGAAGAGCTCTTCTTCCTGGATCGTGGTTTCCAGGCATTATGATAATTTTGATATTTTTTGGAATTTGGTCAATCAAACTTTCAACTTTTTTGAGTTGTTCTTCTATAGTTTGGCAAACTAATTCTTTATTTTGATTTGGGTATATCCCAACTCCATCAACCACATCTCCTCCAATTAAGATAAATCGGATTTTTCTTGCAGTGGGGTCTGGACTAGATATCCAAGAGATAAACTCTGTAAACTCCTCTTCCATGAAATACTTACTTCCAATATGCAAATCAGACAAAAATATGGCATATGCTTCTGATTCAGATTTGTTTGTAGCCTGATCAGGGATATCAGGCAAAATCAAATCCTTTATGATGAATCCAGAGTTTTTTCCTACACTAACTCTTGCCATAACAAATTGGTCTAACAGAAGTGTATCTGCAGTCTTTTGCAGTTCATTATCAAAAATAATCCCCTCAAATGAGCCTGATGGGTCCTCTAAAACCAATTTTGTGACATTTCTCTCACTATTTCTTGTAGTCACTAGGCCACAAACATACATGTCATCCTCAGATCTTTCATTTTTTACAAAAGTCAGAGACTTTAACATTCTAGCTTCTGGTCTGTCTGAAATTATTCGCTTTAGTTTGTTAAATCGGCTAGAAAATAATGCATTATACCCCTTTACTCCCTCACCAGTGGTTATCTTATCTGTGGGATCCAACAAAACTTTAACTTCACTTTCTAATGATGGGTCATCTTTGATTCCAAGATATGTCTCTAGATCATCTTGGTTAATTTGAAATAATTTCTGTTTTGTTTTTTCCCTAACAATTTCCTTTATTATTTTCTCTAGTTTTTTCACATCTACATTTTCTAAGATTTTAAAAGCATCTGGATGAATCTGGAATCCTTTGTTTAATGCATAGTTTAATGCAAAGGATAATTCCTTTTTCATATCAAAAAATATGATGTGGTTTAATTAAATCTGCGCCTACGAACCCTCAAATATTGTTCTAATTGTAATGTATTGTGAATAAACTTCGAATCTCATTGTTTTTCATATTCATGGGAATCTTTGCAGGAACATATCAAATTGGTTCAATGTCTACAGTAAGCCAAGAAGAAGCAGATGTTTTCATGTCAGAATTTGAAAAACTAGTTTTGGATATTGATGGATTTGGAATATTTACTCATAATACAACAATAGCACTTCCGATGTTTATCCCAGGATTTGGTGTTGTATGGGGACTCTTTTCAGCCTGGTCAACAGGATTTGCATTTGCAGCAATAACTACAACCGCACCAATTTTACAACAAATACCACCATTGGCCATTCTATTTTTGTCTCCATTTGGATTGATGGAGTTAACAGCTTATTCTTTAGGAATTTCTAGGAGTTTTATTTTGATTAGAGCAATCACCAAAAAAATCGATCTTAAAACCTTCATCAAACCCACTGTAATTGAGATAGGAATTGTTGTTGGATTGTTATTATCAGGTGGATATCTGGAAATTTACATGATAGAGATGGCTCAAGAACAAGGTCTTCAGATGCCTGGTCTTGATATCTAATCCCTTTAGGATTTGCCTATTGAGTCTAAAATAATTTAGTAGCAAATTATAAACCAAATTAGAGGACAAATCTACTATGAAGCTAGCAATATCATTAGTAGTATTACTCATAGTTTTTTCAGGATATATTTTCAATGAATCATTTGCAGAAGTTTCTACAAATCAAGCATTTCTTTTAGAGGGATCTGGCTTTGCTGTAACTGAAGAACAAATAAAATTTACAGAAATCGATCTAGGTTTATCTTCTCAGGACCAACGTGGCAGTACCATTAATTTTGTAATTGAAGATGGATTTATCACACTTGATGATGAAGAATTCATTATTTCGGAATTAGAAGGAAAATTTTTGCGTGAAGGCCGTTATATTCGTATTAATGGAAATGTAGAAAGTTCAAGTGGAGAGGATACAACAATTAGTTTCTTTGGAAGACTAGTTGCAGAAAGTAAAGATGCAACAATTTATGGTTTTACTGGTAGAATTACAACATCTGATGATACCTACAAAATTATCTACACTACAAAATTATCTACACTATCAAAAATTAACACAGTAACCACAACAATAGAAGAACCAAAAAACACTACACTCCGTATTCTTAAAGGTGCTTCTTCACAAGGAGGATCTGATAGTTATATTGGACTCAATACAAGTGGTTCGGATTCAACAAGATTGGGGTATTTTTCTAAGGATAGAATTTCAGTAGAACCTGGTTCTACAATTACTTTAGTAAATAATGATGTTGTGTCTCATAGTATTCTTAGCGGAAAAGAAAATTATGGAGATAGGCATAATCCATTTGATCCTGATGGGAGAATTTCAACTGGTAATATTGCACCAGGAGGCTCTGTTAACATAACATTTGATGATGCAGGATTTTACAGATTATATGATCCTGATTATCCATGGATGAAAATTGTGGCATATGTGTTTCCTAGCTCAGATAATTTAGTTCTTAGACAAGGTCAAAATCTAGGAAATTAGTTTTCCCACTGCCATCTATAATTCATGTAAGAATCTAAACTTGTTTGATGAAATACCATTACTGACAAATCTGAAAATTCTTTACCCTCCAAATCGTTTACTGTTCCTTCAAAATTAGTTTCATCATTAGTAGTTATGGCTTCAAAAACATGAACCTTAATTTTTCCAGTATCAAAACCGTTTTGACGAAGATAAACTGCAATTTCTGATGGCATAAAATGCTTGTCAGGTTGTTTTGGCCAAGGTCTTGGAACTAAAACAACACTATACCCATCAATCAATGCTTTTTGCAATTCTAATTTTTTATCTTCAATCGGAGTTGTTACATGCATAGTAATTACTTTGGATTTGTCAAGTGGTACTTGTGCCCTTGCTGCTGCAACTTGTATTGAACTAATTCCTGGAACAATTTCCACTTTACCAAAAATTTCAATTAATCTATCAACAACCTCTGATTCTGAAAAATTCACATCCCCTGTAAATGGTATTACTAGAGTTTTATCTCCTAATCTTGGAAGAACTTCTTGATAAGACTCTTCTTGATTATTCATTGTAATCTCATGAATTTCTTTTCCTTCTAGAAGGTGTTCAATTGTTTTTAGAGTGTATTTGTATCCAATCACAATATCACAATTTTGAACTATCTCTTTGACGATTTCTGTTACATGTTTCGGTGAACCTGGACCTACACCTACAGCGAAAACTTTTCCCAATTTTACTTTGTAAATTTCTGTCTGTCTTTAATATATTGCACAAATGGTGCCCAGTCTACTTTCATGTATTTTGTAGGCTCTTTAGCTGGATATTTTACCCAATCTTGAGCAATAGAATACTGAAATTTTTCTTTTTTCCCGTCTTTTTCATACTCTAACTGTAAAACACTTCCCCAAGTCTTTTCTTCAAAACTAATATCAGAAATATCATCAAATGATAATTCTGTATTTCTTTTATCTTCTACATCATTCATTAACTCTTCTTCATTATAACCATCATGGCGTATCATGGTATTTTTTGATCTGATAAAATTTATCACCTGTCTTTGAGTAATTGCTTTCCACCACTTCATCTTGGCTTCAGTTTTATGAATAAACATTAGATGTTTATCAGTAAGAACCAACATTCCTTCTTTCCCACCAATTGATAGAAATTTTTTTGATTCCCTCCATATTGAAACAATATGTGCCTGAATCTTTTCATCAGGTTGCATAGGAATAATCTGTCTGACTTTGTTAAAAACTAATACAATTGGCTTTTAAGTAAGACGGAATGGGAAAAAATATTGAAAAAAATATTACTTGTAATTACATTCTCATTACTTTCAATTGGAATTATAAATGAAGCAACTGCTCAAATTGAATTTAACATGATTGAAATAACAGATCCAGTTGTAATTATTGAAACTGAGCTTGGGAAAATCGTTATAGGATTTTTCCCTAATGATGCACCAATACATGTACAAAATTTCATTAGCTTAGCACAGACCGGATTTTATGATGGAACACTTTTTCATAGAATAATTCCAGGATTTATGATTCAAGGTGGTGATCCAAATACTATTGATGGTGATCCAACCACTTGGGGTACAGGAGGTCCTGAGACAAGACTAGATGCTGAATTTAATAACATTAAACATAATCGTGGAATTGTATCGATGGCAAGATCTGCAGATCCAGACAGCGGTGGTTCGCAATTCTTTATCGTGCACCAAGATTCTAATTTTCTTGATGAACAGTATACCGTATTTGGAAGAATTGTGACTCAAGAAAGTTTTGAAACACTTGATAAAATTGCATCAGTTTCTACTGGAAATAGAGATGAGCCTTTAGATCCTGAACAAGTTAGAATTACTAAAGTTACAGTTGTAAGCCAATCTGAAATTCCAGATCTGTTAAATCTTTCAGAACCTGAAAGAACGTTATCAGATACACTGGATCCAGTTGATAATCAAAAATTTGAGAGTGTTAAACATGAAGTAATGTTTACTGCACCTGCAGGATGGCTTTTACAAGAACCTGAAGAAAAAACAGAAGGAACTCCAGATGTTTATGCTGTAGGGCCTAAAGTTGGAGCTACAAATCCTGTTATCTCTTTAACAGTACAGGATACAAATCAAAGATCATTAGATGATCTTATTGAAGAAAAAAACGAAGTTCTTAGGGAAGTAATTGAATCAGGTAGCCTCAAAATTCTTTCACAAAAAAAGACTACCATAAATGAATACCAAGCTTATGAAACAAATGCTGAAGGATATTTTTCACAAGATGGCAAAAATCTAAATGTAAAATTTAAAGAGATAATCATTTATGATAAAGAAAAATTTTATACACTTTCATATTCTAATGGGATAGATGATTTTGCCTCTCAACTTCCAAAATTTGAAGAAACTATAAACGCATTTGAAATATTGTCTAAAGATAATACAAACAATTCTTCTATCGAAGAAAACGGTGGATGTTTGATTGCAACTGCTACATTTGGCTCTGAGATGGCTCCTCAAGTTCAAAAGTTAAGAGAGTTAAGAGATAATACTATTCTTGCAACACAATCTGGAACTGCATTTATGAGCGGATTTAATCAATTGTATTATTCATTTTCTCCAACTATAGCTGACTTAGAACGTGAATTTCCGTTGTTCAAAGAAATTGTAAAATTATCAATTACTCCAATGTTATCTACACTTTCAATTCTAAATTATGCTGAAATCAATTCTGAACAAGAAATGATCTCTTATGGAATAGGAATTATTCTAATGAATATTGGAATGTATTTTGCAGCTCCTACAATAATTATCTATAAAATTAGAAAACTAAACTAATTACCAAACATCATCGACTTCATCAAGAACCTTGTATTCTTTTTCTGGTTCACGTCTCATAAATTTGAGTCTTGAGATATCTCTATCAAAAATTGCATCAGCTGTCCAATCCAGAAACACTCTAAATCGTTTATCCCATGTTGGAATTTTTGAGAGGTAAATATTTCTCCAAAGGAACCACGCAAAAATTCCATGAATATTCATTCCTAAAAATGATGCAATACCCGTTCTCTTACCAATAATTGCCATTTGGCCTTTTGATTCGTATGTGAATTCTGTTTTCTCTTCATTTCTAATCAAAGCATGAAGATTTTTTGCAGCAATTTTTGCCTGAGCTTCAGCAATTTGGGCAGTTGGTGGAAATGGTCTTTGAGTGCTAGGATCCAAAAATAATGCACAATCTCCAATTGCAAATACACCTGGAAAATCATTTACTTCCAAATTCTTATCAATAATGATTTTTCCTTTGTCTGTTTTGAACAATGATCTTTTGATTGTGTTAACTGGAGTTACTCCTGCAGTCCAAATTACAGTTTTTGATTGAATTGAACTTACAATTGAATCATCTACTACATCTTTATCTACATCTAATCTCTTTATCATCACTTCATCTCCATCAAAACTAGTCACAGCTGTCTGCAGTTTGATCTCAATTCCATGCTCTGTTAGTTTTTCTTGTGCAAATTTTGCAAGACTTTCAGAAAAACCTGGTAAAATATTTGGTAATGCTTCTAATACTACAACATGAATGTCTTCTTTTTTGATATTTGGATAATATTTTCTAACATCTAACAAAAGATCCATGATCTCTCCAGCAGTTTCAACTCCAGCAAAACCTCCACCTACAACAACAAAATTTAGAAGACTTTTTTTTAAAATTGGATTTGTTTCGTTTTCTGCTTGCTCTAACATGTCTATCATTCTGTTTCTAACCATGACTGCATCATTGAGTGTCTTCATTTGATATGCATTTTTTTCAAGGTCACTCATCCCAAAAAAGTTGGTTTCACTTCCTAATGCAACTACTAGAAAATCATAATGAAGTGAAATTCCTCTCTTGTTTCCACTCCCCCATAAATTTACTATCTTTCCATATGGATCAATGTTTTTGACCCTACCTTCATAGAAGGTTGCTTTTTTTGTAATTGTTCTAATTGGCATTACAATATGTCTAGTTTCAATAGTTCCAGATGCTACTTGTGGTAACATTGGAGTAAATAGTAGAAAATTATCTTCACTGACTAAAACAATCTCGATTTCTGAGTCATTCTTGAAATATTCCTCTAATCTCCTAGTACACCCAACCCCAGCAAAACCTCCTCCTAAAATGACAATTTTTTTCTTATTTCGAGCCATTTGCTTACCCAAGAAAATTACTGAATATATCCCTATGAGTTTATTTACATAAATTATGCATACGTGCCTACTTTTAGGCTCTCATTATGTCTGAGTGTAAAATCTCATATGCCCTAGATGCATCTTTTTCATTTAGAATGATTATGATATTATCCTGACTGAAAAAAGCATTTACAAGTTCAATACCATTTGCATGTAATACCTCTGCAACATAGGAAACTACGTCTGATTGATTTTGTGAATTTGGTATGGTGATTTTGATTTTTGCAAGACCAGTACTAAATATACCATCTCTATTTGAAACATTACCAAAAATTTCTCTAATATCTTCCATGTCTTCTGTGAGGAATCTAAAGGAATCGGACATTCTAAAAAATTCATAGTTATTTGTAATCTTTGAGAATTTATCTAAAATTGCCATTGGATCCATCTGATTGGAATCTTTAATTGAAAATTTAATATCCATTATTCCGTCAGTCAAAGCCAACCTTGCATTTTTCAAAACTGGTTCATCTTTTACTTCTTCTTTAATTTCAAATGAATCTGCATATCTCTTGATTGCTACAACTATGGTATTGAGATTAACACTATTTCCAAGAATTCTTTCAATTTCTGGTTGAATCTTTACTGCTAATGCTGTGTAATTTATCAAATCCATCTTCATACAATCATAAATTGAACGATTTCTGGTAATTATCTCTCTAACAACCTCAGGTACAGACATGCTTGTTAGTCTCATTAAGATTATTATATTATGTCAGTTATAATAGGATTATGTAAGAAATCAAAGAAATATCAATAATCTTTATATAATGTCATAGATATTACATAATATAGGTGAATATGACAATGTTCTTTGATAGTGAATTTGATAGAATCTTCAAGAGAATGTCTAGATCTTTTTTTAACACAGAAGACATGTTTGAGGAATTCAAGGGAAATGGTTCTGAATTTGGCCCATTTTATTATGGTTATACAATGACCGTGGGTCCTGATGGAAAACCTGTTGTAAAAGAATATGGAAACGTCAAACCAGGCCAACTTCCAGCTTCTGATACACGCGAACCAATAGTTGACACAATTGTTGATGAAAAAGAAAAAGTCGTAAAACTCATAGCTGAGATGCCAGGAGTTGAAAAGACTGATGTCAAAATTGTTGTCAACAACAAAATTGTAGATCTTTCTGCAGAACATGGTGACAAGAAATATCATTCCAAAGTTCCACTTAAACACAAAGTTGATGAGAATTCTGCAAAGGCATCGTACAAAAATGGAATTTTACAACTAGTCTTCAAATTAGTTGAAGAAAAACCAACAGGGAAAAAGGTGGAGGTTGAATAAACCCCCTTTAATTTTTGAGGTGAAAAAATGAGTGAAATTATTTTAAAAGTTGATGAAATTCCACAACAACATGTTGGACGAGGAAGAGCGATCATTGATCCAAAAATTATTGAGGATCAAAAATGGAATACTGGTCAAATCTTAGAATTAACATATAACAAAAAAACACATGTAAAACTTTGGCCAGGTAATCCTGAAGAATATGGAACAGGGGTTATCAAAATTGATGGAATGACAAGACAAAATATTGGAGCTGGAATTGGTGATAAAATTTCTTTAAAATCAGTTGAAGCTTCTAATGCTGAACAAATTGTTTTGTCCCCAACTGAAAAAATATCTGCTGAAGGATTACAAGAATACATGGCTTACAATTATCTTAATCATGTATTTACAACTGGAGATGCAGTATCTCTAAATACCCAAATGGGTGGACGAGTTCAATTCATTGTAACTAGTACAAAGCCTTCAAAACCAGTAATTGTTACTGAAAACACAATTTTCAAACTCGGTACAATGACTAAGGCAATAGATGCCTCTATTCCAAGAATAACCTATGACGAATTAGGCGGTCTCAAAAATGAAGTCCAAAAGATTCGTGAGATGGTTGAATTACCCATGAGACACCCAGAATTGTTTGATAAGATAGGCGTAGAAGCTCCAAAAGGAGTCTTACTGTATGGTCCTCCTGGCACAGGAAAAACACTTCTTGCAAAGGCAGTAGCTGGTGAAACTAATGCTCACTTTATCTCACTTAGTGGTCCTGAAATCATGGGCAAATACTATGGAGAAAGTGAAGAGAAGATTCGAGAAATTTTCAAACAAGCAGAAGAGAACTCTCCTAGTATAGTCTTTATTGATGAAATAGATTCCATTGCTCCAAAAAGAGACGAAGTTTCAGGAGAAGTTGAAAAGAGAATTGTTTCTCAACTTTTGACTTTGATGGATGGAATGGAATCTAGAGGAAAAGTTGTAGTGATTGCAGCTACTAATAGACCAGACTCTATTGATCCTGCTCTTAGACGACCTGGTAGATTTGATAGAGAGATTGAAATTGGAATTCCAGATGATGAAGGAAGATTTGAAATTCTTTCAATTCACACACGTGGAATGCCAATAGATGAAAAAGTAGATCTAAAACAAATCTCAAAGATAACACATGGATTTGTAGGAGCTGATTTGGAAGTATTATCAAAAGAAGCTGCAATGAGATCACTTCGCAGAATTCTTCCTGAAATAGATCTTGATGAAGATAAAATATCAACAGAAATACTTCAAAAGATAGAGATCACAAGTGAAGACTTTAGAGATGCACTAAAAGAGGTCAGACCAAGCGCATTGCGTGAAGTCCAAGTACAGATTCCTAATGTAAGTTGGGATGACGTTGGTGGTCTTGATGAACTAAAAGAAGAATTACGTGAAGCAGTTGAATGGCCCATTAAACACAAAGAGGCCTTTGACTATGTTGATGTTGAAGCGCCCAAAGGAATCTTACTTCATGGTCCCCCTGGTACTGGTAAAACGTTGATTGCAAAAGCACTTGCAAAAATGACGGAATCCAACTTTATCAGCATAAAGGGACCTGAATTACTATCAAAATGGGTTGGTGAATCTGAAAAAGGAGTCAGAGAAATATTCAGAAAAGCACGACAAGCAGCACCATGTATCATCTTTTTAGATGAAGTAGATGCACTTGTGCCCAGAAGAGGCAGTGGTGGTTCAGAATCACATGTCACAGAAAGTGTGGTATCTCAAATTCTTACTGAGATTGATGGATTAGAAGAACTACATAACGTGTTGATAGTTGGTGCAACAAACCGACTAGACATTGTAGATGACGCATTACTTAGACCTGGAAGATTTGATAGGATCATTGAAGTTCCAAATCCTGATGCAAAAGGAAGACAAAACATCTTTGTGATTCACACAAAAAAGAAGCCACTTGCAAGTGATGTAAACATTGCAAAACTTGTGGAATTAACTAATGGATTCAGTGGAGCAGAAATTGCGGCAGTTGCAAACAGAGCAGCAATTGCAGCTCTCAAAAAATATGTTGGCGGTAAAGCACAAAACTTCAAAGATATCAAGATATCTCAACAAGAACTAATTGATGCAATTGATAAGGTAAAGCCTCGAAAAAAAGAGGTACCTCCTACCCAATCCATAAAATAGTCTAAATACTAAGGACAATGAGACAAAATATGAAACTGTATCTTGACTTTGACCCATGCCAAGAATGCAATACAATGATGGCAGAGCTTAGCAGCCCTGAGATGTTATTTGCCGATGAGAAAACTAGAGCAGACGAGTCTGCAAAGTTTCTCAGACACTTGACATATAATCACAATGAAGTGGTTCAAGCTGTCATGGATGATCTTCCAAAACAAAAAAGAGATCAAGAACCTGATTTCTACAAATAATCTTCTTTTTCATTCTTAACAATCAGTAATCATATTCATATACAAAATTGTCCTAAATCTTTTGGTATAAAATGAAAATAAATTTTCTATTTAGTTTGATTGCAATTATTTTTTTGTTTAGCATACAATCTTCATTTGCATCTGAGACTGATCAAGATCCTGAACCCCCAAGACTTCCAGAACCTTCCCCAGAACCTAAACCAATGCCACTTCCAGATCCTGAACCTGTTCCAGATCCATTTCCAGGAGAAACTGAATCAGAAAAAATTCAAAGATTGACTGAAGAAAATGAAAAACTAAAACAACAAAACAAAAATCTTCAAGGTCAAATATCTACTCTAAAAAATGAAAAATCAGGATTACAATTTGAGGTATCTCAATTACATGATAGGATAAAGGACTTGGAGCAAATTACAATGGAACAATTACGTGTAATTATGGACTTGGTAAATAGATTAAAAGATGTATTTTATGAAAAAATAATTTCTCCTACAATTTACATGTAGGATTTTTAGACTTTCTACTCATCAAGCTTTAGTATTTTCTTAATCAAAACAGTTCTGTTTCTAATTGTTACATCACTTACTCCTGCTTCTATTGAGAATTTCTTTTGACTGACCTTTTCTCCATTAATTATACATGAAATGTATAATGAAGCAGCAGCTTGTGCTACAGGGTGTTTTCCAGCAGTAATTTTCTCTTCTTCACAGCGCTTTAGTATCTCAAATGCTCCACGTTTTGTTTTTTCTTTCAAATTCATGTTGTTTGAAATTTTTGAGATAAACGAGGCAGTATCATATTGATTAAGATTCAATTCAAGCCTTTTGATTATGGTTCTCAAATCTCGGGAAAGTATTCTTCTCTCTACATTACCAGCTCCTGCAATATCGTCTAATGTTCTTGGAATGTTGTTTTCTCTACATGCTGCATATAATGAGGCTGAAATCAATGATGCCATTGTTCTTCCCCGTGTTAGTTTTGCACTAACTGCCTTTCTGTAAATATATGCAGCATTTTCTACAACGTTATCTGGTACACTTAATTTTGTCTTCATTGAGTGAAGTAAAGTAAATGCTTTGCTCAAAGTAGCAGTTTTTCTTGATTTGCTTCTTTGATCCCATGTTCTGAGTCTATTGAATTCATATTTTGTTTTGCTTGATAATGCATTTCCTGAAGAGTCTTTATTATTTCCAATAACAGTTGATAGTCCCTTGTCAAACATCGTTAATGATGTTGCAGGACCTGTTCTTGATTGCTTCATAAAGTCTTCCTGAGTGTAACCATTGTTTTCGTATGATGCGTCAGCTAAGTTTTGCACTAGAATAAGACCGCAACCCCCACAAACAATTTCTCCTCGTTCAGAATCTGTTATTGCAGGGTAGGTTTTGCAAGCGTCTAGTTCACACTTGACATCATAATCGTTTGAATAATTTTCTACCACTATTAACTACTTTTAGTGAGCATAAAATAAAAATAAATTGTTATAGGAAATTTTGTAATCAAAACTATACTTTACAAACAAAAAATTCCTGATCTTTTTGGGAAAATCTACTAATTAAAATCAATACAACATACATTGTATTAAATGTTAAAAATGAAAAATTATTTTTTAAAATTATTTTTTAATTGATTCTAAAGAGTGGCCACGATTTTGAATCATTTGTGTAACTGCTTCAACAGTATAATCAATTCCGTGTTCTTCTTCAAAATGATTTCTTAATTTCTCAATTGTACCAATGGATTTCTCCTCGTCAATTTCATATTGACATTCAAAACCATAGTCGTCGCATCTTAATTTTAGAGTCATTTAGTCTGGAAAAAATATCAAACCTATAAAAACCATTGACCTGATTTCACCTCAAAACTAAATTAGGTATTTTTGAACCCAAAATGCCTCAAATAGCACTAATAACGTCTGTAACTATGAACAAAATATGAAGGGATTAGAGTTTATTTTTCTTGCAGCTGGCTCTGTTCTTGGAGCATTTCTAAGATACAAAATTACAGAATCTCCTTTGCTTTTCAACACATTACCACTAAACGTTTTGATAGTAAACATAATTGGAGCATTTATTCTTGGCGTGTTTGTTGTTCTATCACAACAATGGAATCTAGATGGAAGATATTCTCTTTTTGCAGCAGTAGGATTTTGTGGCTCTTTAACAACAATGTCTTCATTTGCACTTGATTCTAGTAATCTATTGGAAAATAATCAATACGGAACACTTGTAGCTAACATTATTGCCAATGTTGGACTATCTATTGGAGCCCTAATAGGAGGAAAATCCTTAATGAGTGCGCTAATATCTAATTGATTAGAAATGGTTTATTCATATCAAGTTGTGAAATTTCGAACAATTTCGTTTGTTCAAGGTACTCATTGGTCACAATCTGTTGGTGATAAAGGAATATTATACAAATCACTTAAAGATCCATTTTCAAAATTAATTGTACAAACTAATGATTCAAAAAAACTATACCGTGTTCCAAAAGATAGAACTGTAATTGTTACAAATGATATTGTACATTTTCTAGGTGAACTAGCCTAATTATTTGAAGAATTGATCAACTTGATCTCTGTACTTTAGTGCAATCTTTCCAAACTCTGAAAAATCTTCCACCGTTGGATTTTTCATTCTCATTGCATACTGATTTACAAATACAGACAAAGCACTACCTATGATTAAATTGTATACGCCATCAGCTACATTCTTTGAATATGGGAATGCAACTTTGATAAAAGGCAGATATGATTCTGTTTGAGATATCATTAACTTGATATGTTTTTCAACAAAATCTTCTATATCAGGTGGTATTGCCATATTTTTGATTATATCAATTTCTTATAAGTGATCTTTGATTTCTATGCGAATCAATTTTAGTTTAGAATTTTCTTTTTTATTACCATTTGAGAAAGATACTTTTCTTTCCCTTTTCTACTTCTAGGCAAGCATCTTAGTTGTCTGTTACAACATGGACAAGTCAACCCATCATAGTCTACAAACACTTCACAATAATTACATCTCTTTTGTCCAGATGCGTATCTTCCAATTTGTGAGGGTTTTAGAGCCTTGTACTCTTTGCATTTCCCAATACAATAAGTCATCATTGAAGCCAGAAATTATTCAAAGATAAAAGATTTGATTGCACTGCAACGCACTTTGAAATTCTTCCAAATTGAATTTATAACACTATTCTCCATTTTTGGCTGTTGCATTATTTAGATGAAAAAGTATTTGGAAAAATTACCACAAAAGAAATTATTGGTGCAGAACCACCTGCAATTCCTGATACACAAAATATTTTAGAAAATGAACTTACAACTCTAGTCTCAGAACTAGAATCACAATCAAAAGAGAATCTTGAAAAACTCTTAGAGCAACAACAAGCTGCAGAAGATCATGTTAATAGTAGACCTGGAGCTATGGCATTATCTCAACCAAAAATTCAACTATTCACAAAATATAGTCAAAAATACATTCAAAGTATTAAGGAAAAACTAGAATCTTAGACTTTTTTCTTTCTACTACGTTTTTTTGGAGATGTTTTTCTTCTAACTAGTAGTGATATGATTGTACCAGCTGGAATTCCTATAATTGTTCCAAGGCTAACATATGGTGCAATAAAGAAATCTCCAATCCAGATTCCACCATCAGTTGTCAATTCCATAAAAGTTCTAGGTCGTAATACTACTGAAACAGTTTGTGAATCTTCTTTTTGATCTCCAACATCATCAGTGTATTGTACAATAATTTCAAATGGTAACTTGTATTCTGTATTTACTTCATTAGTAGGAGTAATAATTCGTGATGTAATTCCTACAAGAGTATTTTTTTCTATTTTAGAAAATGAATGCATTGTTTCACCTCTAAATTCAATATCTTTAGGTGGAATAATTTTGATTTTAACATCTGTAATATCAATATCTTCAGATATCACTTCAACTTCAATTGGAAATTCTGCATTTGTAAAAATTGATTCAGGTGTCTTTGTGTGAATAGTTACATTTGGGTCTTCTTTTATTATAATTGGAATCGCAATATCATGATAAAACGGTTTTTGTGGTGTTTCGTTATTTGAAACTAGAACTTGAGAATATTTTATGTTAAGAAAATGAATTCCTGGACTGGCATCTTTTGTTATGTTAAGATTAACATTTTCTCCGTACGAACCGCCTGTAGCTAGTTTCTCAATTATCACCTTGTTTGGTTCTACAATTAATCCTGGAATTTCTGATAATGAAAACTCAAATGATATATCTTGTTTTTCTTCCCATCCATTATTTTTTACCAAAATTGAGATAATTCCTTCTCTACCAACTACAATCTCATCAGGATGAGTAATCTCAATGTTCATTCCTCCTTCTAGGTTCTGAACTAGAGTTTCAGCATGAATACTTGGTATTAGAAAGAATAATCCAACTAGAAAGGGTACAATCCAAAACTGATTCATATTTTTTATTATTACAACTGCATTATGACTATTCTGGGTAATCACAGGCTCAAAAATTACTTAAAATGACTTGTTGATTCATAAATACCATCAATTCTAGGACTCCAGAATCAATTATGGTAAGTAAAACAAAAGAGCTCTGTCCAAGATGTGCACAGGGAAAATTAGTTACTGATAATGAGTCCGGTGAGATGTTTTGCTCCAAATGTGGCTTTGTTATCACTGAAAAATTACAAGAAGCAGGTCCTGAATGGCGTTCCTTTACACAAGATGAACATGGTGACAGAGCTAGAGCTGGAGCCCCTACTTCGTTGACTATGCATGATATGGGTCTTGCAACAATAATTAATCCAGTAAACAAGGATGCATCTGGAAGACCACTTACAGCTTCAATGAAAAGTACTATTGAGAGATTAAGAACATGGGATAGTAGAAGCCAGGTTCATGAACCAGTTGACAGAAACTTTAGACAAGCATTTAGTGAGTTAAACAGACTCAAAGACAAACTAGCAATTTCAGATGCAGTAATTGAAAAGGCAGCTTACATTTACAGAAAAGCATTAGACAAGGGACTTGTTAGAGGACGTTCCATTTCAGCTTTGATGGCATCAGCACTTTATGCTGCATGTCGTGACACTGAAACTCCAAGAAATCTAAAAGACGTTGAACAAGCAGCAAACATCAAAAGAAAAGATATTGCAAGATGTTACAGATTACTAGTCAAAGAACTTGACTTGAAGATGCCAGTGACTGATTCAATTCAATGTGTTGCAAGAATTGCAAGCAGAATTGGAATTGCAGAGAAAACAAAAAGATATGCAGTCAAAGTGCTCAAAAAAGCACAAGAAAATGAGGTTTCAGCAGGAAAAGATCCAATGGGGTTAGCAGCTGCAGCATTATACCTATCATGTGTCAAAAATGGTGAGGATAAAACTCAAAGAGATATTGCTGAGGCTGCAAATGTGACTGAGGTTACTATCCGAAATAGGTACAAAGGTCTCAAAGAATCCCTTGATCTATAATTTTCACTCTTGAGAATTTACTTTTTTCACAAATCCACCTTCTTTTGACTCATCAACAATACCTTCAATATTTTCTGATTCATCTTTAGATGCATCATCAGAATCTTCGGGTGGTTTCACAAATCCACCCTCGGTTGATTCTGGAGGCGGAATATTTTTTGATCTTCCCATTCCAATTGTTGTAATAATTACTGATGATAAAATAATGAAGAAAATCATTTGCGGATAAGCTTCAGCATTTGGTAGACCCATAGTTATTGGGTATGTTGCAAGCACTGCAGCAGCTAACCCTCTAGGAATCATAGCGTTTGTAACAGCTTTATCTAATTTAGAGAATCTTTTTGTTAATGTTACTTTTGCAATAATTCCTCTTCCAAAGAAAACTGCAATTGTTATCAAAATTCCAAATATCATGTATTCTATTTGTCCAAAACTTGCCATTAATCCAACAAACACAAAGAAAAATGCTCTAACCAAAAATGTAAGTTGATTGTGAGTTGGATCATCCATCTCAATCTTTGGTAGTTTGAATCTAAGAATTCGTGCTAGATGATTTTTGTTTCCCAACATCAAACCAAACACTAATGCAGTCAAAGCACCTGATTCTCCAAATGAATTTGCCAAGAAGAATAGTACAAACAAAATTCCTAATGTGAGCATGTATGCATGTTGAGCATTTCCAAGCTTTGTTGATACATACATCCAAGGAACTCCTACACCAAATCCTAAAACTAAACCTACAACAACTGCCCTTCCAATAGTTTCTTGTAATATTTGTAAATCAAATGTTCCTGCAAGTACTGCTTCAAATAGAATGAATGCTACTATTGTAGCCAAAATATCGGTTAATGCTGATTCAAAACTTAGCATTGATTTTGTTTCTTCTGAAATTTTGACATTTCTTACCAATCCAAATACTATTGCAGAACTACTTCCTCCAACAATCGAACCTAACAATATACTCTCTAACCAAAGCCATCCTAATGCATAATGTGCACCCGCTGCAATCACTGCAACTGATAAAATAAAACCAAGAATAGCTAGTGTTGATGAAAAATGTGCAGTCTTTATCACATGTTTGATATCTAAATTCAATCCTCCATCAAACATGATAATTATCAATGCAAGTGCTGCAAAATACGGCACCACTTGAATTACGGCCTCTGGTTGAATCAATCCAAGTACTGGACCTAAAATTACTCCTAGAATCATCAAAAAGGCAACATCAGGAATTCCAGTTCTTTTGAAAAACGCCTCGCCTGCAACTCCCAGAAAGATGACTACTCCTGCAGCAAGTAAAATTACATGAGCAGGTGCAATAAAACCATCCTGAGATGATAATGTTCCAATTGAATTTTGTACCTCTGTAAATTTTTCAAAAATTAAACTAGAATCAAAATTAGCTAATGGTGTTTCACTAATCTGACCTGTTATCAAATTTAAAATAGATAATACTATTGGATTCATTTCTGATTGTATCTCAAAATCTTTGGATAAAAATTAAACTAGATTTGGTTGATTATTTTAGGCACAATTGTAATTTTAGATACACATTAAATCAACCAAGATGTAATTTCCTTACTTGAGTGGTACTAAGACATTACGTGAAGATCATAAACAAATACGAAGATTAGAAAAAGTTATCATAAAATGCTACACAGAACTTTATGCAGGTAAAGATATTCCTTTTTCTGATATTGATAAAATTACATTAATTATTGAAGAATTTTTAGATTCTATTCACTATTCTAGAGAAGAAGATTCCTATTTTCCATGTGTTGCAACATATGATCACCTAAAACAAGAGATTAGAGGCTTGTTAATTGAGCATGAGTTTTCTCGGAGAATTGCATTACAAATTAAAAAACATCTTAAAAGATGGAAAGAAGGTGAAGATGCAAGAGAACCTGTTGCCCGATATCTCAAGACATATTCTGTGTATCTTATGGATCATATGAACAAAGAAGAAGATTTCTTTGATAAAGCAGAAGCTGAAGTTTTGTCAAAAGAAGAAGAGATTGACATGTATGAGCAATTTAGATCGGTTATGACAATTTCAAAAAAAATGGAAGATATGATTAAAGAGATTGAATATTTAGAAAACCAATCTTGGGTTCAAAATTAACGTAAGCTCTTTATGGGCAATTTAGAAATTTTTTACATGAAACCTTTTGTTCTTTGGATGACTGGTCTTCCATGTTCAGGAAAGACTACCATCGTAAAAGACTTACAAAAAGATATTCCAAATTTGGCAATGCTTGATGGAGATGAACTAAGAGAATGGTTTTCTCCAAAAGATTTCTCAAAAGCAGGACGTGATGAACATAACAAAAAAGTTGCACACTTGGCAAAACTATTGTTAAAACATGGTGTTCCAAGTGCAGTATCTCTAGTTTCACCATATCTTGAGAATAGAGAAAATGCTAGAACTATTGTTGATGCAGGTGATCAGTTTGCAGAATGCTATGTCAAATGTTCACTAGAAGAATGTGAGAAAAGAGATGTCAAAGGCATGTATGCCAAAGCAAGAAAAGGAGAAATCAAAGGATTTACAGGAATTGACGATCCTTATGAAGCTCCTGAAAAAGCAGATCTCATAGTTGATACAGAAAACGAATCACTTGATGATAGTGCAAACAAAGTTAAGGAATTTCTTAAATCAAGAAACCTACTCTAATTTTTTAAATTCATCAACTATTGTTTGATGAATAATCCCATTTGTTACTAGAATTCCATTTCTGTGATGAACTTCTTTGTTGTTATATGAAATCTCGTTTCCTAACATATCGGTTATTTTTCCTCCAGCCTCAGAAATTACACAATGTGATGCTGCCGAATCCCATTCTTTCATTTTGTCTGTAGTTGTAATGTATGCTTCAGCTTCACCTGATGCAATTTTTCCAACTTTTAATGAACTCCCTATACTTGTAAAATCTTCAATTCCCAATTTTTTGATAAACTCCTTTTCCTTGTCTGATAGGTGATGTCTTGATCCAACTGTTCTGCATTTTGAAAGTTCATTAGTTGTTGTTACTGTGATTTTTTTCCATTCTCCATTTGAATATCTAAATGCACCCTCTCCTTCTTGTGCAACAAATAATGTTTTTTCAGTTGGCCAACCTATCACACCAAGAATTGGCTTTTTGCTTTTTACAAGTGCTATCATAACGGTAAACTCACCTGTCTTATCAATAAAATCAGAAGTACCATCTAATGGATCAACTATCCAGATTGTCTCCTCTGATAACCTACTTTGATCATCATTGTCTTCTTCAGATAAAATTTTGTACTCTGTTTGAGACAAAATTTTTTTGATTATTTCATTACTTTTTAGATCAGCTTCCGTAATTGGAGAATCATCTTTTTTGGTAAATTCTTCAAATTCTCCTTTATAGATCTCTAAAATTACGTTTCCAGCTTCTTGTGCTGCTTTGATAGCAATGTCTAACTCAGGAAGCTTGCCTGAAATTGGTATGTCTTTCAAATTATATTCCTAAGTTGTTAGTTCTGGTTTTAATGTCCATACTACTCCAAGTGCAACAAATGGAATAGAAATAATACCAATAATTCCAAGAATTGTGAAAAATTGGGATTCTGAAACTAGTGGATTATTTATAATCCAAGGAAGTGGTAACGATACAATTATCCAAATAATTCCTAATAATATAATCAATTTTGCTTTTGCTTTTCTATCTTTCATCGTAATTCACTCTTTTTGGGTGCTATTAAATTCATGTGAATTTATTTTGTAGATTCTCCTCCATCTACTGCTAAAATTGCTCCTGTAGTCCATGATGCATCGTCTGAGGCAAAATAGAGTACAGCTTTTGCTACTTCTTCAGGTTTTCCCATTCTGCCTAATGGATGTTCAGCATCCATAAAGTCTCTATCTTTTTGAGTTTTTACAAATGGTTTTGTCATATCAGTATCTACTACTCCAGGACAAATACAATTGACTCTGATCTTATCTTTGGAATATTCAAGTGCCCAACATTTTGTCAGTACAATTAATGCTGCCTTTGTTGCAGAGTATGCATCAGCATTAAATCCCTGGTAAGCTTTTAGTCCGGCATCTGATGAAATGTTAATTATTGAACCAGATGTTTTTTGCAAATAAGGAATTACCTCTTTTGTAACTCTGAATTGCCCTGTAAGGTTTACATCTAAAACTTCATTCCATTCTTCTTCTTCAATTTCATGTAATTTTTTGATTCTTGGAAAAACTCCTGCATTGTTTACAAGAATATCTAATCTTCCAAATTTTTCAATAGTTTTTTTTACCGCATTTTTTACATCGACTGTTTTTCTAACATCAGCTACTATTGCAAATGAATTAGAAATTTTAGAAGCTGATTTTTCTAATAGATCTTGATCTTTTCCTGTGATTACTACACTGGCTCCATTTTCTGACAAAACTTTTGCAGTAGCAAATCCAATTCCTCTACTTCCACCAGTGACTAGGGCAACTTTACCTGATAAACTCAATAGCTTTTACATGGAAATTCGTAATTTATAGATCGATTTTTAAGAAATAGGTATAAAATATTTCAATGATTAAAAAATTATTTGTAATTTATTATATTAACTGTTAAATACTTGAAGTTCCTATAATAAATAATGCCGAAGGATATAATTCCTATCGACTAAAATCGCGTAACCCCGCAGAACGATAAAGGCAATCAAGCGCTTAGGTCGTTTGATAATGAGAGGGAATCTCTCAAAGTTCTGCAATGAAGGGGATTACGCCTCTTTTAATTTTGTAAAATATCTACAGATACTGAACCCAATACATTTCCATTTGGGTTAATGCTAATTGATACTTGTTGGTTCTCTGAAACCATAAACTCTTTTTGGCCAAGATATTCCCATGTATAATATTGTGAAATTCCCGTTTCATGTGAAGTGCTTTCTAATTTGAAATCTTCTGAAAATTCAAAATTTTTTCCATTTAATGAAATTGATAAAATCTCAGGACTACTTCCATTTGGAACAAATCTAAAATAATATTCACCACTTTTAATCTCAAAAGTTTCAGTAAAAACTCCATTTTCATACAATTGTGGTTCTGCCAATGTAATATGAAAAATGACATTATCATTTTTCTCAGATGAATCTACAGACATTACAGCAAAAATTCCTATAATAACTATAACGGAAACGATAATAATTTTCTTATTCATAAAGATAATTTGAGAATTCCATTATAAAAATAAATTTCTAATTATCTCTAATTTTTTTTGTTAGCACTTTTAATTTTTCAAGCTGTTCTAAAATCCATGGGTCATTTATCAAATCCATAATTTCCTCCATTTTGAATATTTTTGGTGTCGTCATCCCTTCTTCAAAATCATATAATTTGATGATTCTATTTTTGACATTTTCATCTTCTATCTTTTTATTGTGTGCAAAATTATGTGCAAAATCATTTCTAATTTCTCTAATCTCATTTAGTTTTTGCTGAATCTTTATTCTTGTTTTCTCGTCAATTGCTTTTTGAAAGTCTTGATGGTTTTTCATTATTCTTGATATCCAGACTATCTTTGTTCCAAAAGATGCAGTTCTATCCTCATCAAATACTGTTTTTGCCCATAATGGAAAATCACTTTTGTCTCGCAAAAATAAATCTGAAATTATTACAGTAAGTGTTGAATCTAACACTGAAACATAGCTGAGAAAATTACCTCTAATTCGGTTTACTAAATTGACATATTCCTTATCTGTGAGCTCTTTGGAATTATCAGGTAAATCAAAACCAAATGACTCGCTCATGAGTTATGCCTAAGAAAATGGTAAATAGATTTTTGGATTGAATTCTGGTCTTGTTAGTGAAGTTACACATACTGTGAATCATTCTTTACACCTGAAATTAAGTACATTTTCTTAAACCCAAATCATGGCTAATTTGAGTAACAAGTGGACAAAACCACCTACTACTAGTATTGGTGAAAAACTTAGTGATACTGTAAAGCCAAAAGGTGCTCTAAAACCACGAGTTCAGGAAGGAGTCAAAAGATTACGATTACAGATTCAAAAATTAGATAAAATGTTATCTGGATTGCAAGAACGTGATGGACAACTATTTGCAAGAATTGTAGAGGCAACTCAGAAACATGACACTCAAACAAGCAAAGTTCTAGGAAATGAACTTGCAGAAATTAGAAAAGTTATCAAAATTATGAGCAGTGCAAGAATTGCTCTTGAACAAATAGAATTACGATTAACAACATTTAGTGATCTTGGAGATACTGTAGTGGCTATCATGCCAACAATGGGATTAATGAAGAATCTCAAATCATCACTAGGTAAAGTAATGCCTGGAGCAGAAGCTGAAATTGGCCAGATGGCTGAAATGCTAGGTGGATTTATGACTGAGAGTTTCTCGGGTGACGCAGCATTTGGAATGGATGAATCCACAAATGCTGAATCTGATGCAATACTCAAAGAAGCTGCTGCAGTAGCAGAGAGTTCTGCAGGACAAATGTTCCCATCAGTTCCATCTGAATCAACAGTATCTACAGAATCAACATCAAAATTTTACTAGAAATTAATTTTTGAAAAAACCTGTTTGATCTGTTATAATACTTACTATTGATCACATCCTTTTTCTTATATTCAATTTTACAATCTCGATCTCGAGAGAGGCATGAGAACACAAAACTCTATTTCAATTAATAAAAAAATAATTTTCATATTTGCATTTACAGTATTTGTAATTGGATTATCTTCAAATTCATTTGCATATGCTGAAGAAGAATCTGGATTAGATGCAGTAACAGACATTGAGTTTAGAACTGTAACTGATTTTCATACCTATCTGCCTGATACACATTTGAAATTTGACGTTAGTTGTAATGAGCGTGCAGGCGAATTTGCCATCGGATTTAACACATATTTGCAAAAAGCAAATGGCAATCCTGCTGATGTCCATGATGTAAAAGATTTTGTTTTCTTACAGAGAGGTTCATCTGAAACCGGTGCACTAATTGAGGCAGTAAATACTGGTTTAGATCGACTAAAACTAACTGCCGAAGTTACATGTGCCAAACTATTGCCTGAATCACTACCAACTGTACCTTATACTCCCATTGATTTTGAAGTTATAGCAGGAAATCAAAATGTAACTGCTTCTTGGGAAGAACCACGTTTTGATGGCAATTCCTTAATTACAAAATATGAAATATCTGCAATGCCAGATCCTAAGACTCATTTAGCTAATGATGTATTTGCAGAAACTAGAGATTTAGAATTTACATTTGATGGACTGGTAAATGGAATCACCTACAAACTACAAGTAAATGCAGTAAATGAGATTGGTTCAGGAATAAAATCTGAAATTCTTACTGCAACACCATTTGTAATAGTAACAACACCAACTACATCCACAATCACAACCCAGATTTCAGATGATAACAAAGTTACACTATGTCACAATGGAAAGACAACCTTGTTCATTCCAAAACAAGCTGCAGAAGCTCATTTGAAAAATCATGATGATTATTTAGGAAAATGTTCAAATTCTTATGGTTCATCAAACACAACTCCAGTAACATACACCCAACCAACTCCAGTTTCAACTGATAAAGTGGAGATATGTCACAATGAAAAGAACACTCTATCACTTCCAGCAAAAGCTGCAAGAAATCACCTGGAGAACCATGATGATGACTATCTAGGTCAGTGTACTGAAAATTCCACATCTCAATTAAATGCTGAAAAAGAGGCTGAGAGATTATCAAAACAAGAAGCTAAACGAATCCAATTAGAAGAACAAAAGGCTCAACGTGAGGCTGAGAAAGCTCAGAAAGAAGCAGATAGACTGGCAAAATTAGAAGCAAAGAGACTGCAACTTGAAGAAGAAAAAGCACAACGTGAGGCAGACAGACTTGCTAAACTAGAATTAAAGAAACAAGAACTTGAAGCTAAAAAACAACAGTTAGAAGAGAAACAAGCTAAGAAAGCAGCTGAAAGAGCAGAGAAAGAAACAGATAGACTAGCTGTACAGGAAGCAAAAAGAATCCAATTAGAGGCTGAAAAAGCACAACGTGAAGCAGATAGACTAGATAAACAAGAAGTAGATAAGACAGCAAAAGAAGCAGAGCGTTTGGCTTCCCAAGAAATTAAACGAATTCAACTAGAAGAGGAGAAAGCTCAAAGAGAAGCTGAAAAAGCAGCTCAGGAAGCTGAAAGGTTAGCAAAACAACAAGCTGAACAGCAACAAAGAGAAGCTGAAAAAGCAGCTCAGGAAGCTGAAAGGTTAGCAAAACAACAAGCTGAACAGCAACAAAGAGAAGCTGAAAAAGCTCAGAAAGAAGCAGATAGACTGTCTAAATTAGAATCAAAAGGTAATGGACCAAAATCAAAATAATTAGATAATCAAAACATGTTGTCAAATTATTCAGTTTAACCGTAGTTTCATCTAATTTGAATTAGATTTATTCTGCTGACTCGCGAGATTCTTTTATCTTTCTGACTCTGCTACCTTCATCATCAATAATTCTATCAACACCTGATAGTTTCTCTCGTAAATTATTGATTATAGAGCCTACCTCATCAGCTTCTGACTCTACTTGCTTTCTCTTTTCGGCAAGTTGTGAAATTCCTCTATTTTCTTCTTCGATATACTCATTGACCTTTTGTAATTTCTCTTTGAGATTCTTGATATCTACTGATTCTTCTTCAATATCTTTCTCAAGCATAGTTCGTTTATCTTTGAGATTCTTTATCATTAAACCGACATAATCAATTGCCTCTTCAAGCTGGGCACGTTTTCCCATTAATTCCCCAATTCCAATCTGACTTGGAGTATCTGAAATTGTGGATTCTGTAGTCTCTTCTACAGTATTTTCTTCAGGTCTTTCTTCTACCATTTCTCCGCCCTCTTCTTTCTTGAATTTATCAAACATTTTATGATTTACTTTTCAAAATGGGAATAAAAAGTTACTATGAATCCCAAAGCTGACAAGGTGAATGATTTTTACTCAAAAAAAGGAAAAATGTGGTGAATTATCTCACCGAAATTGAATTTTTGAACTCTTGGTTAGAATCAATTGATTTTTCAAAATTGGTAGCTCCAATCTGAAGAAATTTGACATTTTGACCCATCTCAGGATTTACTGCAGAATTAAAGAAAATTTCAAAAACATTCTCTTTTTCTGAAAACTTTCCAGAAAATACAACTTTGTAACTGAGATCCTCATCTGAGGCCGTTCCATGCATAGTTACATGGGAACCATTGGATTTTCCACTTAATTCTAGGTCAAACTCTTTTTCTCCAAGACTTAGGATTCCACTAGTTGAAATCTTCCACATGTCTTGCCCGACCTTTATTGCCTTTCCATCAAAGAGAGTAATTCCTGCATTGTAAGCCTTGTTATTCATTATGGCCCATCCTGATACCTTAGTAGACAACATTCTCTGCATGTCTTCCTTTGTTGTATCTGATGGCAAAGCATAACGTTGGACTTTGAGCTTTCCATCAACCATTTTTTCGGTTACGATTACTCCTAATCCCTCATCTTTGGAACTTCCTTTTGGCTCATACACTCCAATATCATCTGCAAACGAGTAGGTTACAGTGATTGGAGATGCAGCAAGCATCAAAAGAACAGCAATAACACCAATAGTTCTATTTTGGGGTTTTACCATGAATGGTATACCTCAAAATGATAGATTAGGAACGGATAGGAATTGTTCTGTTCTTTATATACGAAATTTCTGTAAAATATTCAAAATCAAGACGTTTTTCTTCAAATTTTCTAAAAGTTTGTTTTTTACATCAAAACTGGTATTTTTCAAACAAAAATTTACGCACAAATTTTCTAGGAATTTTCTCCCCCGCAACGATATTGCCAAAAATCCACCAATTTTTCAAGTCAAAATGGCGTTCCGCTATGCGTTCCGCTATGGTGTTTCAAAATGTTCCTCAATAACTAATTGATTGTATACTATACCATGTCAAAACAACAATACAGGTCCGAAATGGGCATCATGGGTGATATCCTAAACGTTACTGCTGATGGCGGTCGTGAAGGAATCATTGTATCTGCAATATCTCGCAAAGCCAACCTATCTCACTATGCAGTACTAGACAAATGTGAGAAACTGGTAGAAGCAGGCTTAGTCGAGTCTGTCAAAAATGACAGAAATAGAGTCTTTCAAATCACTGAAAAAGGACTTCAATTCTTCCAGGAATTCAAGAGATTTCAGGGACTCGTGGAGAGCATGAACCTAAGGTATTAGCCAATGAATCCTCAAATCGTACCAATTCATAGGACAGAGTCTCGAGAAGATGGAATGCTTTTTGTAAGGACTGATAGTATCATCGATACAATGGTTAATGCACCTCTTATCGTCGCAGGATTGCTAGTTGTAGCACTAACGATACCTTTGCAGACCTCATTTGCCACTACTCGAACTCTTGATCTAATCATCAATTCTGATGGTTCTACACACATCTCATCTCAAATTGATGTGGATTCTTCAAATTTTGAATTAAGCCTCTTTGGTACATCCATTGACAACTTTGTTGCAATTGGAGAAGATGGTATTACTCTATCTGGCAAAATCATTGAAGACAAGGCAATGATTCAAACAAGTGATTATTCTTCTATTACAGTTAACTATGATATTCATGATCTAATTTCTAAAGAAGGCAGAGTCTGGACGTTTTCATTTGATTCTCCTACTAACTACTCACTACTAATGCCAGAAAATTCTGTTATTGTGGGAATGGATATCTTACCTGAAAACATGGAACAATTGGATTCTCAAATTAAACTAGAAATCCCTCACGGTTCTGCAAAAATTGATTACATCTTTAGCACTCCAGTTGAAACTCCTACAACTACCTCTGGATTCTCATTTGATTTTGTTACTGTTGGTCTGATAGTCGGTCCAATTGCAGCTGCCGCAATTGCTTCTGTAATTGTAGCAAAAAAGAGACAATCAAGACCTCAATTGGAAACTGAAGTTATCAAAACTACTCCAAACCCTACGATTGATTCACTAAATCCTGATACAATTTTCAATCTCCGACCAGATATGAGAGAAGATGATAAAGAGATTGTTAGATTCATCTCTGAGAATGATGGCGAAGTCTTTGAAAGTGATTTAAGAAAGAAATTCCTTCAGCCAAGAACCACCATGTGGAGAGCAGTCAAAAGATTAGAAAGACTAGGCGTAGTTGAAATCTACAAAAAAGATCTTCTAAATATGGTCAAATTACGAAATGATTTGGAGGAAGAGAATTGAAGAGTTTAGCATTATTATCATTATTGGTTTTGGCAGTCGGTGTCATTTCTACAAACGAAGTATTTGCCGAACCATTAGATAATGTTAGAACCTCTGTCTCAAACTATGATGGTGATTCAGCAACTGTAAAGATTACCTGGAACAATGACAATTCAGCTAAAAACTACAAAGTTGGCTGTGTTAGCTGTACTCCAAATGTTGTAGAATTTACAACTGGTAATGGAATAACCATCCATAACGTTACACCATTCCCTAATGGCTCATACGCATTACTCTATGTGATCAGCTATGACTCCCAAAACAACATCATCACTGCAAAACAACTCATAGTCAATCTCAAACAATAATTTTCAAATTCCTAAAAAATTATCATAAACTTATTATACATTTTCCAAACAGAATTGAGCATGGCATCTAAAGCAATTACAGTTGGAGTGGGAATTCCAATGATTGTAGTTGGTGCATTGATGGCATGGTTATGGGCTCCTATGGAAGGAGATCTTCAAAATCAAGTAGAACTAATTGGAAGTACAATTGGAATCCTAGGCATAGTATTCTTTATCTCTGGATTATTCTACACAAAAGAACCAGTGATGCATTAGAAACTCACTGAATAAATAATGAAAAAAATTACCATTATTACTTGAAAGTCAGACTATTTGAGATATTTACATCAGTAGAAGGAGAAGGAATTCTTTATGGAACAAAGACACTTTTTGTAAGACTGGCAGGTTGCCCTTTTACTTGTTTTTACTGTGATACTAAAGAATCACTTCCTCTTGATTCTGGAACAGAATATTCTATTGAAGAGGCAAACCAACTAATTGATTCTAATCTCAAAAACCAAACATACAAAGTAAATTTCACAGGTGGTGATCCACTCATTCAACACCAAGCAGTTGCACTACTTGCAAAACACATTCAAGATAAAAAAATTCCAACATATCTAGAGTCATCTTGTTTTGATATTGATAGATTCAATCATGTTTTGCCATTTATTGACATTGTAAAAATTGAATTCAAAACAAAGGATTCTGATTTTGTTGACTCTCAACACTATGAGAAATTAATTGGTCATACCATGAAATGTTTGGAATCATCTGTTAATTCAAAAAAAACAACTTACATCAAAGTAGTTGTTAGCTCTAAAACAAAACCTAACGATTTTCAAGAATTAGTGAATCAAATTTTTAATATCGTATCAAAAGACAACATCGACGGATTCATTA
This sequence comes from Nitrosopumilus sp. S6, assembly GCF_054515815.1. Lineage (NCBI taxonomy): Archaea > Thermoproteati > Nitrososphaerota > Nitrososphaeria > Nitrosopumilales > Nitrosopumilaceae > Nitrosopumilus > Nitrosopumilus sp. S6. The sequence continues at coordinate 181,277 of NZ_JBTNRI010000002.1, forward strand.
TTCAACCAACATATGGCGTTGCAGAACCTTCACTAGATTTATTGTTGAGTTTGTATGATCTTGTTTTTCCACACTATAATGAAGTGAAGGTTGTTCCTCAATTACACAAATTCATTGGTGCGCCATAGTTATCACCAGCCTAAAAATCAGATTACGTTCAAATACTAGAAAAATCGTCTCAAATCATCAAAATGGATGATGAACGTGTAAAGAAACTTGTCAGAGAGTTAATTATTGAAGTTGGTGAAGATCCTACCCGTGAAGGTCTTAGAGAAACTCCTGAAAGAATTGCAAATATGTACAAAGAAATCTTTTCTGGATATGATTCTGATTCAGAATTAGCTGTTCAATTCTCAGAAGATTCGGATGTAGTTGTAGCACGCGATATTCAATTTTATTCCATGTGTGAGCATCATATGCTTCCATTCTTTGGTAAAATCCACATTGCATATTCCCCAAATGGTAGAGTTTTTGGAATCTCAAAATTAGTCAGATTGGTAGAAAAATACTCAAAACGACTACAAATTCAAGAACGACTGACAAAGAACATTGCAGATGAACTATACTCTCAAGGTGTTAAAGGAGTTGTAGTTTTAGCTGATGCAGAGCATCTTTGTATGAAAATGCGTGGTGTTAGAAATGATGCAACACTTTCCTCATCAGCATTTAGAGGAATTTATGAAAATAAAGATGAAAAAGAGGGCATTATGACCTTAATTAGAAAACGTGCTTCTGATTCCTCCTTTTAATATCTGAAAAATTAAATAGCGATTCTATTTCAAAAAAATCATGGATGATGGAAGAAAAATTGCACATGTTCCAAAAGAATCATGGCCTAGTTTTACTTGGTACGCAATTGAATTTGCGATAGTTCTTGCAATCTGTATGTTAATTGCAAGAGAAGTTGTTGGAACCCTCACAGAACTTTCTCCTGAAATTCAAAACTATATTTGGTGGGGAATTACTGGGTTGATCTTCTTAGCATGGTATATTGGAATAAGAGGATTTATTCTAAAAAAGAAAATTCTAAAAAACAGATATTAGAATTATTTTAGGTATTTTGTTTTATCTGAAATTCCTGCTTTTTCAAATGCAATTTTTCTGTTATTGCAAGACTCACAAACACCACAATGAAGTTTTTTGTTTGAATAACAACTCCATGTTCTAAAGATAGAATCACCTAACACTGTTTTACCTTTTTTTAACAAATCACTTTTTGATAGCCCTTCTCTATATGGGGACCAAATCTCTATCTTCTCTCTTAATTTTGAATTAATCCCATCGATTTCACCTTGGTTGAATGCATCTTCTAGTTTCTTTGCAAAAGCAGGTCTGCAATCAGGATAATGTTTGTCTCCTGTATGTGCACCATACACAACTAGAGATGCATTTAGGGTATAGGCCCATGCAGATGCAACTGAGAGAAAAACTGCGTTTCTAATTGGTACTACTATCGAATACTCAAATTTGCTTGGAATTTTTCTCTTGGAACTAGTCAAAACATTAGAATCACCATACAATTCTTTCATAAAACCAATATCGATAATTTTGTGTTGTTTCAGTCCTAGTTTCTTTGCAAAAGATTTTGCAGCAGAAATTTCCATATTTGCTTTTTGTCCATATGAAAATGTAATCCCATACAGTTCATACTTTGATTTTAGAAATGATACTGCACAAACAGAGTCAACTCCTCCGCTAAATACAACTACAGCTTTTTTCATGATTCCTCAAATTACTTTCTTTTATCTGCAGCACCTTTACTTGGTTTACAGATTACTGTCTGGCATTTTGTGTTTGCTGATGCAAATCCCTTTGACATTGCTAAGCTAATTTTTTTCAAATCAGCAGAACTCTTTGAAAATGCAATTACTGAAGGTCCTGCACCACTAATTGTTACACCTAATGCACCTGCTTTTAGAGCATTTTGCTTGACTTTAGCAAATCCTGGAATCATATGTTGTCTTGCAGGCTCTACAATTACATCCTTGATTGAATTTCCAATTAATTCTGGATCTTTTTTCAAAAACCCTGCCACAATAGTTGATGCATTTGATAAATTCAAAATACTATCTGTTAGTTTTACTTTCTTTGGAATAACTCCTCTTGAAACCTTGGTCTTCTTTTTTGGCACATCAAGTTTTGGAACTGCAATACACATTCTAAGATTTGTTGGTGGATTGATTCTAGTTACTTGTAATGGATTTGTTTTAACAATTACAAATCCACCTAAAACTGAGGCTGCAACATTATCGTAATGAACTGAACCTGCACTAGCTTTTTCACCATATCCTGCATGTTCCACTAGAGAATTTCCATCTAACTTTAATCCAAATAATTTGTCAAATGCTACTGCAGTAGCAGCTGCAGATGCTGCACTACTTCCCATTCCAAATCCTGCAGGAACTCCTTTTTTGATTTTAATCTCAATTCCTGTTTTTATTTTGAATTTTTTTTTCATATTTTTTACAACTAATCCTGCAGTATTGTTTTCTGGATTTGTTGGAATATTGTCTTGAGTTACAATTGTTATTCCACTTTTAGTTTTAGTCAGGGTTACTTCATCATAAAATGCATCTATTGCCAAGCCAAACACATCAAATCCTGGACCTAAATTTGCTGTAGAAGAAGGTGCTTTTACTGTAATCTTTGATACCACTAGTCTTCTACCTCTTCACCCAAATTAAGAATTCTGCTTAACGCACCTTCTAGATTTACAAAGCCTTCACCTGTTACATTTGAAATTGGAATTAATCCTTGTGCAAATCCACTAAGATTTAGTCCTCTCAAAATATTTGTAGTCAAGGTATAGGTATCCCCATCGGCATCTTTTGCAATAGCATTTTCTAATGTATTCAAACTAGTTGACCATTGTAGGATATTTTTGAGATTTGCTCCAATAAGATCAGTTTTTGTTAGTACGTTAACTGTAGACAAATTCAATCGTAATCTAATTGATGTTGCAAGAAGTGCAATTGAAACAAAATTTACTGGTGAAGTAATTAACGCACCATCAAAAAGAAAGATATTTGTTTTTTCGTCAGATGTAATATTATCTACAAGAAAACGCCCACTAGAACGATATGCAAATAGTTCAATTTGTCCTGGGGTGTCAACTATTAGATAATCTGGATTAACTCTGTTTACTTCATTTTGAATCTCATCAATCTTTGATGCAATCAAATCAGCTGCCATAACTAGTGCACCATTAGGTCCAAGATCATATTGTTGCATGATAGATACAATATCTACAAAGTCTCTTACATCAATATCACAACTGTATGGTAAATTTTCTACTCCTGGATCTAAATTCAAAATAGATGTAAATGCACCATTTTTTGTATAGTAATCATACAATTTTGATGATAGTAATGATTTTCCTGCACCAGCAGTTCCAGAAACAAAAATAGTTTTCAATCCTGTCTGATTCATTATTTGCTCATATTTCAAACTAGCTTGGTTTTTTGATCTCTGAAATACCATATTGGTACTAAAAATTACAAAAAAATTCCATATGATCTTTAACTAACAAAATTATGCATTCATTATGACTCAAAGTGTACTTGAAAAAGAAACCCATCTCAAAGAATTGGTAATAAAATTACTAGAAGAAAAAAATCTTTCAGATTTTGAATTATTGGATTCATTATTTAATGAAATCAAAGACGAACTTCAAAACCCCCAAAAAAGCCTCAATTAAGTACAAAATTCATGCCTATTTTCAGGCGTGAAAAATCATCTTGACTAATTTTGTCAACTTTCATATTTGATCCCTCAAAGGAATCATCAAATGAACTGGAGACTAGTAGCTATTCCTGTTACTTTAATTCCTATTTTCATTATATCTATTCAATTTGATATTAAAATAGAAGATGTTCTGGCAATTGGATTTTTTCCATTTGTTGGTGCAGTTGTAGCTATGATGATCAAATTGGGTCTTCAAGGAGTCAAATTTGCATACATTACAAGAAAATATCTTGGTAATTTTGATTCTGTTTTGAAATTAACTGGTGTTCGTGTAGGTAGTGAGTTTATCAAATTTACAACTCCGATGTTTATTGGTGCTGAATTCATTGTAATCTATTATTTGCATAAAAAAGGTGTAAAACCTTCTAAATCAACATGGATTGCAATTATGGATATTGTTACTGAAGTATTTGCAGCTGGTCTGCTATCTATAATGGCAGGAATAATAGCACTACTAAATGGAGCATATGTTGTTGCAGCAGTAGTTTTAGGAACTAGTATTACTGTAACTGCTTTGTGGATGATACTCTTCTTTTTGTCTTCTAAACGTACATTCCAAGTACCTAAAGTTTTGGCAAGTCTTGCAAAAAGATTTGGAAAAGAAAAAGGTGTAAAGTATATCGAACAAACAAATTCTTGGATGGAAGAAGTCTGTACTATGAGCAGGAAAAATCTAAAAACTTCTGAATCAAAAAAAGTCTTTACAGTATCATTTTTGTTCTCACTTGCATCTTGGTCATTTTATGGAATTTCATTTATGATCATTGCAATGGGGACAGGATATGTTATCAATGCATTTGATTCTATTATGGCTGTAATGGGTGCAAACGCAATTGGAAATCTTCCAATAACTATTGGAGGGTCTGGTCTTGCTGAGTTTGGAATTGTTGCATATCTAAATAATCTAAATCCATTTGACTTTGATATTTCTCAAGGTGGTTTGGCATGGGATGCAGTAATAGGCTGGAGAATTGCAACATATTATGTACCGATAGCTATTACTTGGTTGCTTTTAGTAAAGCTGGCTTTGAGTAGAATTTCAAAATCTCAAAATACATGATGATCGCTTAAAATTTCCAAATCTGGGACATTCGGATGTGGTATATAACTAATAAAATATTTGGATATATTATGAAAAATCTTGCCACATTTGCATTTCTGGCATTTGCCCTAACAGGTTTGTTGACTGTATCCGTTATCCCTGGATCTTTTGCTGACACTGAAAATCCTGGAAGAGATAAAGGAACAAAAACAGCAAACGGTTGTGATAAAGGAACCGCAAAAAATAATCCAAACTGTGATGGAACTTCAACTGGTGGAGGCTTTTCTGATTGTGATAATATTACTGTAGATAATGTTATTGATGCTGAAGAATTAGCTGCACATATGAATTGGACACTTGATACCGCAATTTCAATTATCATAATTATAGAAGCTGAAGCAGGTAAACAATCAGATAATGATGGAACAATCAGCACTTCTGGTGAACTTCGAAAATTAAACACTTTAACTGAAGCCACCTGTTGATTCTAACTCTTTTTATCTCTCAATGATTTTTCTGATTTGTGGATTTCAAAAATAAAACAATTTTGATTACTGGGGCTTCATCTGGAATTGGAAAACAAAGTGCAATAGAATTTGCAAAATTAGGTGCTAACATAATTTTAGTCGCAAGAAGAAAAGAAAAACTCGATGAACTTGAAAATGATTTAAAAAAATTCAATGTGTTGACTCTTGTTTGTAAATGTGATATATCAAATAAAGAACAAGTAAAGGAAATGTCAATGACTGTTTTAGAAAAATTTGATTCTATTGATGTATTAGTAAATAATGCTGGTTTTGCAATATATGGTTCTGTCAAAGACTTGTCTATTGATGAAATAGAATCTCAAATGGAGACAAATTATTTTGGAATGATGTACTGCATCAAAAATTTTCTCCCATCAATGTTGGAGAAAAAATCGGGTCACATAGTCAATGTAGCTTCTGTTGCTGCTAGCTTTGGTCTTCCAGGAATTGCATCTTACTGTGCATCAAAATTTGCTATGCTTGGATTCTCAGAAGGTCTTAAACATGAATTACATGGTACTGGGGTGGGAATTACAGTTGTTAGTCCTATAATGGTTAGAACAGACTTTTTTGATCATCCTTCTTTTGAAAAAATGCCAAAATATTCTCCAATGTCTCTTAGTTCTAAAACTGTAGCAAAAGCAATTCTAAAAGCTGCAAATTCTTCTAGACTGGAAATTATTGTTCCTTCTGTAGTTAGAAGTGCTGTTTGGCTAAAGCACACATTCCCTTATTTCATAAATCCTATCATGGGAAAATCTTTCAAAAACAATTAGATTCTGTACAGTAATTCTGAATTATTCTTCAGTGTCATCATCTTCGGCTTCATTAGAGCCTACATCTAATAATTCAAGTGATTTTAATTCAAATTGATAAATTGCATTCATTTCAATCTCTTTTTCTTTTTCTAAATATTCTGAAACTTTTTTGCTTAGCGGTGCTTTGTGTTGGTCAAAAACAAATTCGTATACTTCTCCTTTTAACAAGTCATCTAACTTGATACTTTTTGGAACATCCATGGTTACAATATGTCTGCCATCTTCTACTGCATCATACAATTGAGCATCAATTTTGTTATCTTCATAATAAAACTCGAGGATATATCCTGATTTTTTTAATTCTTCAGGTTTCTTGAATTTTGCATTTTGGATTTCATCAGTAACCCATTCAGGAATCTCATCTTCTTTTTTCTTTTTTACCATAATAACTCACGCTAGTTTTCAGCTTTTTCTTTTTTACTTTTTGACCACCATTCTAAATAGTCGTCATGTTTATCATCACGTGTTCTTTCTTTTTGGTTGAGTTTGTATCTTATGTCTGAAACTTGTTCTCTAGTAGCATAAAGACCACATCGTTTACAGACAAAATTTCTTCTATTCTTCTCATCCATCTTCATTGGAATGTCAATTTCATCGTATAATTTGAAAAGATCTTCTCTACTTCTTTCTTCTTCAGGAACTTCAGACTCGTATTTTTCTTGAATCTTTTTTTTCTCTCTGTGTGTACATTCTGGACAGTTAGGCACTGATGATTTGGCTTAATTTTTTCCATAAAAGCGTTCCCACATTGTTAATTGATCGATAAACATCTGACACGCGGATTTTTTCATCATCCCTTTCGGTCCGTTCGCCCATCGAAATCCCGCGTGCCAGATGAGCAAAATTCTAAAAATAATGTATTATCTCTTTTCCTCTAATGTCTGAGCAGCAATCTTTGCTGAATTTTCAGCCCCATTTGGGACAAAATTCTTTGAAAATTCATCTAAACTCTCTTCAAATTTTTCATAATTTTCTCTAATCTTTGATATTCCCTCAATTACCTGCTTTGTTTTTGTGGCTAGTATTCCCAAATTCTTCTCTTCTGCCCATTTGATGTTGTTTGTATGCTCATCATAAATGGGAATTCCAATGATTGGTTTTGCTTTTCCACCCATAATCTCCCCCATTACGGTATGTGAACCATTTACCACAGCATATTTGCATGAATCCAATACCGTGTCTTTTTCTTGTTCTGAAAGAAATCCAATATCAATTTGAATCCAATCTATTTTTTTATCTAATGCATCAGAGATGGAATATCTCTTTCCATCTTTTCCAATAACTGAATCAATTTTTGGATCATTTCTTGCATGAGAAACAATTCTCTTTTCATTTTTCATTTCATCTTGTTGAAAAACTTGTTCATATCTTTGACCAGTTCCATCATTTGTTGATTTATTTCCAGTTCTCATCCAATAACCAAATTCATTATTTCTAATTAATTTTTCAAGATCAGAACTTTCTGCTTTGTGAATTTTTTTACTATTTGTAAAGTGACCAACATACGTTACTTTATCTTCAGATTCTTTTATGAAATTTAAGTTATATTCACACATTGTATAAGGTGGTGGAGAATCTGCGACAAGAATCTTTGATGCTTTTTGAATTTGTTTTGCAACAAATATCAATGATGGATATAGATATGATCTAGAATTGTATAATCTTGGTCTAAATTGATTTGTTATGAATAAACTTGGTATATTTCTATTTTTTGCTAAAATATTTGATCCCATATCTCCATCATTGATTACCAAATCAAATTTTTCTTTGTTGTAGAGTTTTCTTTCTTCTCTAAGATAGTTTGCAATTTGTCTAACTAAGGGTGGATTCTTTGAAATTGGTAATAATAAATTCATTAATGACATTGAAACACTTGGACCAAACTTTCCATCAATTGGAGTTGGCATCAAAATTTCATGAATCTTTTCTTTTTCATCTGGAAATTTTTTCAATAATTTTTCATATACGTGATCTTTGCTTGAAAAATGAACTTCAAACTCTTCTTTTATGTGGTCACCAAGAACTTCGTTTAACCTCATCATTCTAGAATAATGACCGCTTCCCCACGGGTAGATGAATTCGCCTATTTTGAGCACAATATTGCAACTAAAATGCTGTTTAAATTCTCAATGATTCTCTTCTAGTGAATCTAAAATATCGTGTACATTATTTGGTCCTGCCTGAATGGAAATGACTTTTTTTGTTTTCAAGGCATTTTCTACTTCTTTTTTTGCAAAAACAGGAATCTCATCTGAATTACTAGTCACAATTTTTCCTAACTTGTTGATGTTTCTCTCTAATCCAATCTCTTTTGCTTCATCAAACAAACTTGTATCTACTCCTGATAATGGAATCAAAGGAATTTTCTTTTTTGAAAATACTAGTTTTAGAGAATTATCTATAAAATCTGATGAAAATATCTGTGGTGATAACGCCAATGAGACTCGTTTATTTGAGAATTGCAGCATTATCTCTAAAACTGAATTTACATATGTCAAATAATTTTTGATTCCATTTGGATTTATTTTTAGATGAAAGAACTCTAACTCTATTTTGTCTTGAACTAATCTAGGAATTAACTGATTTAGTATTTTAGCTAGATTCATCAATTCTGATTTTTGTCGGTAACAAACTATTACCTTTGTGTCGTATCCTTGTTTTATGGTTTCATAACAAGAAACTGCTGATAATTCATCATATACTGCACAAATAGTATTTTCATTTTGTGATTGATATGGAATTCCTCCTTTTCCTTTATCTGAAAAAATACAGATGTATGCATTATTTTTTGTCAAATACGTATACAATAACTTGTCATAGTCTTGTTCTGTTCCTGGATGAGCACCCAATTTTGATTTTTTTTCAATTATATTTGATGTTGCTGCAATCTCTACATCTTTTACAAGAAATCCTTTTGATGTTCCTTCTACCTTGACTAGAAATTTTTCACCTCTCAAGAGTAAATTACCTCCTACAGAAGTAATTTGAGAAATAATATCTTGATAATTATTTTTTATTTGTCTTGCAATTGCAATCTCTTTTATTCCAAATAGCATATTGATTGCAGATGATGCAAAAACTGGATCATTAGCATCTACTAGAATAATTTCACCATCACGCTTTACTGATTTGAATTGCTGATTTTTTATCTTGAGAATTTTTTTAATATTTGAAATTAATTGTGGTATTTTCTTTTTTGAAAATATAGTTGGAAAAACTATAACATAAGATGTCTCATTCATATTTTTTACTTGAAAATCTACTTGTTTATAATTTAGGATAAAACTTCGGGTAATCAATATAAAACAAATACTTCAAATGAATGTGTGACTAGATTTACTCAAGAACAAGTAGATGATCTTAATTCAAAGATAAAGACAGCTGAAGAGGCTCTTCAATGGGTATCAGATAATCTACATCCTAAAGTTGCAAAAGCTTCTAGTTTTGGTGCTGAAGATGCAGTCGTAATGGATATGATGTTAAAAATTAATCCAGAATTTAGATTCTTTACTTTGGATACTGGAAGATTACCTCAAGAGACATATGATATCATGGATGTGTTGAGGAAAAAATACAATATTACAATTGAAGTATTATTCCCTGACACTAAAGAAGTTGAAGACATGGTAAAAGAAAAAGGACTAAACCTATTCTATGAAAGTGTTGAAAACAGAAAACTATGTTGTGAAATACGTAAAGTACATCCTATGAACAAAATGTTGAGCACTCTTGATGGATGGATTACTGGACTAAGACGAGAACAAACCAAAATCAGAGAAGACGTAACAATGTTTCAGATTGATCATGGACATGGTGGTATTCTAAAGATTAATCCAATAATTGATTGGACATGGGATCAAATTCAAGAACATATCAAAAAACATGACTTACCATACAATAGCCTTCTTGACAAAGGTTATCCTAGTATTGGATGTGAACCTTGTACTAGACCAATAAAGCCCGGTGAAGATATTCGAGCAGGAAGATGGTGGTGGGAACAAGGAGAACACAAAGAGTGTGGCCTTCATATAGAGCGTAAAAATGGGGATTAGTATGTCAGAAAATGATTCAATCAAACCACATGGTGGTGTGCTAGTTAACAGAATTACAAATGTTGATCCTACCGGATTATTCTCAATCACAATTTCAGAAGATCTTGCAAATGATGTAGAAAATATTGCAGATGGAATTTTCAGCCCATTAGAGGGATTCTTGGGTCAACAAGACTTTGAGAGCGTTGTATCAAGAGGAAGACTGGCAAATGATCTGGCATGGACTATTCCTATTGTATTAGATGTTGATGAAGAAACCGCCAATAAAATGAAAGATGCAGGAGATGTATTATTACAAAATCCTGATGGAACTGGTATTGCCGTATTACATGTTGATGAAATATTTACTTTTGACAAGGAAAAAGCAGCTAAAGGAGTATATGGCACTAATGATGCAGCCCATCCAGGTGTGGCATACACAATGTCAATGAAAGATTTTCTTGTTGGTGGAAAAATTGATTTTATTCAAAGACCAAATGATACTGAAATTAGAAAAAATCGACTTACTCCAAAACAAACAAGAGAAGCATTTGCACAAGCTGGATGGAAAACTATCTGTGCATTTCAAACTAGAAATCCTCCACATGTTGCACATGAGATGTTACAAAAGACATCAATTACAACACGAGATGGAGTATTTGTAAATCCTGTAATTGGAAAGAAAAAATCTGGTGACTTTGTTGATGAAGTTATTGTAAAATGTTATGAAACCATGATTGAAAAATACTATCCAGAAAATAGATGTAAACTGGGAACTTTACATACTCAAATGAAATATGCGGGACCAAAAGAAGCAATTCATCATGCTATCATGAGACAAAACTATGGTTGTACCCACATAATTATTGGTAGAGATCATGCAGGAGTTGGAAAATTCTATGATCCAATGGCCGCACAAGAGATCTTTTCAGATTATCCTGAATTAGATATTGCCCCAGTATTCTTCCCACCATTCTTCTATTGTAGAAAATGTCTTACGTACACAACTCCAAAGGCATGTCCACATGATAATGATGACAAAGAGCAAATCAGTGGAACTGCATTAAGAGAAATGATTCAAAATGGACAAGCACCTTCTCAATTTATCCTAAGACCAGAAGTTGCACAAGTAATTTTGGATCATCCAAAGCCTTTTGTTGATTAGATATTTATTCAATCAAACTTGCACTAGCTCCATGAGATATCTATTTGCAATAATTTTATTTTCTGGATTTTTTATCACTCCTGCATTTGCTCAGGAAGTGAATCCATCATTAATGATTGACACAATAGAGATTCCTGCTGAAGAATTTAACAGAGTTTTACGTGATGCGCCTATCATTCCATTAGATGATGTCCATGCAGTCAGCTGGCAAGTAACAATTGATAACAATCTACTTTATGCAAATCCCGACGGAAATGCAGTCTTTAGGCTCTATGATGTAAACTCTGAAGATGAATTTATTGAAGTTGGAATGGGTTCAATACCTGATAACAAGTTCTGGGTTGCAGTACAGACTCCAAAAGAAGGATACATTGTAGTTCATAGTGACTTGGAAAGAGGTTGGTATCCCCAGGCAAAATCAATCATATCATTTACTGATAGAGCAGGACTCACTGTAAATAATGGTGCAAGAATTGTTGTTACCAATTTGGATATTGGCGAATTTGCAATTGGTTCTTATTCTGTGCACGGAATGGAAGGCTCTACTGATCCTCCTGCAGTTAATTCTGGTAGTTTACTTTTAGAATTTCTCTCAGGTGATCCATCAAAAAATGCATTTGCAATGTTTCCATTTTATGTTGCAGCAGGTATTGGTGTTATCGTTGGAATGTTGTTTCTAACTAAGAAGCGTTCTTAGATTTGTAATACTTGCAACTTCTCTTAATTTTGCATACATCACACATTGGGGAAATTGGTTTGCATATGTTTTGACCATACATTACAAAAGTATCATTAATGTCAATCCAAAATTTCTTGTCCACTTTTTTCATTAACTCTTGTTCAGTTTCTTCAGGATTCTTTGTTTCAACTAGTCCTAATCTGTTTGAAATTCTATGGACATGAATGTCAACTGGAATTGCAGGTTTTTCAAATGCATAAACTAGTACACAGTTTGCTGTCTTTCTTCCCACTCCTGGTAATTCTATCAAAGTATCCAGATCTTCAGGTACTTTGCCCTTGTATTTTGAATCAATTATCTTTGCAACTTCGATAATTCTTTTAGATTTTACATGATAGAATCCAATTGGTTTGATTATCTTTTCAACATCTTTTAGTTTTGCATTTGCAAGTTGTTTTGGATTTTTGTATTTTGCGAATAATACTTTGACTACTTTGGTTGTACTTTCATCTTTTGTTCTAGCAGAGAGTATGGTTCCAATCAAAATACTAAATGGACCGGTCTCCGCATCATGAAGATCTCTTAACGCAGTTATTCGTGGAGTCTTTACAGAATTCATCGTATCCATCATTTTACTTAGAATTTTTTCCATTTTCATATGAAAAACTACGTACAAGTATTATAACTGTAAATCCAAATCACTCTCATTGGAATTAACTAGAGAAGAAGAATCTGCACTAAAAGGCGAACAAGGCGAAATTATGGAGATGGCGTACAGAATTCTTGTTGCAACTGGTGAGGCAACAGATGCAGAAAAACTAGTTCCAATTGAATGGACTCATCTTTCAGGAGTAAATTATAACACAATAGGTGATGCAGGAGAAGAATTTCTTTCTAGTATTAGCAAAGATGCTAGAGTTAAGGTAAAGACTACTCTCAATCCGATGGGATTTGACATTGATAATGTATCAAACTATGGACTAGATGAAAATTTTATCTCAAAACAACTCTCCATTAGAAATTCATATGAAACAATGGGTGTTATTCCATCTTTTTCATGTATTCCTTATGAAATTTTTGATATTCCAAAAGATGGTACTCAGGTTGCATTTGCAGAAAGTAATGCTGCAATCCATGCAAATTCTTATGATAATTTGAAAACAAACAAGGAAAGTGCATTTAGCGCTTTGGCTAGTGCATTAACTGGAAAAAGTCCATACTCTTCATTACGAAAAGAAGATTCACCTAATGTAACAATTAGAATGAAGGTAGATGATCCAAATGAACTGACATATGGAATGTTGGGATTTTTTGCAGGAAAAGTTGGAGACATTTCTGTAAATGTTTCTGGTTTAGGTGAGATGGATAACCGTCAATGTAAGGCAATGTGTGGAGGAATGGGAACGTCTGGAACATGTGCCAAATTTATTTTTGGAGAAGGTGATTCTGATACTGAAAAAATTGATTTTGATGAAAAAGCAATGCAAAATGTTCATGATGAACTAAACACATCTGAAACAGGTGATGTCATTACACTTGGTAGTCCTCAGTTAGGATTAGAAGAAATTTCAGAACTTGCAGGAAAACTAAAGGGGCGAACATTTGAGAAAAGATGTATGATATTTACTCCTAGAACTGTAAAAGAGCAAGCAAACAAAATTGGTTATACAAATGAATTAGAACGTGCAGGATGTGAAATTCTTTCAGATTGTTGTACTTGTCTTACTCCATTAATTAACAAAGATAATGTTGATGCAGTTACCACTAATAGCATCAAGGGCGCATTTTATCTAAAAAACTCTAATGGTGTAGGTGTAAATCTAAAATCATTATCACAAATTATAGAAGATGAGACAAAATGAAAGTTCTAGTTTCAGGAAAAGTTGAAGGTACTGTTCTAAAATCAAAAGACGCAATTAATTTTCTGGGCACTGTTGATAAAAAAACCGGAATTATCAGTGACAAAAATCATTCACTATATCAAAAATCAATTAAAGATATAATTCTAGTTTTTCCTTCAGGTGTTGGAAGTAGTGTTGGCGCATACACAATTTATTCTATAAAATCAAATGAAACAGCACCTCTTGCAATGATTTGTACAAAAGCTGATCTTACAGTTGCAACTGGATGTGCACTTGCAAATATTCCGTTGGTAGTTATTTCTGATGAAGAATTCTCTTCAATCAATAATGGAATGAAATTATCACTTGATACGGATTCTAGTCATCCTCTTCAGTATCGATGAATTTTTGAATATCTGCTTCTCCTCGATTTACATCTTTTACCTGGCTTTTTCCAGCAGGCATTACACGTACAAATTCATCAATACTGATTTTTTTAGTAATTTCTTCGTGAATTTTTAAGAATTCTATTCTAATTTTCTTTGCCGCATCAACCATTTCAATTCCTTGAGGCTCAATTATTGCATAGCAGATTGAACTTTTCTTTATTGTTTCAGGAGGCCCACATGTTAATGCATAACCGTCTTCTTGTGGAATAATCCCAACAGCTAATTTGAGATTTCCACTTTTAATGAAATTTCTTTGTCCTTCAATTGTAAACGAACCTTTTGGAAGAAATTCTCCACTAGGCGCTGATTTTTTCACTTGATCAGGATTTACCCAATATGCACTAACACCATACATTCCTTCTCTCCATGCACGACTAAAACAAACTGTTGCATGTGCAACTTCATTCATACTGGTATCAGGTGCATTTTGTGCATCTTTGATAATAAAGAATGGTGAACCAAAAATATCCCCATGAAAAATTTTGTCATTTTTATCCAAATGTTTTCTTACAACGGCAGAGTTTGATGCAGCATCTCTGCCACCAATTACTAAAAAACCATCAGCTGTATAGAACCACCTGTATCTTTCATACCAATTCTTCTTTCTAATCTCAGAAACTAGAATTGTATCTTTTTCAGATTCTGTTTTGTTCTGTAGTTTTTCTAATTTTTTCAAAGTTTTAGATTTAATTTCTTCAATTGAACTTATTGCACCAGATTGTTTTTTTGCTTCATTGAACAGTGTGGATGCAATTGATTGCAAAGATGCCTTTGTGTCTATCTTTATTTTTTCATCTTGAATAACAATTAATGGAATTCCTTTTTCAGAAATTAATTTTGCATTGTTACTTGCCAAAATTTCTTGTGCAGGTGTGTCTTCAATTGATACAATCCCTTTTGAAATCATCTCAAAGAGCGAATTTGCTACATTTGTGATGTTTTTTGATCTATCTTTTACTGTTTGAATTGCTTTTTCTTGCTCAGAAATTTGGGTTTCAAGTTCTTTTATCTTCTTATCTGAACCACTGGTTTGAATTGACTTTCCCTTTTCTACAATGTTTTGTGTAAATACTGTATCAAGTCCTTCAATAAAGCTATTTACTTTGGTAATTTCTCCTTCAACTTTTCCAAGTTGAATCGGAAGAACTTCTGTTTTTTCACTTTTTACAATTATTGGATCATGATTTTCTGAAATAATATCTGAAACAACTTTTTTTGTAGTTTCAAAGATTTTTTTAATTTCATCATTTGTTAAAAGATTACCAATCTTTTTTGGATCAACATTTGCAATTTCAAAAATACCTTCAACATATTTTTTTGGTAAACCCAAAGTTCGTCCAAACCATTTTGCAGCAACCAACTCTGTTGTTTTAATACTTTCAAAATCATTCTCTGATAAATTAAAAATATCTAATCCACTTTGTGGTGGTTGAGTATATTCTAATCCTACACTTAGTTTTCTATGTCTCACATCAATAGAATGTTGTAATGCAAGAATCTTCATCTCATTATTGCAAAGTAAAATATTTCCATCTCCAAAAAATTCCCCAACCAAAACAAATTCTTTTCCAAACCCCTCAAAAATAAAATATGCAATTCTTTCAGCACCAATTTGTTCTATCTTTTTTAATTTTAATCGAAGAAGATCACTACGTAATCTTTTGAGTAATTTATTTGGCTCAACTTGATCAATTTTTACTTTAGTTAACCAAACTCCTGAAGTTGAGATCATCATGAATAGATCACTTTTTTCAGTATGGTGTAATTTGAAGAGTATGCTATCTTTTGTTATTCCATAGATGTTGCTGACATAGTAATCTTCAACTTGTTTTGAAATTTTATCAACTAAATATCGTAATTCAATTCCTGATAATGCCATACCTATCGTATTTTACATCTAAAATTATACCCTTGCTACGACGTGCTTAGTTTTTGACCAAAGATATTAAACATGGTTTGCTTGAGACACGCTAGAAATTTAATTGGCCAAATTCAAAAAGAAAAAATCAAAACCTACGCCTGAGCCTGAGGACTCTAAGAAAGAATCCCCTCAAGAAGAGCCAGTTGATATTCCTGAAACAGAAAAAACTGAATCAGCTCCTGAACCATCAAAAGAATCTCCAATTAGTGATGCTGAGAAGAGTGAAAAAGATAAAAAATTAAGTAAATTATTTTGGTTACGTGTTGTCCTTGCAGTTATTGCAGGTACTGCTGCTACTTTTATTTTTGAAGATATTGAAGGTGAAGATAGAAGATGGGCCTCTATTGGATTTATGATTATAGTATTCTTTGGAACAATTATTGTTGCAAAAGGAATGAAGATGCAATTACCATCATCAGATAGAAAGAAAATTGTTACACAAGCAATTGGTAGTTATATTTTCTTGTACTTGTTTACCTGGATTGTAACTTATACACTAGTTCATTCTGCAAATGTTTCTACTGGAATTAATCTCTAGTATATTACAAAAAGTGATACCTAATGTGGAATTATAAAACTTCTGGAATCCCAGATGAAGAATTTGAAAGAACTGAAAAAGTTCCTATAACAAAAGAAGAAGTACGAACTATTCAAATTAGTAAAGCTAGACTAAATCCTGGCCAAACTGTATATGATATTGGCTGTGGCAGTGGCTCTATTTCTGTAGAGTCAGCATTACAAGTTGAATCTTCTGGAAAAGTATTTGCCATTGATTATGATCAAAATGCAGTAGATTTGACAAAAAAGAATTTACAAAAATTTGAACTATCAAATGTTTCAGTGATACTTGGCAATGCCAAAGAAAAGATTTCAGATCTTGAAGAAGCAGATGCAATATTTGTTGGAGGTACTGGTGGTGATACAAAAGAAATCGTAGAATTATCAGAAAAAAAACTAAAGTCTGGAGGTAGAATCGTAATTGGAATTATTCTTATTGAAACACTATATTCTGTAATACAAGTAATGGACAAATTACAGTTCAAAGATGTAGATATTACTCAAGTAACCATATCTAAGAGTCGAAAAACCACTACTGGTACTATGATGTTAGCACGAAATCCAGTAACAATAATTTCTGCAACCAAAGCCTAATCTAGCTTTTAATTGGGAGAAAAATTAGTCATTTCATGCCTGGATTGATAGGAATTGGTGTTGGCCCTGGAGATCCTGAACTTCTTACAGTCAAGGCTGTAAAGGCAATTCAAGATGCTGATATCATCATGTGTCCTGCCTCAAAAGAAGATAGACCCAGTATTGCATTATCCGTAGTTGAATCTCTTATTGATAAATCTAAAAATCAAGAGATTGTAAAGCTGATCTTTCCTATGACTAAAGACCAAGATGTCCTTAAAAAAACTTGGAAAAAAAATGCAAAGATTATGGCTGAAACTGTACAATCTGGAAAAAATGTTGTCTATCTAACAGTAGGTGATCCGTTTTTGTACAGCACTTGGATATACATGCATAAAGATCTTACAGAAAAATATCCTGAAATGAACATTAGTGTTATTCCGGGAATTGTTTCAATGTTTACATTTGCATCAAAAGTTGGTGTAAGTATTGCAGAAGGTGCTGAAAAAGTTGCAATTATTCCTTCTTGTTATGATTTGAGTAGTGTTAAAGAGATTGCAAAAAATTCTGAATCTATGATATTTCTAAAAGACGGCAGATATTTTGATAAAGTAATTGATGTTCTAAAAGAATCAGGATTTCCTGATAATTCTATATTTGCAATCGGACAAGACTTGGGAACAGAAAATGAAATAATTAGAAAGATGACTTTGGGTGAAGTAAACGATGATACATTAACAACCAAATACTTCTCTATTTTGGTGGTAAAACGTGTCTGATGTTTTCTTTGTTGGTTGTGGACCTGGAGATCCTGAACTAATTACAGTTAAAGCTAAAAAATTAATCCAAAAAGCAGATGTTGTTGTTTATTCTGGCTCTTTAATTCCAGAACCTATTTTGAAATTATGCAAAAAAGGAAAACTCTATGATGCAGCTGGAATGGTTAGGGAAGAAATTTTTGATGTGTTGTACAAAAATGCAAAAAAAGACAAACTTGTTGTAAGATTGCATGATGGTGATCCATCAATCTATGGTGCAATCAAAGAGCAAATTGATAATCTAACCAAAAAAGGAATAAAATCTACGGTTGTACCTGGAGTAACTGCATTTTTAGCTTCTGCTGCTGCTTTGGGTACTCAATTGACTCTTCCAGGAGTTACTCAGACCATTATTGTAACTAGAGCAGAATCGAGAACTAAAGTTCCAAAAAGAGAAAAAATATCAGAACTTGCAAAACACAAATCAACTTTAATCTTTTATCTTAGCGTTCATTTGATTTCTAATTTAGTTAAAGAAGCAATTGCAGGTGGATACAAAAAGAAAACACCTGTTGCTGTTGTGTATAGAGCAAGTTGGAAAGATCAAAAAATCATTAAAGGAACACTTGGTGACATTACAAAGAAACTCAAAGAAGAAAAAATTACCAGAACTGCTATTGTGATAATTAGCGATGTAATTGATCCTGAATCATATGAGTATTCTAAACTATATGACAAAAAATTTAGTCATGGTTATAGAAAAGCTAAAAAGATAAAGAACTAACTTTATTTTTTATTCCAATTTTTAATAATTTAGATTGAAATTTTTTTGTATTTCCAGAAGTAAAAATTTTCAAAGAATTTCTTTTTGATTGTTTATTTTTAATTTTAGAATAAATTTTTTCAGCTATAATATTTCCTGGATCAATAAATTGTATGTTTGGAAATTCTTTTTGTAAATATTTTTTTAAAAATGGTAAATGTGTACTAGAAAGTGTAACAACATCAATTTGATTTTCATTTAATACTTGTAATTCTTTCTTGATAATTTTTTCACAATATCTTTTTTCTGTAAAAAACTTTCCTGACTCAACTAAATCAACAAGTTTTGAACCATTAATTCTAGAAATTTTAAAAGATTTTGGAATATTTTTTTGAATATATTTTGATAACCCTTTACTTTTAATTGCAGATTCTGTTGCAAGTATTCCTATTTGTTTTGACTTTGAGAGTTTTTTTGCTTCTTTTAGTGGTGGTTTTACATCAAAAATTTTCTCTGTAGAGAGATTTAACATGAGACTGGGTGTGTTTGAGGCAACAACTATGAAATCTGGTGAAAATTTTTCTAACAAATTGATAGATTTACGCATGATTTTTTTTAGTTGAGCCTGAGTTTTTTTGCCATATGGGTAACTTTGTGAGTCTGCAAAATAGATGATTTCAGACTTGAATGTTTTTTGCATCTCTTGAATTATCGATAATGAGCCTAATCCTGAATCAAAGACTGCAATTCTAGCCACAACATTACAAAAAGAATCTCAGAATAATAGTTTGTTAGCTAATTTTATCCAAAAACTGATCTAAATTTACACCCGACATTAAGACTAAATTTCTAAATCCAAATCATGCCAAACTTCGACAAGACTTGGGCTCGACAAGAGACCCAAAGCGTAACTGGCAAACTCCGTGAAGCAGTAAAGCCTCAAGGTGCATTAAAACCACGAATTCAAACTGCAGTAAACAAACTACAAGTCCAAATCTCAAAGATGGACTCTATGTTAGGTAAACTGCACGAAAGAGATGCGCAACTCTTTCAGAGAGTCGTGACTGCAATGCAGCAACATGATACTAGCACAAGTAGAGTTTTGTCTAACGAATTAGCTGAAATTCGTAAAGTTACAAAGATGCTCGGCAACGCAAGAATGTCATTAGAACAAGTCCAGCTAAGACTCACGACTATTCATGATCTTGGTGACGCTATGGTAGCAATTGGACCAGCAATGTCTACAATGAAGGGATTGAAGTCATCGCTAGGAAGATTCATGCCAGAAGCAGATTCAGAATTGAATACAATGACTCAAACGCTCAACGGACTAATGATGGACTCACTTGCAGGAGACTCATTTAACATGGAGTCAGACGTTTCTAGTGAAGAAACAGAAAAAATCCTACAAGAAGCATCTGCAGTAGCTGAACAACAGATTGGAGACAAATTCCCATCTGTACCTTCATCAACCGGACTTTCGTCAGGAACCTCTACTTCTACCTTTGAGTAGTTAGGGAAAAGACGTTAGTCGTTTCTTTTTATTTTAAATCTTTTAAAGTGATAATTTTCACTAAATTATAAGAAAATGAAAATAATTTTTCTACTAAGTTTACTAATTATTATCTCCGTTTTACCATTATCTTTTGCTCAAGAAAAGACTGATGTTAACAACTTAGAAGACATATCTCTAGAATTAATTCAGGAAAAAAAATTTGATGAAGCACTAGAATATTTAGAAAAAATAATTGAGTTAGACCAAAACAACACATTTGCATATAATAATAAAGGTGCAATTCTTATTGAACAAGAAAATTATGATGAATCAATTATTGTCTTAAACAAGTCATTAGAAATTAATGGAAATAATACTGAGGCTTGGAACAACAAAGGACTTGCATATTCTAAAAAACTTGATTTAGAAAATGCTTTAAGTTCATTTTATAAAGCAATAAAAATTGATTCAAAAAACCAAATAGCTTTTGATAATCTCCAAAAACTATCAAAAGTTGTAAAACTACACGATTATAATCCATTTGGATATGGATTAATGCAAATTTGGGATTCAAATATGAATTTAATTGGAAGTTCAAAAATTCATTCAATTGGATTACTTCCTCAAGTTGGTATTGAAGTAGTCAAAGAACGTTCAAAAGTTGTTGAAATTAATGAAAAAAATTATTTTGTTTTTCATACTGAAAAACCTCAAGCGATAAATACGTATGTTGGAGGTATTGATCTTTTTCTATTCAAAGATTCTGAACAGATTATTGTTGGCCAATTCAAAACACATGGATTCATTGCTAGTGCAGGAAATTATTATACATATGATATTATTTTACTTGCACCGCCGTTCCTTTGAAAAAATTATACCAAATCCTATTGAAATCATTACCACCAATGGAACAAATCTATATGGCTGAATGCTCATATCAATAACTCCAAATAAAAATACCTGTGAAGCCATCATAATAAAAATACCAAATAAAATAAACATTTTTCTGGAGTGTAAATTTTTTGATTGTAAATATAATAACACTATTACTGGAATTAGAATAATTATGAGTAAAGAATCAAATCTTAATGAATTTGCTATCTCATTGAAGCTACCAAACATATTTTCTATATTAAAACTGGTATCTTGTGTGTGAACCAAACTTTGTGTAAAAAAAGCAACAAGAACTAAAACAATTATGGATGAAAATCCTAAAAATAATTTTTTTCTATTTTTTACTTGCTGATCTAACCCTACCCATAAAACGTTTAATGGAATAAACAAAATTGTGATCGGTTTCAAAAAGAGTGTTATCAAAAATGAAAAAGTAGATGTAATTGAATTTTTAATAATTAAATAAAGCGAAAGAAAATAAAAAAATGTCCAAAAATTTTCATAAGTAGCTGTTGTATCGTACATCAAGAATAAATTACTTTGAAGTACAGTGCAAAATGCTATCAAGCCTGAAATTCTTTTGCCCGAAATTTCTTTTGATATAAAATAAGTTAGTAACAAAACTCCAATACTTGCCACAAATGGAAGAAATCTAATATTTCCAAGATATTCTAAAGACAAAAATAAAAAGAAATATCTTAAAACCGGTTCGACTTGTGGTGTTTCAAGCATCCGATACCAATTTTCTGCCCCTTCTAATGCAAGTGTATAGTCTCCAAATACGAGTTCTTCTGTATAGAATTCATCAATTGAAAACGCTATGTAAATAACTAGAATGCCTAGAATCACTAGAAATGAAATACTTTTTGAAATATCTTTTTCTAGAAACCTATCTTTAAGATTAATTATTTTTTTTGGTAGTAAATTTGACTTGTACAAAATAAGTAGTGCAAAAAATACTCCATTTGAAATAATAACAGGTAATAACCAAACTGAACTTTTACTTCTATCAAA
Source organism: Nitrosopumilus sp. S6 (assembly GCF_054515815.1). Taxonomy (NCBI): domain Archaea; kingdom Thermoproteati; phylum Nitrososphaerota; class Nitrososphaeria; order Nitrosopumilales; family Nitrosopumilaceae; genus Nitrosopumilus; species Nitrosopumilus sp. S6. The sequence goes on from NZ_JBTNRI010000002.1 coordinate 203,549, forward strand.
ACCCTCTGGAATGATTTCTAGATTGTATGATATTATATAATTTGGAAAAATCAGTACAAATAAAAAAATCATTGAAAAAATAATAGTTATTGTGAAAACTATGTCTCTGGTATATCTATAAGCATACATTATATTTTGATCTACATATCATGTAAAAGAGTCTTTAAAAAATAAAGAAAAAAAGTTTTGTCTAGGAACCGTCGACTGTTATAGTCCACTGAATGGTGAGGTCATCTGTTGAACCTAATGCAATGTCATTAAAGTCTTGGATTGCCATTGTATCAGCTGATGCTGTAGTTGGGTTGTTGTGCAATGCTGCTTCTGTGATTGTAGCACTTACATCGTTAAATGTTGCACTTACTACAGCTGATGCACCAGAGTTACCTGAGGCAGCTGTTCCAGCAGAAACACTTCCTGTTGTTTGGCTATGCCAAGTTAGATCTGACAAGTCACCATCTTCACTGAATGCAGTGTTTCCTGTTCCAATTGCGATGTGATCAAATATGGTGTTTGGATTTTGACATGCTGTTACACCACTTGGTTGGAAGAATGCTTCCATGATACAATCGTCTGCTTCATTGACAACTACGTTATCAGTTTGGACATAGTTTTTGACGTTTCCTTCACTGTCATAAGCAATCAATGTTATGTGACCTAACATTGCTGCAGTACTTTTTAGCTGATTATCTTGTGAAAAATCAGCTGTAGTAAAAGCAAAAGCTGCTAGACCAGATATGCTTATGGCAGTAATCATTACTGCGAATGATGTTTTCATTACTAATCCTTATTTGTAGAATATATGAGTATTTTGGACATTTTTAGCCTCAACCCGTTCCAAAAAGGATCTAAGTGCCATCCATAGACACAGAATCTGATAATTCTAAGACAAACTTCTTGCCTTCTGAAACTTCTTCTATGATCTCTTCATTATTTACTTCTGAAATTTCTCCCATGTTTACATCTGAAGAAACTGAACTCATGTAATAACTACCTCCTCCAATTATTATTGCTGCAATAATTATTCCAATAATTACTATTGATTTCACAAAAAAAAATAGTTTTAATAGAATTTAAGCATACTGGAAAAGTTTTTGAAACTTGTACTAAAATTACTCTTGTGAAGACTTTGCTTTTTACAATATTTTTCTTAATTCCGTCTAGTTATGCTTTTGCAGAGCCAAATGAAATCCCTATTATCTTACATGATCAAATCCCAATAAGTATTTCTGATAAAATGACTGATGTGATATTTGATGGAAAATGGACATTTTCCAAAGAATGGAAGCATTCTAGTTTAGTTGAATCAAGTGATTTGAAAATTAGATCTGCACATCAAGGAGAATTTGTTTACTTTATGCTAAATTATGTTTCAGATACATCATATGCAAAAAATTCTGATAGAGCAATGATATGTTTTGACACAAAAAACAATCTATCATTTAATCCTGATAGTGATGATTATTGTTTTCTAGCTGTAGTTGGGAAAATAAACGGTCACATTCTACAAGGAGGAACACCTTTTCCATTAACAAATCACCTAGAAAAAATTCCAAATCATAAAGAGTATGTTGGAATTGGTAATTTTTCTGATGGAAATGATAGATATTCTAAAATCCCACATTCAACATACGAATTTAAAATTCCAACAGAAGTTATTGGCCGTTCTAATGTATATGGTATCTACATTGAAGTATTTGATTCTAATTCTGGAAAGAAAATTTCTTGGCCTTCAAATCCTCAATCAGAAAATCCACAGTCAATACCATCTCCACAAAATTGGGGGCAATTAATCTCAATTGACAGTTCATTACCTGAATTTTCTTTACCTATGTTGACTCTCTCACTACTAATGGCAACAATAATTGTCCTAGGTGTGAAAACAAAATTGATTAATATTTAACTTAGGGAATTTTTATAACAAAATATTGTATGAAACACATCAAAAACCACAAATTTCAATAATTATTCCAACATATAACGAATCAAAAAATATTATTGAAATTCTTAAATCTATTCAGAAATACATTCCATTAGAAATTCAGGCACAAACAATTGTTGTTGATGATAACTCTCCTGATGGAACAGGAACCATTGTAGACGAATATCTTAATTCAATTAAAAAAATAGCAAATCATACCTTTAATGTAATACATAGAACTGCAAAAAATGGTCTATCATCAGCAGTTCTAAATGGAATTAAACAAGCACAAGGAGATATCATTCTTGTAATGGATAGTGATTTTTCACATCCCCCACAAATTATACCAAAAATGATTGAAGCATTAAAAAAATATCAATGTGATATTGTAGTGGCATCAAGATATATTCATGGAGGTCAAATTAGTAATTGGTCCTTTAAAAGAAAAATTGTAAGTAAAATTGCAACCAAAATTGCAAAATATAGTTTGAATGTAAATGTAAAAGATCCAATGTCTGGATTTTTTATTTTTAAAAAACAATTGCTAAATGGATTATCTTTTGATGCAATTGGATACAAATTACTTCTAGAAATTTTAGTAAAAACAAAAAATGCTAGTGTAACAGAAATTCCATATACCTTTCAAGATAGAGAGATTGGTTCAAGTAAACTTTCTGGAAAAATTATTTTTGATTATATTAAATCAGTATGGAAATTATATCGTTATGGAAAAACTTTTTCAGAAAAAGAAAATAAAAGATCTGTAAAATTTCTATCAAAAGCAGCAAGATTTTATTCAGTTGGTGCATTAGGATTTTTAGTAAATTATGTAACATCATTATTTTTTGTTGGAACAAATCCAGAAATTTGGTATCTGCAAGCAAACATCTTTGGAATTGCAACATCCATTACATCAAATTTCTTTTTGAATAAAATTTGGACTTTTGAAGATAGAAACTTTAATTTTAAAAGAACAACTAAACAATTTCTCAAATTCATTGGATTCAGTTCTGTTGGTGCATTAATCCAAATTGGAATTGTATTTGGATTAATTGAAAACTATAACGTTGAATATCCAATTGCATTAGTTTTAGCAATTTTGACTGCTGCATTTGGAAATTTCATTTTCAACAAAAAATGGACTTTCAAAGAAAAGACCTGGGAATAATTTTTCAAAAATTATAAAAATTTCCCAAAAAACCTCAATACCATATTGGAACCAATCTTTTTACGATTTACCACTTTGGATTCGATCTAACTTTAGTTTTTCCTCTCACCTGAAATTCAAAAACTACTGAATTTCTGTATGAACTTTAGACGATCCATGATGTCCTTATTGACATTTTTTATGATCATTGGAATCACTTTTTCATTTCCAACAATTTATGCAGATTCATTTGAAAAAGAAATTATTTTAGATCTTTCAGAAAAAACAAATTCTATTGATTCTGATTCAACTAAAATACATCATGTTTTAAAACTTCAAGATTCTGTCAGTGTATCAAATCCTGAAAAATCAAATCCAAATGAAACTATTCCAAAAACAAATCTTTTACCAGAAAAAACTGGAATTGTAGAATTTTCTGATGGAATATTTGTTTCAGGAAATGATGAATTACCAAAATCAATCCTTCATCTAAAATATGATTCAGATAAAAAAACTTCTAAAGAACGTATTTCCAATTTTGAAAAAATATCATTTGATGGAAAGTCTATTCAAATATTAGAAGAAGAAATTGAGAAAAATTCTATATCTATATTTGATGATGATTTAATCACTAATTTTGATCAGAACAATGATCAATCATTAGTTGTTCTGACACAAGAAAACGATATTTCTTTCTTATCTAATTATGATTTAGAATATTTTACAAATACAAATTTTCTTTCACAACATTTAGTTGTATTTGATAATTCATGGGATAATGAATTAAATATTTTTAATCCAACACTGTTACTTTTGTTGGCTCCTGTTGCTGGAGTTGTTTTAATTTCAAGTGAATCTAACAAAAATGTTTTACGATTATCAAAACGAACACAATCTTTTAGTTTAGTATTTTTGCTTTTATTTTCTGCAACAAGCACTCCATTTATGATTTCAGATAATTATTGGGGTAATGCGTATGCAGAAGAATTTTCTTTTGAAGGATTAATGGAAGATGCTTCTTTTGTTTCAAATAGTAACTCCACATCAGCAGTCATTGAATCAAACTCCACATCAGCAGT
>NZ_JBTNRI010000003.1:0-179010 GCF_054515815.1 Nitrosopumilus sp. S6
CAGAACCAACACCAGAACCAGAACCAACACCAGAACCTGAACCAAAAGAATATGATTCTGAAAATAAACCCCACACTGACAAAAACAAATACTTTTCAGACTCTCCTCATTCTACTGAAGAACGTGATGTAATTTTTGTTGGAACAAAACCAATAATGACTTATGTTTCTGCAACTTTAACTCAACTTTCAACAAGACCCACTGTTACCATAAAAGCTAGAGGAAAAAGAATCACTCAAGCTGTTGATGTCTCTCAAATGATTGTAAAACGAATGGATTCTGTAGGCTATGTAATAAGCGACGTAAGAATTTCATCTGATTCATTAACTTCTCAAGATGGTAAGCAACGTAATGTCTCTACCATGGAAATTGACATTTCAAAAGAATAATTTTAAAATCCCTCTGATAATTCTAAGTGGAATTTTAATTTCAATACTTGTGATATTGTTTTCCAATTCTTCATGTGGAATTCAACACATGGTAATTTTAAATGAAATTAATTCTTATGATGAAACACTTGATCCAGAACTTTGTGAAGTGATTGTTGAAAAGATTGATTTGTTTAATGATAGTTGTGAACCTCAAATAGAAATCCTTGATTGTGGTTAATACTGTGCTTCTTGCAAAAAAGTAATTCCAAAGTAAATCAACATTCCACTTAATCCTATCATCAATATTTTGTAATTTCTATTTGAAAGAATTTTTGTACTCTTTGATGCTAAAAATGAAACTGCTCCCAACCATGCAAAATCCATCCAAATATGTAATCCAAACATGATTAACATGCCTGAAAATGCCCAAATCAGCATTGCGTCTGAAATTAATTTGAATCCTATAGTTAACCACCAAATAATGAAAAATGGATTTAACCCACTTAGTAAAACTCCTGTAATTAATGCCCCTTGTTTTTGATTTTTAATTGAAAATTCTTTCTTTCTAAGAACTGTTCTAATTTGTAATGCTGCAAAAACAAAAAGTGTTATTGCTCCTAAAATAGAAATGATTGTTCTAAATTCTGGAAAACTTTCTAACGAAAAAACTCCGATCCCTAACAAAACCACTAAAGGTAATTCTACCATCGCATGACCTGTGGCCATTTTGATGCCTGATTTTGTACCTTCTCTCAATCCAAATGATATATTTGCTGCAAAAAGCGGTCCTGGTGCCATTACTCCTGATGCTGAAATAATTATCACTAATACTGCAAATTCTAAAAATTGTTCCATCTATCGAATTTTCATTATTTTAATTATGAAATAAACATAGTCAAAAGAACTTACATGTACATAGAATCTTTCATATGTTTTGATTCTTCTTCTGCTTCTTTGATAACATTTTCAGCTTTTTCTGCTTCTTTTTGTAATGCAGAAATATCACATGATGATCCAGGGATTAATTTTGACATTGCTAAACATAATTGTGCACTTGATTTGAAATCTGCTCCTTCTCCATTCGTATTAAAAATAATTACAATGACATCTTGCCCTGTTATCCTAGCTGCATTTAACAATGTTCCCGGGATCCCTGGAACTGTCCCATGTTCCAAAACTTTTAGTCCTGCTTTCTTAATTTTCTCTCTTGCAGAATCTGTACTTCCTACCCCAATCAATGTTTCACTTTCTTTAGAATTCTTAACTGCTATGCTGCTTATTATTAATCCAATTTTGTGTTTTTGTGCCCAATTAAGCATTGTTTTGGCTGTAACTTTGTGTAATGATTGATCAAGTGTAAGATATGATAAAAATATACTAACTTTCAATTCTTCATTTACAAAAATTCTTGATGGATAGTTTGGCTTTCCATCTTTGATTATGCTAATTGGCGGAAATATGTCTGAATCTACAATTCCTGTTAATTCATATTTTGATGTATGTATCATTGATTCTGTTGCAATTGCACTGCTAAAACCTGCTGATGGAAATCCATCAATGAGATACCCTCCTTCCAAATTAAGTGGCTTGAATTCTTTAATTCTAATTTTGGGAAACATGTTTGTTTTTTATTTTTATTAGATAATAGGTTTTGTCTATTTTTGTAATTTCGATACTAGTGCAGCATAGATAAATGGTAAAATTGTTGTAACTTCTGCATGAAGTGTTGCTTGTCTAGCTTTTTGTGTAACTTTTCCCCAAGATATTGCTTCTCTAACTAATGCACCACTAAGACTACCGTCAAATTCTTGTGCAGTCGTAATGTATAATGCATAATCTAATCCTTCTCTATATTGATTCCACCATAATGTATGATGTTTTGAAATCCCTCCCCCAATCATAAAAGCCCCTGATTTTTTGGCTTTGAAAATAAATCCTGAAAGTAAATTTGCATCTCCTGTCATATTCAACTTAAAGTCATTGTGTTTTTGTGTGAACAACCAAATCTGACTTCCTACTGCACCATCCATGATTCCAGGAACTACAACGCTAATGTCATTTTTGTATGCCCAATAGAGAAATGAATCTTCTCCTAAATGTTTTCCAATCATTTTACAAATTTCTGCTGTCGTCATTTCTTTTACTCCATTTTGGTATTCTTCCTCTAAGAATGCCTGCATTTTCTCTTCAATTAATGGTCCATAACTGTCCATAGGCACCAAAACATTGCCTAATCTATGGATATCTTGGTCTGCTAACTCTCTATCATCCATTGTGAATGAACCTTCTTTGTAATGTGAAAAATGTCTGGCAATATCATGATCTAATGCACCACATGTTGTAATTGCTACATCGAACCATTTGTTTTTGATCATATCTTTGATGACTCCTCTTAGCCCTGTTGAAATTACCGCACCGACAAATGAAACAAATTTGAGACATTGTTTATCTGAAATCATTTCTGTTAGAATTGATAAACCATCTGAAAGATTTACTGATTCAAATCCTCCTGATTGAGATAACTCTTCAAAAATTTTCTCTATTGGCATGTCTGGAGTAATTTCTATATCTTTAACAGGACGACCTGGTTCTAACATGATCTTAATCGCCGATGCCAAGTATAAAATCCTGCCTTAATCTTATTGTTTTTTTAATTTCTCTAAGAAAACTTTAAACCCGCCCAATAACACCAATTTTCGAATGGCAGGTAGAATTAAGGTAGGATTAGTAGGAATTGGTAATTGTTTTTCAGGTTTAATTCAAGGTATTGAGTATTATAGACAAAACCCTGATCAAGAAGTTACTGGAATTATTCATGACAAATTAGCTGGTTATGGTATTCATGATATTGATTTTGTTTGTGGGTTTGATGTTGGTGAAAATAAAGTTGGAAAACCACTCCATGAAGCAATCTATGCATATCCTAACATGGTTGATTGGATTCCAAAAGATGAATTACCAAAAACTGATGCTAAAATCTACGAAAGTCCTATTCTAGATGGTGTTGGACTGTGGGTAGAAAATAGAATCAAGCCTGTTGAAAATCCAAAATCTGTTGAAGAGATTACCAAAGAAGTAAAACAGGTAATCAAGGACACCGGTGTTGAAATAATTGTATCTTACTTGCCTGTGGGTTCTGATAAAGTAACTGAATATTGGGCACAAATTTGTCTTGATACAAACACTGCATTTGTAAATTGTATTCCTTCATTCATTGCATCTGACGAGAACTGGGCAAAAAAATTTGCTGAGAAAAATATTCCTTGTATTGGTGATGATATCAAAGGACAAGTTGGTGCAACCATTGTTCACAGAACATTAGCAAAACTATGTAATGATAGAGGTACTAAAATTGAAAAAACTTACCAAATCAATGTTGGTGGTAATACTGATTTCTTAAACATGAAAGAACAAGATAGACTTGTTTCAAAGAAAATTTCTAAAACTGAAAGTGTACAGAGTCAACTTGATGAAAGATTAGATGATGATCAAATTTATGTTGGTCCCTCTGACTTTATCCCATTTTTAGGTAATACAAAACTCATGTTTATGAGAATTGAAGGACGTCAATGGGCAAACATTCCTTACAATATGGAAGTTCGTTTAGAAGTAGATGACAAAGCAAATTCTGCAGGAATTGTAATTGATGCAATTAGACTTGCAAAAATTGCTCTTGATAGAGGAGTTGGGGGTCCAATAAAACCTGCAAGTGCCTATTTGATGAAACATCCAATTGAACAAACTTCTGATGTTAAAGCAAAGGCTGAATGTGAAAAGTTTGTTGCAGGCGATTAATTACTGAAATTTATTAGAATCTGAAAATCTTTTCTTTCTTGCTGTTTCATATTTTTTAAGGTCAAACTCACGTGATATTCCTTGTTCGCCATTTAGTTTGGTGATTTTTGTAGTAACTATTTTGTTATTTTGATTCAAATCCACTATCAAACTATTGCCTCCAAATTTGTGATTCTCGACATTTGCTGCAAGAATTGGGATTCTGTTCTCTAATGCTCTAACTTGAACATACATTTGCCATGGTTCTATGCCTCGCTTGACAATTCTGCTTGGAGATAACAACACTTGGGCTCCTTTTTTGGCTAGAGTGTTTGCTACTTTGGGAAATACCATATCATAGCAGATGACCACTCCAAACTTACAGGCAGTTTTGAAAATTTTAGCCTCTTTTCCAGGCTTGACATTATCTTTTTCATAGTCAAATGGATGTATTTTTTCTTGTTTTCCTATGAATTCTCCTTTTGGCCCAATAATTGGCGATACTATGGATGACTTGCCTCTTATTGTCTCATAAAATGCACCTGGAATTATTGTCATCTGAAAGTCTTTGGCAATTTCCTTAAACTCTCTAAATTGGATATCCCAATCTACAATTTGATTATTTTTTAACCATTGTTCAGGCAAGCATACGATCTCAGTTTCTTTTCTGCCTAATTTTCTTAGAATTTTTGAAACATCTGAAATTGCTTTTTGATCCGTATCATGCGAAGCAGTTTGAATCAATCCTAGTTTTGTCATACTTGTAAACACGTTGCTTGGTAATTATAAGTAGGCACAAGAGGGTTATTGTAAAATATTTTGTCTTTACCGTTACGAAAAATATCATACTAAAACAAGAAAAATTATGCAATAGTGTCAACTAAACTTGTTAAACATCGATTATCTCACCATTTGCAAGAATAACATTATTGGTTCATGTTAAAAAAGTTGAGATCTTTGGTTTCAAGTCATTTGGTTTTAAGAATACTACCGTTCAGTTTGAACCTGGACTTGTATCGATCTCAGGTCCTAATGGATCTGGCAAAAGTAACATCTTAGATGCCATCATTTTTGCAATGGGTGAAAATAAACCCAAAGTTATGAGGGTTGACAAACTAAGATCATTAATTCATGATATTGAAGGAAATCGACGTGGACCAAAAATGGCAAGATCCAGTGTCCATTTTGATAACTCTGATAGAAAAATTCCTGTTGATACTGATACTGTTGAGATTACAAGAGAAATGGATGCCAATGGTGAAAACACATACTATCTAAACAAAAAGAAAACAAATCGTAGTCACATTCTTGATTTGCTTGATATGGCAAATGCTGGACTGGGTCAACTTAATGCAGTCCAACAAGGAACAGTTACAAGAATCTCTGAATTCACATCTGAGGAAAAAAGAAAAACAATCGAAGATTTAATTGGACTTTCATATTTTGACGAAAAAAAGGCTGAATCTGTAAAACAACTTGACGAAGCAGACAGGAGACTGGAAATCGCTCTTGCAAAAATGGGTGAAATCAAGAAACGTATTGATGAACTTGAAGAAGAACGTAATCAGAAACTACGCCATGATATTCTTGAGCGTGAATTAAATCGATACAAGGCAATAGCTGCTGCCAACAAACTCAAAGTAATCTCTGGTCAAAAAGAATCTAAAGAATCTACTTTGCACTCTGTTACTGCTGAAATCACCACATTTGATGGTGAAAGAAATATCTTGAGAACTGAAATTGAAACTTTAGAAACAGAAAAATCAAAATTGATGGCAGAAGCAAATGATTACACTCAAGCAAAATCTGCCCTTGACACCGAAATTGCTACTGCTATGGAGCAATATGAAATTGATAACAGTGCAATTTCTGCATCAAAGAAACGAATAGAACAAATTGAATCTAGACTTCCAGAAATAAAAAATGAACTTGAAGAAGTTGATAGTGCCCGAAATGACATCGATACTCAGATTTTAAAAATTAAAGAATCAATTGAAGAGACTAACGTAAAGAAAAACAAAATTAATTCTGATTTAGAAATTATTGATTCTCAAAGAAATAAAATTTTGGATGAACAATCACAAGCTGCTGCTAAAAAATCTGAAATTGATGAAAAAATTCGAACGTTAACTGCTGAACTAAATGATACAAAGCTCAAACTCTCTAAACTTCAACATGAAAAAGAAGAATCAAAAATAAAAGTTGAATCAAACACTCAAAAACTAAACGGGCTTGAACTTGGAATTGAAGAACTAACTTCCTCAAAATTAAAACTAGAGTCTATGATAAAGAATCATAATGCAACAATTACTGAACTAAAATCTAGAATTCAAATATTACAATCAAAAAAATCTAAAATTGTTTCTGATATGGATGAATGGGGTGAGATTCTAGAAAAATCTAACCAAGCTGCAACGCGTTATGAATCAAAAATCAAAACTGTAAAAGGATTCATGCATGAAGATTACACTGTTGCAAAATTAAAAGAAGATGCAGAACAACTTGGCATTGAAGGTCTTGTTTATGAAATGATTTCTTGGGACAAAGAATATGAGCGTTCTATATTGGCTGTAAGTTCTGATTGGATTAAAGCAATAGTTGTAAAAGACTTTGCCACTCTTCTTGGAATTGCAGAATTTGCAAGATCTAGAAAATTATCTAAACTCAAGATCATTCCTATGGACTCTATTCCTAAATTCAATCTAAAACTGCCTACTGAATCAGGTGTGATTGGTGTACTTTCCGACTTTGTTCGTTGCAAGCCTGCTTATTCTGAACTCAAAACATTCCTATTTGGCAATATTGTCCTTACAAAAACTCGGGAATCTGCTTACAATGTTTCCCAATCTGGATACAAGGCAGTTACTATGGATGGTGAGTACTTTGAGGCAAAAGGTGGCACTGTTGTTATTGATATTGACTCAAAGATATCAAAACTTACAAAATTAATTTCGATGAGTAGTGATGTTGATGGATTATTCCAATCAATTAATGCTGTAAAGAAATATCTTCTATTGAAAAAGAATGCAATTAAAAAATTAGATGATTCTATTCAATTAAATTCAGAACGACTTTCAATATCTGAACAATCATTGGCCTCAACTAATGAGAATTATTCTACCCTTACACCTAGAATTGAATCTGCATTGAATATGAAAAAACAACTCATAGACAGAATTGCTGATTTAACTTCACGTGATCAAAATATCGAATCCGAAGTTCTTACAAATGAATCTCATGTAGAATCTCTGCTAGAACGTATTTCAATTGTGGAAGACAACTATGCAAGCGGTGAACAAACACGTATTGCAAATGAATTATCTCGAATCAATGTTAAGAAAGCAGAGGTTGAAAAACTATACACAACAATAACAAATGAATATCGTGATAAATCTTCTCAACTAACAACATTAGAAACTCAAGATAATCGTGAAAAATCTCAATCTAATCGTCTTCATGATGAAGAACGTTCATTAAATTTGGAAAAAGAAGAACTACAAACAAAAATCAATGAATTGGAAATACAAAAAGAATCAAAAAATGAAGTTCTTGTAAAATTAAGAGAAAAAGAACAAGAACTTATTGAAACATCAGGATCATCAATTGGTCAACTTAAAGAATTTGATGATAAATTAAAAATTCTATCTGAAAAAGACCGAGAATTAACTAAACAAATCAATACTTTGGAGAGACAATCTGATTCTTTGAATAGGGATTTGCGAGATTTGGTGGAAAATGAGGTAAAATTACAACAGATTCTCTCTGCATTTGGCTTTGATAAGGATATGGAAACATTTGATGTGGAATCAATTGTACAAGGATTATCTGCAGAACTAGCTTCACTTAACGCACTAAATGCAAAGGCTCCTGAAACCTATCTTGAAGTGTCTTATGGTTATCGTTCAATGTCTACTAGAAAGAATTCTCTTGAAGAAGAAAGAAACTCTATTGTAAAGTTTATTGAAGATATTGAAAAAGATAAACGGCAAACATTCTTGGATGCATTTGACAAGGTCGATAAAGAAATTAAATTAATTTTCAATAAAATGACTGGTGGTAATGCTTGGTTAGAATTACAAAACGAAGATGATATATTTAATTCCGGAATTTCTTATCTGATACAATTCCCAAATAAACCAAAAAGAGAATCTACATCCATTAGCGGTGGTGAGAAAACACTAGCTGCAATCGTATTTGTACTTGCTTTACAAAAACTCAAACCTTCTCCATTCTACTTGTTTGATGAAGTAGATGCTCACCTTGATGCTCCAAACTCTGAACGTTTATCAAACATTTTAGAAGAAAGGGCAAAAGAAAGTCAATTCATAATGGTTTCATTAAAAGACTCTGTAGTTCAAAAAGCAAAATTGATCTATGGTGTTTTCCCAAAAAATGGTGTCTCTCATGTTGTTACTTACAAGGATAAACGTATGCCTTCTGTTAGAACCACTTAGTTAATTTCTACATGACAAGCTGAAAAGTGACCGTCCTCTATTTTCTCTAAATCTGGCTCTGTTTCACATTTGTCTATTGCATATGGGCATCTATTTCTAAATCTGCAGCCTTGAAGAATGTCTATTCCTGATGGTTCGTTAATTCTAATTTCTTTTTCTTTGTGTAAGTTATCTGGGTTTGGCTCTGATATTGCATCAATTAATGCCTGTGTGTATGGGTGTTTTGGGCTTAATAGAACTTGATCAATTTGACCAATCTCTACAATTTTACCTAAATACAAAATTCCTATTCTTTGACCAAAATATCTTGCAGTTGCTAAATCATGTGTGATATAGATGAATGAAATATTGTATTTTTTTTGTAACTCCTGCATTAATTCGAGCATCTCTGCCCTTATTGATACATCGAGCATTGAAACTGGTTCATCAGCTAAGATGACTTTGGGTTTTAATGATAATGCTCTTGCTAAAACAACTCTTTGTCTTTGTCCTCCTGACAACATGTGCGGGTATTTCTTAACAATTTCTTCAGCTGGTTCTAGCTTTACTTCGTGAAGAACTTCAACCACTCTGTTTTTTCTTTCATTTTTGCTTCCAATATTATGAATTTCTAATGGTTCTGAAACAATGTCTCCGATTTTCATTCTTGGATTTATCGAATCATATGGATCTTGATGAATCATTTGACATCCCATTCTGATTTTTTGTAAATTTTCCGGATTATTGTCGATTTCATTATTTTCAAAAAATATTTTTCCAGAATCTGGTTGTATTGATCTTAAAATTAATTTTGCAATAGTAGATTTCCCTGAACCTGATTCTCCTGCTAACACAAACACTTCTCCTTTTTTTATAGAAAATGAAATGTCATCAGTTGCTCTTACTATGTCTGATTGTTTTCCAAACATTCCTTTTTTGATGAAATACTTTTTCAAATGTTCGATTCTAAGAATATCTTCCAACAAATAACGTTGAACTTAGAAGTATATCAAGAGATATAGTTTGTGCGTAATAAATTGGGTTAAAACTTTTAAGTCCTCTAAAAGGGATTTTAATACTTGAACAACACAGTACAAAAAAACAAAGAATACAAAAAATTTGTTATTGATTCTAGGTTACAATATTTCAAACCTCATGCTACAAAAATAGAAAAAACATTTGCTGAAGAAATTTCTACTAGCCTAGGAACAAATTCAAAATCAATTCATCCTAAATTCTTTTATGACAAAAAAGGCTCTGATCTGTTTGAAAAAATATGTTCTGTTTCAGAATATTATCCAACCCGAACAGAAATTTCTATTCTAAAAAAATTACAAACTGATTTGTCTTCATTCTTAGATGAAGAATATAGATTAGTTGAATTAGGAAGTGGCTCATCCATAAAGACACGATTAATCTTAGATTTTTTGACAACTTCTCAAAAAACTACTGAATATTTTCCAATAGATATATCTGAAATTCTTACCGAAAGCTCAGAAGAACTTCTAAATGACTACAAGAATCTGACAATTACCGGTATTATTGATACTTATGAAGGTGGTTTAGAATTTTTGAAGACATACGATGATAAAAACAATCTTATCGTTTTTCTAGGTTCTAGTTTTGGTAATTTTTCACCTGTTGATGGTTACAAATTTTTAGAGAAAATCTATTCTACCATGAAACCTGGTGACTTGTTTTTGATTGGACTTGACCTTGTAAAAGATACATCTATTCTCGAATCAGCTTATAATGACTCTGAAGGTGTTACTGCTAAATTCAATCTTAATGTTTTATCTAGAATTAATGATGAACTTGATGCCGATTTTAATCTCAAAAACTTTTCCCATCATGCTATTTACAATGAAAAGGATCAACGAATTGAAATGTATTTGAAATCATTGTCGAATCAATCTGTTGTTATTTCCAAATCCGATATGGAATTAAAATTACAAAAAGATGAATTGATCCATACTGAATACTCACATAAATATCGCTTATCTCAAATTCATGATCTTCTTGATGATGTGGGATTTGAGTTAAAACATACCTGGCTTGATGACAAAAAATATTTTTCGTTAACCTTAGTTTCTAAAAATTAATCAAAATTCTACCTAAGAATGATTTCTATGTTTTGGACTCCCGATCTTTTAAGTAAATTCAACGACATAAAGAATTAGTGAATAAAATAATTCCTTTTTTGATTGGAATTGTAATTATTGCAATAGCTGTATTTGGAATGAGTATGGATTTTAGCACAGAACCCATTCCTCCTGTAACTCAAAATGATCTCAGAATTATGATTGATAACTGGATGAATAATCCCGTCGGTGATGGAATGGAACAAAGACTAGAGATTATGAAGGCATTTTACACCTTTGAAGAATCAGGTCAGCAATTAACTGATGATCAAGATGGAAGGGTGATGTTAAATCAGATTAGGAAAATGGTTAGTTTTGACATTCCTAAAGTTGAACTTGATCAAATAAAGCAAGAAATACGAGATGAACTAAAAGAACTTGGTTTTAAAATTCAAGATTGACCTATAACGTTTCATTGTTAGTTTTAGCTTATTTCCAACTAGTTTTTTAGTAAATAAAATGATTGATTTTTCATGGCTGACTTGATTGACAAGACTGCAGATTATATTTTGGAGCTTGCAAGCTCTCAGCGATTGAATATCTTAATTGGATTATTAACAAAACAATCTACACCCACTGCTTTTGCAAAAAGTATTAACTCTACAAAACAAGAAGTTCATAGAAATTTTTCAAGATTAGAAAAAGCTGGTTTGATCAAAAAAAATGTTGGAGGGACATATTCTTTGACCACTTTTGGACAAGTTGTGTGTACACAGGTACCATCACTTGTATTTTTGTCGCAAAATAGGAAATATTTTGAGGATCACAATTTTGGTGATATTCCACACAAATTTCAAATGCGTTGTGGTCAACTAGCAAACTCTCAATATGTTAAAGGCGTGTCAAAAGTTCTTGAAACTTGGAAGTCTATCTATAAAAATTCGGATGAATATATTTATGAAATTTTATCTGAAGTTCCTCTTGATCTAATTGAACCTCTTGTAAAAAGAGTCAAAAAAGGTGTTAAATTCAATTACATCTTTTCAGAATCTGTTGTTGTTCCAAAGGGGAGAAAGGCATTACTCAAAAAACTTGGATTTGACAAGCTAATGGAAAAGGGACTCATAGAAAGAAAAATGGAGAAAAATGTTCAAACTATAGTTGTCTTAAATGAAAAAGAAGCCTGCATAATGTTTCCTACGTTAGACGGGGAATCTGATATTAGCGAAATGCTTTATTCTGATGATCCGATGTTTCATGAATGGTGTCTTGACTTTTTTAGATATAGTTGGTATGGCTCTGATATTTTCAAAGAAAGTAAGCTAAAGGAATAGAATTTAAGCCTAAATTCATTAAATTTTATTTTTTTAATCTGCACTTATTCTGTTGCGTAGTGCAAATAACCCTATCATGACACTGGCAGCTGAAATAATATTCAATAACGTAGTTGTTTCAGCTAAAACAATTGCCGAATATATAATACTGAAAACCGTTGTTGATGAATATATCAAAACAGTTCTAATCGCACCGATTAGTCTTAAGGCCATCACAAAAAACATCATTGTCACTCCAATTCCTAAGAATCCCACAATTGACATTATGGAAAATTGTTCTAGTGTTATATCAAATGGGATTTGAAATAAGAACATTAATCCTAATGTCATTAAGGCACCTGTACATGACATGATGTGTACTATATGGCGTGTTTTTATAGAATCATCTAGTTTTTTTGCAATAAATGTATCAAGACAATAAAAAAATCCTGATAATACTATTAGAAGATCTCCAAACATAAAATCTGAGAAATCCCATTGATTACTTTGAATATCTACTCCAACTGGAATTAATATGGAACCTACTACAATTAGAAAGAAAGGTATCATTTCTTGACGTCCAAGTTTTTCTCTAAATATCATAATTCCTAATAATATTGCAAAAACTGTTTCAGAGTTTACCAGAATTGATGCATTTGTTGCACTTGTTTCTTGTAATCCCACTGTATAACTTAACGTACCTGATGCTTCAGCTGCTCCCAATAAAATAAGTAATATCCAAGTTGTTTTACTTGTCTTTTTTTCTACTGATTTCTTTTTTTTGCGGATTGGAGAAAACAGTAAACTATTTGCAACATATATCACAAAAACAATCATCAATGGATTTGGAATTATTTCATTGACAGATTGTTCTCCCATCATTGATTTTGGTATAACATTTGGTAGAGCTGAAAACGCTGCTGCAAGTAAAGCAAATAAAAAACCTACTCCAACAAGGCTGATTTTGGGTTTTGAGAAAATCTGTTTTTTTCTAATTTGGATATCTTTGATTTTTTGAATTAATTGCCTGTTTTCAGGCATTAAAACTACACCCCATTATGATAATTGATACCATTATTGGAAATACACATACTTGAATATAGTACTTTTTTCCAAAAATTGAAATAATGGTATGCTCATAAGTTACTAATCGATTATCATGAGCACTGTGAATATTCCTGACGAATTCGATAAAATAATAAAAAATCTTCCTCTTGAAGAAAGATTTGAAAAAATCCAAGAAATTTTTAAGACTTCAAAAGATGAATCCGAACGTTGGGATGCTGTTTGGCTTGGAGGAGAAATTCCTGTTGAAGTTAATCTCAAAGGCCCTTTATTTGAAAAAATGACTGATTTATTTGCCTGGGTTTTGAAAAATGATCCTAATGACGTTGTACGTCATGAAGTCTGTTATCAAATTGCAGCTAGAAATATGAGAAGAATAATACCTGATCTTGCGTATGCTGCAAACTATGATCCTAGTCCTCTTGTACGACATGAGGCAACTGAATGTCTTATGATAATTAGGGCCACTGATCAGATAGATGCAATTCAAAGATCACTTAAAGATGAAAATGAAAGTGTTAGAAATACTGCTAAACTTGTTCTCAAAAGAATGAATAGATACAAATCACAATTTAATGCAGAATCTGAATGGGTTTCAATCTAAATTGTTTTTAGATGCTTGATTAATGCATAAATGATAAACATGTTAGCTACATACCAAACTATTGTTACAGGATGAGCATCAAAATACTCTCCAAATATTTCCAAATGATAATACCATATGTCTCCTGCTGCATTGAACATCAATCCCAATGCCAAAAGTAACCAGACAGCTCCTAGTGTACCTTGTTTGAATATAGATGCCCCTACAATTGTAAAAGACAATGTTACTGCAGCCCCACTTACAAATATCAGTCCGTAGTAAAAGTCAAAATTGATCTCTGCATCTGGAACTCCTAAAGACATTGCTACATAAACTACAATTGCAAAAACGGGGATTGCTGGAACCCAAATTTTCTGTAATTTTGTATATCCTGAATGAAAGAATCGTATGTTAAGCAACAAATGTCCTAATGTCAACGGATACAAAGCAAAAAAGAAGATATCTGCGACTGATGGATATGGCTCTATATTCAAAAATAACTCAAATGAGTAATAGAGCAATTCTGCAATTACATATGCTATAAAACCAAATCCTAGAAACAAATATGCTTTTCTTAAAATGCCTGTTTCATTTTGTTTTGATACGACAAATGCAGTTACGGCAACTCCGCCTGAAAAAATAATTGAAAGAGAAAATGCTAACATTCCGCCATCTTCTTCAGGTAAAAATTGCATTATTGCAAAAATTGCAGAACCTGCAACAAGTATTGCAATTATGATAATTGGGTTTAATGGATTTGTAAGTTTATCTGGAACAATTTCTGGTTTGTTCATATATTAAACATTAATCCCGATGTTAAATGTATTTCTAGATATTTTAAATAAATTTACTATAGTTGCTGAATTACTTGTACTACAGAACTATCTTTTTGTTGTTGTTCATTTAACTGTAATTCAACAACCACATTGCTTTTCTCAATATTGATTTTAACATTATTTATCACAGAGATGTATTTGTTTATTTTTTTATTTTCTTTTACTACTTGCTCTGCGCTCACTAGTAATCCTTCATCAATTAAACTGTTGATCTTTCTATACCCTGATGTTTGTGGCAGATCGCATTTTTTTATTATGTCTGCAATTATTTTTGATTCATCTGAAAGGAGTTCTAAAATTTTTTTCTTTTCAGGATCTCCAAATGCTTGTAATATGGTTGAAGTAATTTGAGGATCTTTAATTGTATACCAATTATTTTTAGACTTTTGTGATTTTGTTATGAATACACTTTCGAATATGTTTCTTTCAATACCATCTGCACCTTTGCCAAAAAATTCACGTAATACAATATCTAATTTTTCAAATTCTTCTATTGCTTGTCCAAATGAAATTCCAAATTTTTCAAAAACCCTGTCTTCAATTTTTTTAATAGTTTTTGATCCAAGTTGTTCTCTTATTGTCTTGTTTAGCGATTTTGCAATAAGTTGATCAAATCCTACCATGGTGTTCATACGTTAAGATTGTATATTAAATTTTTCAAATTTGGAAATTATTGAATCAAGACTTTGAAATTGTTCTATTTTAAACCGCATTTTGTATGATTTTCTGTACAAATGTCTTTTTTGTGCCTATTTTTTCATAAATGTGATATAGTTTTCAAAAAATGTTAAATACTTATTTCCACTTTTGGAAATGAGATGACTCCTCTTTCAGCAATTGTTGTAGATGATGATGCCGATATTAGAGAACTTATGGAAGAAATGTTGCCTATGATAAACATCAATGTTGTTGCAACTGGCATGAATGGTAATGATGCCATTCGTCTATATCGTGAAAAATCGCCCTCCCTGGTATTTTTAGATATCAATATGCCTGAATTAGATGGAATTACTGCACTACGAGAAATTAAACGAATTGATCCTGAATCTACCGTCATTATGGTTACTGGAAATACTGATTCTGATCTAGAATCAACATTACAAAGTTTAAACGCTAATGCGTTAATACGTAAGCCATTTAGTATTGAAAACATTGTTAAGATTATTGAAAACATCCAACAATCAAACACCATGATTATTCAAGATGCATGATATTGTTGTTACGATAATACATTTCTAAAATTAACTCAAGTTTGAAAAGTATTTACATCTAAAGTTATGATGTTAATATGATATGGGCTATGATGATTCATTACCTTCAATCCTTGTGAAATTTAAATTTAAAAATGAAAAGAAACCCAATGTCGCTCTTTTGACATATGAACAATATTCAAACATAAAGGATTTACCAATTACAGTAGAATGTAAAATTGTTAAAAATGAAAAAACAACATTATCAAAATCTGATGTTGAGGCTCTAAATAAAAAACTTCAAGATACATTTAGCAAATCAAAATCACATACAGACAAACTTTCTGAAAATTAATTATATTTAAGATATCTTCTAACAATCTAAATCCGTGCAACTTCTGTTTTGTATTTTTTACATCTTGGTCTTGTTCTTAAGCGATGATGGCAACAAGGACACCAAACTCCTTCATAACTAATCCACTGATCACATGCTTGACATCTTTTCTGTCCAATCTGATATCTTTTTCCTACTTTTGGTCTTTGTGCATGATACTCTTTGCATTTTCCAATGCATAATGGGCGTGGATCAGAGTTCCTTGACATTATGCCGTCTCTGAAATCCTTGGTCTGTAGTTCATATCTACTAGTTTGCAGATAGTGTGAATTTGTTCATCTAATTCCACTTTACAGTTTCCACATTCAAATTTTATTGGTTTTTTGCATACGGAACAGTTTTGTCTAATTTTTAGTTCTACGCCACATTTTCTACAACTTTCTATCCTCATTTGTTTTTCCTCCTACAATGCTGCGAGAACTTGTGACAAAAAACTCACAATTCTGTAACTTGTCTAGGGTGACAGTATGTTCTCGCATAGTATTGTTGTATTGTTTTTGAACATATGTTCTAGTCAGCTAATGAGCTTACTCCAATCTATCTTCAACCATTACTAACTATAATCATGAAAACACAACAAATCTCAAACTGGGATAAAATGGTTCATGCTCCATTCAAAAAGGTCGTAAAATTCGACCTTATCTGCATGGGTATTGGTGCAGTAATGGGGATGGGTATAGGTGCCTACTTTGTTGCTAGCGGAATCTTAGGCTAGCAACATACCACTTTTTCCACTAAAAATAACTCTAAAGATTTACCCAACAATTTCTCTTGCAATTCTTCCATGACATGAACATTTACAAAATCTATAAAAATCTCCATCATGTTCATTCTCACAAATATTGCAACCTTTTCCAGTAGCCATTTTTTCCATATTCCAATTTACAATATTTTTATTTTTTGTAAATTTTATTTTGATTCAATGAAAATTACCTCCACAAGATCATTATTGCTTCTTTTAGTTACAGTATCTCTACTTGCATTGTGAAAATTCTGTAGATGTGCTTTTCTAGTCTTTATTCCATATTCTCTACATAATCTGCAAAAGTAGGTTACCTGTCTTTGGGATCTAGGCATTGCTTGATTTTCATATTCTAAAATTGCAGTTTGCATATGGTGAAATAACAATCCAGATATTTTAATATTGTCATATTTATGACATATTGTCAGGTATAGACAGTTTATGCAAAATCTTTATATTTTGTTGAAAAATCATCAATCTGCAAAATACTTCTGCATGAAATGTCAAGCAAGATTTAACCTAAAAGAGGAACTCAATCATCCGTGTGGTTGAATTTAGATATCTTCGGCACATCTGAAACCTGAAAATAGCCATCTTTCATCTAATCTGAAAAAATTCCTGTAACTTCCACGAATTGACATTTTTGGTGTTCCAAATGAACCTCCTCTCAAAACTTTTTGATTCGTAAACCATTTGTCATTATATTCATCAAATCCCGTTTTGAATCCTGGATATCCTGTGAATTCTGATGATGTCCATTCCCATACATCCCCAATCATTTGCTGGCAACCTGAAGGACTTTTTCCTTCTGGATATGTTCCTATTTCAGTACATCCCCAATGATATGATTCAAGCAGATTGCATTTGTTCTCAGTTGGTTGATCATTTCCCCATGGGAAAATCATTTTTTCCTGTTTGTTTTCATCCCAACAAGCAGCTTTTTCCCACTCTGCTTCAGTTGGTAATCTTTTCCCTACCCATTTGCAATACGCATCAGCTTCATAGAAACTAACATGGCATACTGGCTCGTTTGGATTTATCTCTCTAATTCCTAAAAAGTCTCTGACATGCCATTTATCGTCAATTTTTTCCCAATACATTGGGGCTTTCCATTTGTTTGCTTTTACTTTTTCCCATCCATCTGATAACCAATACTTGTATGTTTCATATCCTCCATCTTCGATAAATTCCAAATACTGTTGGTTTGTAACTGGAAAAACATCTATCTTGTAATCGTTAAGGTAAACTTTGTGTTCTGGAAGCTCGATATCATAACAGAATTCTTTTCCATTAAATCCTATTGTGTATAAACCACCTTTTATTTCGACAGTTTGTTTTTCAACATTATTTTGTTTTTGAATTTGATTTTTTCTTACTGGTCTGTATTGTTCTGCAAGAAGATGTTGTAAATCATACACTAACAATTCTTGATGTTGACATTCATGATGAAATCCCATTATGATTAATCTAACTTCTTCATCATTCAAAGACTGAGTTTCAATAAATTTCTCTACTCTTTGATTGATTGTATTGAAATATTGAAAGATTTGATCAACTGTGGGTCTTGAACTCACTCCTCGTAATCCTTTATCCTGTGGAACTCCAAATTGCTGATAGTATGAATTAAGATATTCTGAAAATTCTTTTGAATAAAATTCGTAATCTTTGTCTAATTTACTCATAATTGCTTCATAAATCCAACTAACATGTCCTATGTGCCATTTTGGCGGGCTCATAAAAAATGCTGTTTGTACTACAAAATCGTCTTTCTCTAAAGTTTTTACTAATTCTAATGTTCTACTTCTGGTCTCTCTGAATTGTTCTAGAAGTGGTTTTCTTTCTTCCAATTGTGGATTGCTAGTCACAATCTATGATCATTTTTTTCCACTATTATATCTGACCATAATATGCTGCAAGAAGAAAAAATGTTGTCACATTTACTTTTGCATTAATGATGATGTTCTCTTTGTATCTGCTGAACCAACTGTGGATATTGACAAAACTGCGTACAAAATAATGGATATTTGTTCTATTGAAAATAACTAGTATCCTCTAGCAAAAATTGGAATTGATTTGCTTTGTTCACCGCAATACATGCATTTCAAACCAGTATTCTCACTACCAAATGGAATTACTCGTATGTCTGCCCCTGTCTCTTCTTTTATTGTTTCTTCACATTCTAATTTTCCGCACCAAGGAGCATTGAAGAATCCCCCTTTTTCTATTTGTGATTTAAATTCTGTATAATCTGAAACATTTTTTGTATTTTCTTTTGATTGTACTCGTGCATTTTCAAGCATGGTTTTTTGTATCTCGTCTAGAATTGAAAGAATCTTGTCTATCTCGCTAATTTCCAAGTTCATTTTTTCACGGTTGTATCTTTTTGCAACAACAATACTTTGTTTCTCAATGTCTTTTGGTCCTATTTCTATGCGTATAGGAACTCCTTTCATTTCCCAATCATTGAATTTGTAACCTGGTGATAGTCCCTGTCTATCATCTACTTGAATTCGAACATCTTTTGATTCTAATTTTTCTTGAATTTCTTTTACTTTTGGCAACACTATGTCTCTTCCTTCATCATTTCTATAAATTGGAACAATTACTACTTGTGTTGGAGCAACTTTAGGCGGTAAAACAAGACCTTGATCATCTCCATGAGCCATTATCATTGCGCCAATTAATCTCCATGAAACCCCCCATGACGTTTGCCATGCAAAGTGTTCTACATTATCTTTATCTGCAAATTTTACCTCAAATGGTTTTGAAAAATTCTGTCCTAAGAAATGTGATGTCCCCATTTGTAACGCTTTTCCATCTGGCATAATTGATTCCATTGTAGTAGTGTATACTGCTCCTACAAATTTTTCTTTTTCACTTTTCTTTCCCGTTGTAACTGGTATTGCTAATTCTTCTTCAACAGTATTTTTGTAAATATCTAAAATTTTCATAACTTCTTTTTCTGCCTCTTCTTGTGTAATGTGTACTGTGTGTCCTTCTTGCCACAAAAATTCTGATGTTCTTAGAAATGGTTTTGTTGCTTTGATTTCTGCACGCAATGCTGTATTCCAAAAATTAATTTTTAGAGGTAAGTCTCTCCAGCTTTGAATCCATTTTGAATATAATGTGTATGCTAATGTTTCAGATGTTGGTCTTAATGCTAATCTGTCTCCAATTTCATTTGTTCCTGAATGGGTTACCCAAAATACTTCAGGATTGAATCCTGCAAAGTGTTTTTGTTCTTTCCCTAATAGTGATTCGGGAATTAATACTGGAAGAAATCCATTTCTAATTCCATTTTTTGCAAATTTTTTATCAAACGTATTTTTTAATGACTCCCAAATGGAATATCCGTCTGGTCTGAGCACAATTAACCCTTTTACTGGTGCGTAATCTGCTAGTTTGGCTTTTAGTACAACTTGAGTATACCACTCACTAAAATCATCTTTTTTTGAAACTGTGATTCCCACATCTTCTTTACTCAAACTAAAATTCTCAGAATAAATTAACTAATGAGCCTTTCGTGAGAAATCTTTGATTATAATTTATCGCCTTTACAGAGTACTTGCCCTGTTACTCTGCTTTGGAAATTTGGACATACGAAACATTGGATAAAATGTATGTCGTCCTTCAAAACTGGGCATTCTACAAATTCTTGTTTCATTCTTTTGAGCATTTTTGGACTAACACCTTTCAACTTTAATTTTCCTTTATCGTCCATCATACCTGATGCTTTTAATTCTGCTTTGACATTATCTGGTAATTTTTGTCGTCCTTCTCTTTCTTTGATATCTACTTCGTATTTGTGTTCTAATTCGCCCATAACTATACCATTAACTCCGGTGATTTATTACTAGCGTTTTTTGGATCCCAAAAAAGTTTAAACTTTAATATAATTAGCAAATTTTTGCAAAACAGAAATCAATTGTTGGCAATTTTTGATGTTGAAGGTGTATTGTATGATGAAGAATACCTTCCAATTCTTGCAGAAAAACTCAACAAACAAGATGAAATTTGGGCAATTACAAAACAAGGAATTCAAGGAAAAATTAACTGGGAAGAAGGACTTCGAACTAGAGTTGCAGCTCTAAAAGGACTTGATGAAAAAATTTGTCAAGAAGTATCTGATGCATTGCCTATAATGACTGGTGCAAAAGAAGCATGTAGAGCATTAAAGGCTGCTGGTTGGAAATTGATGGCTGTTTCAGGTGGATTTACCTTGATGATGGACCGATTAAAAGAAGAATTAGAATTGGACTATGTTTATTCAAATGAATTAATTTTCAAAGACGGTAAACTCGATGGAGTAAAAATCAATGTAGATTCAGACAAATCAAAATCTGCAAGAATCAAAATCGAAGAATGGGGAGAAAAGAAAGAAAACATTGTATGTGTTGTAGATGGGGCAAATGATGTAAAGTTATTTGATATATGTGGATTGGGAATTGCGTACCGTGCACAAGATATAGTAAAAGATATGGCAACTACCACTTTGGAAG
Source organism: Nitrosopumilus sp. S6 (assembly GCF_054515815.1). Lineage (NCBI taxonomy): Archaea > Thermoproteati > Nitrososphaerota > Nitrososphaeria > Nitrosopumilales > Nitrosopumilaceae > Nitrosopumilus > Nitrosopumilus sp. S6. Next base: position 21,282 of record NZ_JBTNRI010000003.1, read on the forward strand.
AAAAAGATCTTTCAAAAATCTTGGATATTATTAACAAACATTACAAATTAGAATTAGAAGCTCCGACTCCTGCATAAACAATTTTTTAGTCCATATGCTGACATACTATAATTGGAAATTACCCCTGTTCATATTGACAAAGAGATTGAACCTTCAGATGATATTTCTGAATTAATAATTTCTTCTAACCAAATTCAAGATGGAGATATTTTAGTAATTGCCCAAAAAATAATTTCAAAACAAGAAGGACGTTTAGTTGATCTGTCTACAGTAAAACCTTCATTGCTTTCTGAAGGAATTAGTTCTCAATATCAAAAAGATCCTAGAATAACTGAATTAATTTTATCTGAATCAAAACGAATCATTCGTATGAAAAATGGAATTTTAATTGTTGAGACCAATGATGGAACAATTTGTGCTAATGCTGGCATTGATGAAAGTAATGTAAAAGAAGGATATGCTACATTATTACCATTGAATTCTGATGTGTCTGCTAGAAACATACGTAAAAAAATTTTTGAACGTACAAAAAAAGATGTTGCTGTAATTATATCTGATACTTTTGGACGTCCCTTTAGAATGGGACAAACAAATTGCGCTATAGGTATTTCTGGTTTATCTCCGATAATTGATTATGAGGGAACTCAAGATACTTTTGGAAAAACTTTGCGAGTTACAGCAATTGCGATTGCTGATGAACTTTCTGCTGCATCTGAATTAGTAATGGGAAAAACATTGAAAACCCCTGTGGCAATAGTTCGTAATTATTCATTCCAGAAAGGTGAACATGAAATTAATGAATTAATTCGTCCTGAAGCTGAAGATCTTTTTAGATAATTCACTATTCTGATTCCATAAGATTATTACCTAAAGACGAAAAATTTCATTTGAAAATGCCGATAAATGCTGAATTACATTGTCATAACTCTTTTTCAAATTTTCATGTAGGTGATGATGAGCCTCCATATGATTGTGATATTTCGATACGAGATCAACTGGAGCGATCATATCATTTAGGGTTAGATGCAATTTTTGTTACCAATCATAATACTTTGGATGGCTATCATCAATTATTAGAATACAAAAATGATCATTTAAAATTCAAAAATATTGATGTTTTTCCTGCAGAAGAAATCACCACTGATACAGGTGCACATGTTTTAGCTTATGGAATACATGATGTGATATCTCCTGGTCTCTCTCTTGAGGAAGTTATTGATGAAGTTAAAAAACAAGATGGTGTTTCATCTGCTCCTCACCCATTTAGTTTACTTGATGCACTACGTGACAGTGCCAAAAAATGTGATATGGTGGAGGTCTTTAACAGCAATAATGTAGATATTTTATCTAATGCTCGTGCAACTGAATTTGCTTTAGATAATAATATGATTCAAGTTGCAGGAAGTGATTCTCATGTTTTGTCTACTCTTGGACGATGTGTCAATGTAATTGATTCTGAAAATAACCTTGATGATATTTTATCTTCTATGAAACATGGAAAAATAGAAATTTCTCAAACAGGTTATGCTCATCAAATTGAAACACTTGATCATTTACGATACAAAATTAATAATTCAAAAGAATATCTGATTGATTATATTTCTGAACATTATCCAAATGCAAAATGGCTTTTGACATTATTATTGAGAATTTATGATTCTAATCAAAATAGCCACATGTGGTCACTTTTTTACAAAATTGCAATTTATTTGATGAAGCGAATTTCACAAAAAATCAATTTTCAGAATCAAGATCCAAGTTTTATGAAAGATAGAAATCTTGCAACTATGTTCAAAATGGCATTGTAAGTAATAATTAATCTGAAAAACTCAAATAGATTTTAATATAACAAAACGCTTTTTTCAATTAGATAAGATGTCTGAATCAACAGAAAAAAAATTAGATGCTACTGGATTATTTTGTCCAGAACCTGTATTTCGGACAAAAATTGAAATTGAAAGAATGCAAGTTGGTGAGACATTAACTGTTTCTGCAGATGATCCTGCAGCTGAAGATGATATCTCTAGATGGGTAACAAGACAAGGTCATGAATTATTAGACATGTCTAAGAATGGAGATGTAATTACATTCCAAATTAAAAAGGTGAAATAACCAAAGTTATGACTACTGTAACTGACACCGATGTTTTGAATCGTGTAGGTAACACTCCTCTTGTAAAATTAGATTCTCTTTCACGTGATAATGTTGATTATTTTGCAAAACTAGAAGGACATAATCCATTTGGATCAGTAAAAGACAGAGCTGCATATTGGATGATAAAAGATGGTGAAGAAAAAGGAATTTTGACAAAAGGTAAGAGCATTATCATTGAACCAACTTCTGGAAATACTGGAATCGCTTTAACTGGAATCGCTAATTTGTTAGGATATAAAGTTGAGATAGTTATCCCTGAAAAGGCAAGTAATGAAACTAAAGATATTATTCGAAATTTAGGTGCCAAAGTCTTTGAAACAAGTGATGATTTGTGTCCAAAAGTTGGTGCAGGTACTGATCAAAGTATTGCACTTGCAACTTCTATTGCATCTTCAAGACCTGATACATACTATTCTCCTAATCAATATGCTAATGAAGCAAATTTCAAGGGTCACTACATTGGAACTGGACCAGAAATTTGGAGACAAACTGAAGGCAAAATAACTCATTTCTTTACTGGCGTGGGTACTGGTGGAACAATTACTGGAATTGGGGCATTTCTTAAAGAAAAAAACCCTAATGTGAAAATCATTGGATGTCAACCACAACAAAACCATCTCATTCAAGGATGGAGAAATTTTGAAGAATCTGCCAAACCTGATTTATTTTTGAAACGTGAGAACGTAGTTGATGATTGGGTCTCTGTTGATAATGAAGAAGCATTTTCTGTTGTAAAGGATGTTTTTGAAAAAGATCAACTTCTGATTAGTCCTTCTTCTGCTGCAGTTTATGCTTGTATGAAAAAATATCCTGTTGAAGAAAATGCATGCGTTGTTGGAATTTTTGCTGATGATGGACGAAAGTTCAAGAGTGTATATGCTAAACAAAATGTAATGTCTGAAGAAAGTTTTGAAAATTGCCTTAAAAATGCAAAACACATGTCTGAATTGGCATACTAGTTACCTAAAGTATCTTTCAAATACTTTTCATAAAACTCTCTAAAGTATGAATTCATGTCTCTCTCATGATGTAGACATTTGTTACTATGTTCTGTAATGTCATTTTTGATTTCTCTACTCCATTGACTCTGTTGTCTGTCTTTAGAATTAATAATTGATGGATTCTCCTTAATTTTTTCCATGATTTCAATTAATGATGATCCTAATTGTCGAAATTTACTAATCTGTAACAGGAACCTTTCTGATTCTTCTTTATTGGTAACTTTGATTAAAGAAAATACTTGATTATAGTACTCTAAAGCTTTATTGTTATATTCTTCAAAATTTTTAATTCTTTTTTGCCAATATTCTTTTGATGTTTTTTCTTCTACTTTGTAACTAAACTGAATCTTACTCAACTCCATTCCTAATTTTGCTAGTTTGTCGCTATGCTCTTTGATGGTTTTATGTCTATTTTCTGTATTTTTAGTCATGAAAATCAGTATATTTTGTATCAAAAAAGAGTTTAGATTTGTGAGTTATTCCAAGATTCAAAAGATTCTTTGGAATATTCTAATAAGCACTTTTCACAAAATGAATCCCATTCCCCAATTCCATTTTTTTTAAAATATTCTAATGTCCATTTGTATGGTGGTTTTTCTCTGTATTGAAATTGTTGAATTGTATAGATTTCTTTTTCAAAAAATTTCTTTAAACATTTTTTGCATTGTGCATTTTTCATTCTTGTTTGTCTGCACTTTCTGTTAGATACTTGTCTACATCAATTGCTGCCATACAACCAAATCCTGCGGCTGTGATTGCTTGTCTATAACTTCTATCATGTACATCTCCTGCTGCAAAAACTCCTTCAACATTAGTATGTGTTTTATTTTTTAATATTACGTATCCTTCTTCATCCAACTCGATTTGGTTTTTAAATAATTTTGTATTTGGTACATGTCCAATTGCAACAAAGAGACCTCCTACATCTAATGTTGATTCTTCATTTGTTTTGAGATTTTTTAAAACTGCTTGTTGCATTTTCTGATCTCCTTTGATATCAATTACAGCTGAATCCCAATGAAATTTTATTTTTTCATTACTTAGTGCTCTTTCTTGCATAACTTTACTTGCACGCAATTCATTTCTTCTATGAACCAAGTGAACAGTAGTTGCAAATTTTGTAAGAAAAGTTGCTTCTTCTATAGCTGAATCTCCTCCCCCAACCACAATTAATTCTTGATTTCTAAAAAATGGACCATCACATGTTGCACAATATGAAACACCTTTTCCACCAAATGTTTCCTCACCTTCTAATCCTAGTTTTCTAGGATTTGCCCCTGTTGCAATAATGACTGCACGACCTTCGTATTCTTCTGATGCTGTTAGAACTTTGAGTGGGTTGCGTCTAAAATCTACATCTACTGCTTCATCATCAATTATGGTTGTACCCATTCTTTGAGATTGTTTTCTCATATCAATCATCAAGTCTGGTCCCATAATCCCATTCTCAAATCCCGGATAGTTTTCAACCTCAGTTGTATTGACTAGTTGCCCTCCTGGTAATATTCCTGATAAAATTAATGTGTCATAACCTGCTCTGGAACAATAAATTCCTGCAGTATATCCTGATGGGCCTGCACCAATAATAATGACATCGAATTTTGTTTTCTTTTTGTCTGGCATTTTTGGATTATCATCATTTGTTTCAAGTACCGTTGCACCTGCATCTGCTGCCATCATAGTAATTCGTCTTTTAATTTCAATAATTTAAGTGAATATCCTTTCAATTAATCATCTTTCATTCTCATAAGAATTTGATCACATATTTTACGCATTTGAGAATCAGATCCTACACTTGAAATTTTTACTATGTCTGTAGTTGTAACAATACCTACGATCTCCCCATCTTCTAAAACTGGAAGTTTATGAATGGATTTTTCTTTCATGATTTCTGCAGCTTCCCAAACTGTTTCATTTGATTCTATTGTAATTAGAGGTGATGACATCACTTCAAAAATTTTTGTGTTTCTGGGTATTTTTTCAGCAACAATTTTGGTAACGAAATCCCTTTCTGTAACTATTCCTAATGTAGCAATTTTATCAACCACAATAACACAACCTACATTTTCCTGTTTCATTTTTTTTGCTACTTCTTCTAATGTCTCTGAAATTTTTACTGTTAGAACTTTCTTACTCATTATTTGACTTACAAATGTATTTTCCATGATATTTTGTAGTTTAGCAATTATATGATATGGATTTTAAATTATCATTTCTGAAAATCACTTAAGGAAATCAAAAGTTCTTTTAAATTCACTATTCTCTAATTTATAATATTATGATAAAAACTAAAAAAATTCTTGTCCCTTTAGATGGCTCTAAAAACTCAATTCGTGGTTTAGATATGGCTATTCACATAGCTAGGCAATCTCAAGGTGTAGTTGTTGGATTAACGATAAAATCTGTGCCTGGAGTTTATGCTATTCATCCACTTGGGTTTTTGGATTTTAATTCTTCTAAAGAAATGAAAAAAATTCTTGATGATGCAAAATTGAGGGCTGCCAAAAAAGGAATAAAATTAATTTCAAAAGCATTATCTGGTGATCCTGGATATGATATTGCACGATTTGCAAATAATAAAAAAAATAGAATTGATTTAGTTGTGATTGGGGCTCGTGGAAGAAGTTCTGCAAAGGAACTTTTCTTGGGTAGTGTTTCAAATTATGTATTACATAAATCAAAAAAACCTATACTTGTTGTAAAATGACTAAAATACCATTATACGTTATTGGATTGTCAAAAGATGAAACTGCTAATGAAATTTTAATGTCTAAATTTGGAGGTACATTAGAAAAAGTTCAATCTGTATTATCTGATATTATTGAGGCTAAAATTACTGTAAAATCCCAGAACAGTGAAGGGACTAGAACTCATTATGATGTTACTGCAATCGTAAAGACCTCAAAAAATCAACTTGTATACACTGAATCTGATTGGGATATTCTTAAAATCAGTGATGAGTTATGTAGAAAACTAGAAAGAGAAATGTCTAAGTATGATGATAAACGTCAGAGAGACAGTATACGTAAACGAGAAGTTTAGTTTTTAATGATAAGATCTTCAATGTGGTTAATTTGATTTCAATCGTTGGTAGTGGTAGAGTCGGAACATCAATTGCGTTTCTTTGTGCTTCTAACGCATTAGATGATGTCTTACTTGTCAATAAAAATAAGAAAAAAGCTCTTGGTGAATCCCTTGATGTTGCAAATGCAATTCCTGCAACTTCTAAATTCTCTATTCGTGGAACTGATGATTATTCTGAATTGGTTGGCTCGGACATTGTAGTAATTTCTGCAAGTGTTGGAGTGTACACTAAAGATCGAGCTGAAAACATAGATTTGCAAGTTAAAATGATAAAAGATATTGCAGAAAAAATCAAGCAATACTGTCCTTCTGCAATAATTTTACTGGTATCTAACCCTCTTGATGTTTTAACCTATTATTTTCAAAAGACAAGTGAATTTTCTAGATTCAAAGTGATTGGTATTGCATCTAGTCTTGATACTAGTAGATTTCGCTATCATATTTCTGAAACACTTTCTGTTCCACAATCCTCGATTTCCAATGCAATTGTTTTGGGTGAACATGGTGACTCTATGGTACCTGTTTTTTCTGGAGTTACTGTGGGTGGAAACCCACTATTTTCTATGATTGATAGTAGAGATTCCATAACTCGTGATGTGAGAAATTATTGGAAAACATTGCGAAATTTCAAGAGCAGATCTCAATTTGGTATTGCAAAAAATACATTTGATGTAATTGATGCTATCTTAAACAATAAAGAAATCATAGTTCCTGTATCTGTTGTTCTTGACGGAGAGTATGGGGAGTGTGATGTTGCTATGGGTGTTCCAGTAAAAATTAACAAGAATGGCGTATCTGAAATTCAACAAATTAAACTTGACGATACTGAGATTTCATCATTGAAAAAATCATCTGAAAAAATTCGTAATCATATAAAATCTGTTCACGAATGATCAATAATCTTTTTCAAATTGTCTTTGTGTTTATTACAAAATTTTTTATTTTTTAATTGTGAATTAAACAAATCTTTTTGCCAGTGTGCATTATACAGTCTACATTCTTTATCTTCACAGAATGCATCCCCTGTTTCGTAATACATGATCGCCTGTAAAAGATATCCTTCTGTAATTTCTGATAATCTTGGATCATTATATTCTAAGAATTCTCCTTTGTATTTTTCATTAATTTCGTCTAGTTTTTCTTCTGAAAAATTTGTCAATAATTCTAGATAGTATTCTTTAGGTTTTGCAGGGGCTTCTATTATTCCTGTAGTTGAAATTATTGAAGGATTTGTTCCAATTAATGCCCTTGCATGATATCTAAAATCACTTTCATCAAATGTACATGTTAGTTTATTTGTTAAAATTATGTGAAAGTTCTCTTGAGTTTGTTCTTCTATTGGAATAAATTTTGATATTGATTTTTGAAATTCAAATCCATCATAAAGAATTTTTTCTTTATTTTGTGAATAATCTATATTTTCTTTCTCTATTTGTATCTCTGATTCTGTTGGGATATGTTTTGAAAATGGTTTTTTTAATTCAAAAATTCTTGTGGCTGCGATTTCTTGAAACAATTCTTCATTTGTGTTCTCAAAAAAGTTCCTTCTCACTTCTACCCCTACATGAAATGTCTCTTTGAGAAATTTTTCTAATTTGTTTATTTGAATTTCTGGAACTGTAGGTTCATCATAAATGATAATTTTACTTGTTTTCAATATAGAAACAAATTTCTTTTTTGATAAATGCCTTTATGGTTATTGTCAAATTGATGAGAATTGGTTTATCATTGAACAATTAATTGAAATAACGATTGAAAATTATATGTTATTTTTGATTTTTGAGTATACAAAAACTCCGATGGCTACAAAACCTATCACAATCATGATCAGTCCTATCAACCACTCTTGTGAAAACCAATCAAAATTAGTTACAATCACAATACCAATTAGTATCGCTATGGCAACTCCTAATGAAAAAATTAGGATGTCCTTGTTCATCTTTTTACATTTTGAGATGCTGATATGTAGTTATGCATTTTGATCCATTCTCTACTATTTTTTCTTAAATTTTTGCAAGAATTTTCTTCTTTTTTGAATTAAACTCCTCTTGAGTGATCAATCCTTTTTCTTTTAATTCTCCAAGCTTTGTCAAAAGTTTCAAATATCTTTCGCCAGGATATTCTTCTCTGTATATCATTCCTGTGATGAATTTTTTGAACTTGTCAATAGGGCCTTTTGACTCCTTTAATCCATCTTTAGTAGCATTTTGAATAATTTTGGACGTTGATTTTGTTGAATTTTTCAGTCTATTCCAATACTCTGATGTTGATAATTGATCTTGAATTCTAGAAATTTTTTCATTAAGATTTTTTAATTGAATTTCTGTTTCTTTTCTTACTGTATCCTTTACTATTGTAGAATTTGTTGAAAATGATTTCTTGACCTCCTCAATTTCTTGATTAATTTTTGGAATATTTGATAGCAAAGGTTCTATTTCTGACTCATCAATTTTTTGATTCTTGATTTGCTTCATGATGTCAGTAAATTAGTTATGGATATAATCCATAACTAAGATGATTTAATTCTGAATTAAATCAACTCTATTTTCTCTTAGTGATGCCAAATGATGTGCATGATTAGTACATTTGTGAAATACAACTGGTTTTCACATGCGTTACAGGTATGATTTCATCAAACATGCTTCAAAAATAAAACATTCAGGCACAACAATAATTTGTAAGATATTCTTGTATTATCTTTCTAACTCTTTGATTTTTTCAGCTGCAATTTCTGCTGCTCTTTTTCCTGAATAAAGCATTGAACCAAAAGTAGGTCCCATTCTTGCTAATCCATGAGTTTCTGTGACTGACATTCCTGCTGCAATTAGTCCTGGGTATATTTCTCCTGTTTTGTGAACTACGTGTTCTTCACCATCGTTTACGAACATTGGTTCCATACCTTTCCATTCAGCTAGACCTCTGTCTACAAGTCTTTTTACTGCAACAGAGTCGTGACCTGATGCATCAATAATCACTTTAGCTTCAAATGCAACTGGATCAACACATGTAATGTTACGTGGTAATGCTGAAACTGGCATCCAGTTAACAACAATTCCTGCAACTCTTCCATTCTTTAGAACCAAGTCATCAAATTTTGTTAATTGTAAGAATTTTACTCCTGCATCACATGCACCTGCTATTAATTTTGATACTGCATGTGGACCTGGTGTCAAATACAATCCTTCTTGTACTTTTTTGTATGGAATACCTAACTCATCCCAAATTTTTTGTGCTGGTTCTCTAACTGTAACTGGATTCATCATGTAACCTCCTAACCAGTATCCTCCCCCTAGGTAGTTGTTTTGTTCAATAACTAGAACTTTGAAACCCAAGTTTGAAAGTTCTCTACTTGCAGTGAGTCCTGCTGGGCCTGCACCAATAATAATTACATCTGATTCTGCTCTGTCAATTAACACTTCATGAAATTCATTTGCGATAGCTTGTGTAATTTCAACTTCACGTACATCAGTAAATATCTTTGATGATTTTTCTGCTACAGTTGCTTCTTGCATGAAAAAATTCCAGTCTAGAACCCATTAATACTTTGCCACTTCTCAAAAACTTAGGATATACTAATTATTCCATATCTGTAAAATGATTATTCCCTCCTAATACAGGAAATATTGTACCAGCCTTGAAAGTTTGAGTCCTAAAACCTCCATTTCTCAAAAATTTATATCACAACAAAAAGAAATTTCCTTATATTGACAGTATCTGATCTTAAACAATCTGCAGCTGATTCTCCTAAACCTAAAATTAACTGGGCAAGAATTGAAGAGGCTGATAATTTTGCAAAAACTGTAAAATTATTCCGTCAAGGAAAATACGACGAAGATAGTTTTAGACGATTTAGACTTCAACATGGTGCATATGGTACTAGAATGACTAACGATTATGCTATGGTTAGAATTAAACTTCCTGCAGGTGAAATTTATCCTCATCAATTTGAAAAATTATCTCAACTAAGTGAACAATATTCTATTGGAAGTGCACATGTAACAACTAGAGAAAGTATCCAATTACACTGGGTGATTCTTGAAGACGTATCTGAAATTCTTCGTGGTCTTGCTGATGTAGGAATGACATCAAGAGAAGCATGTGGAAATAGTGTAAGAAATGTAATGTGTAGTCCTATGACGGGAGTTTGTCCTGATGAGGAGTTTGATTCAACTCCTTATGCACGTGCTACTGCACAATTCTTTTTGAGAAATCCTATGAGCCAAAATCTCCCTCGTAAATTCAAATTCACTTTCACATGCTGTGAGAAACATGGCATGGTAAGAATGGTTGATGTTGGATTAATTCCACAGATAAAAGAAATAGATGGAACTCCTCAAAGAGGATTCAAAGTATTCCTTGGTGGTGGATTGGGAAATAGATCATTTGTTGGACATCAATTAGAAGACTTTACTCCTGAAGAAGATTTACTTTACACTTCAATTGCTGTAGTGAAAATCTTTGATAGATTAGGAGATAGAAAAAACCTTGCAAGAAATAGAATGCGCTATCTTGTCAATGATATGGGATGGGAAAAATTCCAAAATCTTGTACTAAAAGAAAGAGCAGTAGTAAGAGCTACACAATCTGTAATTACACAACTTGATGTTGATCACACTCCTGATGAAATTAAACGCCCTATCAGAATAAGTGATGAAAGTGGAAGTGGAACTCCTGATGGTTATGCACGATGGCTAAAAACTAACACTGAATCCCAAAAACAATCTGATTACAAAACAGTCTATATCACTCTTGAAGCAGGAGATATCACTTCAAGTCAATTACATGCATTAGCTGACATTATTCGTAACTTTTCTTCTGAAGGTAAGGCACGTACTGGCTTTGTGCAAAACATTGCATTGCGTTATGTTCATGAAGATGATTTACCACGTTTGTATTCTAAACTCCTTGAAGTTGGTTTGGCAAAATCTGGTTCTCTTACCATGACTGCACCTATCGGATGCTCTGGTACAACCTCATGTAATCTGGCATTGACAAATTCTCATAGATTAGCCAAAGAAATTCAAAGAAAATTCTTAGACCTAAAACTTGATGAAGATGATGATTTACGTGATGCTTCTATCAAAATTAGCGGCTGTCCAAATTCTTGTGGCCAACATGGAATTGCAACAATAGGATTCTTTGGAGGTGGAGCTCGTCTTGGAAAAGACATGTATGCAAATTACCAAATGCTGCTGGGTGGACGTTCTGATGGTGATACGATGTTGGGACAAATTTGTCACAGAGTTCCTGCAAAAAGAGTAATTCCTGTAATCTTAAAAATTATTGAATTATTCAAAGAACACAAAAAACCTGATGACACTCTAAAGTCTTGGATTCATAGAATTGCAACTAACAGTGAAGACTCTGAAATTAAAACTCTAGCTGATATCAAAAAAGCAATTGAACCATTAACCATTCCTCCAACAAAAGAGGAGGATCCTGATTTCTATCTTGATTATGGCAGCGACACTAGTTACCATACTAAAACTGGAAAAGGTGAATGTGCTGCTTGACAGAATCTGGTGCCATTACAACTGATGTAGACTCTTTACGTTCAGAAATAAGAGACAAAAGTGTTCGAGTAATTGATGTAAGACGAGAAGGTGATTACAAAACAGATCATATCTCTGGTGCTGTAAATTTACCTTTGGCAAATCTTTTGTCCGATGATAGTCCTGAACGTGTTGCAAAACTAGTAAATTCAATGGGAATTGATGATGAAACTCGTGTTGTAGTCTATGATGATACATTTGGAGCATTAGCATCAAGAGTTGCATGGACTTTGGAGTATATTGGTCATTCAGATGTAAGTTTACTTGAAACCACTTATAGTAATTGGAAATCCCTTGGTTTGGAAAGTGATTCACAAACTCCTGAGATACAAAGCAAAGAACATTCTATAAAATTACAACCTGATATTTTGGCTACTTCTGATTATCTTGAAACTGCAAAACAACGTGATGATGTTATTTTGATTGATAATCGAGAGAGATTGAATTTCCTTGAACAACACATCCCTGGTGCAATCAGTTTACCTTATAGAACACTTGCATCTAGTGACAAAATTTTACGCCCAAAGGAGGATATGAAACGTTTGCTTGATAATCGTGGAATTACTGGTGACTCTGAAATTATTACTTATTGTGGTAGTGTAGGTACGCTTTCTGGATTGGCATATTATGCATTAAAGACTGCAGATCTACCTAATGCCAAACTCTATGTGCGTTCTTTCAAAGAATGGAAAAATCTTCAAAAACCCACTGCAAAACAAGAAGACGCAAATTATTGGGATCTTTCTGCTGAATAATTAAGAAATTTCGTTTCTGAGTTTTTTGGTAATTGTAACTTCTACGTTATCAAATAACACCAACATCTTTTCTTTATTTTCTGCAATGTAATCATTGCCTCTATCTTTTAGTCTAATTTTCCATAATCTGATTTCTCTATGTTCATCAAAGAAGTTTTCAATCATCTGTTCTCCAGATTTTTTAGGATCAATAAACTCATCAAATACTTCAATTGCTCTTTCTGCATTCTCTTCTTCTATTGCTTCTTTAGCATCTTGAATTGCTTGGCTTAATTCTTTTAGATTCTTTACAGGTTTTGGTAATTTCTTTCTTGTAATTCCAAACAATCCTTTCTTTTCTTTGCCCATTTTCTCTGCAACATTTGGTGCAAGATCATATACTGGAATTCTACTTAGACCGTCTCTCTTTTCATTTTGAACAATTAGTCCTTTTTCTAATAATTTTCTTAATGCATCTTCTGCATCTTTCTTATCGAGAAATGTTGTCCAAACAATTGATCCAATTGTGTGGTATCCTTGTCTAATTGATTCCAAAACTACAACTTCTTGAATTCTTTTGAACCCTTCTTCAATTCTAACATTGGCAAAATCTTTGTCCCTAATTGATTTTCTAGCATTCTTTACGTCAATTTCGATTGAACGTTTCAATGCTTCTAATGATTCTGGAACTTGATTCAATAATGACAAGAAACATGCTTTGTTATACCATGCCATTCCGTATGTTGGATCTGTTTCAATTGCTTTTTCAACTGAATCTAGGGCTTTTGAATAATTTTTTTGTTCATAATGTACTAATCCTTTCAGATTCCAAGCTTCAGGATTTGTAACGTCAATATCTAAAATTCTGTCATAAACTCTCAATGCCTCATGATGGTCATCAATATGGAACCTTGCATATCCTAATTTCAATAATGTCTCAACATTATCTGGATCGATTCTTAATGCTTGCTCAAATACTGTGATGGCTTCCTCAAGTTTTTCATCTGCCATCAAATTGACACCCTTCTTAAACAATCTCTTACGATTATAGTCAATATCTACTAGTGCGGTCTCTTCTGTCTTTTTTTCTACTTTAGACTCTTCTTCTTTTTCCTCTGATTTTTTCCCAAAAGGTTTCTTCACTAGCTCAAAATGCGCTTTTATCTAGATAAATACTATCCTCCATGAGCCTGAAAATTATTTGATTTAGAATCAATTTATGCGATCTAAATACAGAAATACTTGAAGTATAAACAAACGAATGTGTCATCTCCGTCTAAATTAGAAATCCAAGGTCAGGCACCCTTTAAACAGTCAGGTGTGTATGAGGCCCAAATCGCGATTGTTGGCAGTAGACCTTCAGATGCACAAATAAAATCAAAACAATTTACTTCCCTTTGGCGTGGTAATTTCCATCTTAGAGTAAAAGATGGAATTTTTTCTGAAACAATTGGTTCTCCAGAAAATCCAATTCCATCATCTGTGTTAGAATTAGAAACCGTTTGGATAGTTGTCACAGATCTATTCTCGTCATTGCATTCTGTATTTGATGTTCCATTATCAAAACCAAAATCTCAATCAACTACACCATCATCAACTGAAACTAAACCAAGTTCTGAAACTTCAAAACAAAAACGTACAACTAAAACTGGTACTAGTTATTCTGGTCTGCAAGGTACTCCTGGTGACAAAGGTCCACCTGGCCCACAAGGTCCTGAAGGTGACAAAGGTCCACAAGGTCCACCTGGACAAATAGGTCCACCCGGTGACAAAGGTCCTGAAGGTCCACAAGGTCCACCCGGTGACAAAGGTCCAACTGGAGATAAAGGTCCACCCGGTGACAAAGGAATTGCTGGAGATAAAGGGCTAACTGGAGATAAAGGAATTACTGGTGACAAAGGTGACAAAGGTGACAAAGGCATTCCTGGTCCAATTGGTGACAAAGGTGACAAAGGTGCAACAGGTCCAATTGGTGACAAAGGTCCAACTGGATTAAAAGGTCCAACTGGAGACAAGGGAGAAAAAGGTCCAACAGGTTCTCCTGGTGATAAAGGATTATCTGGATTAAGGGGTTCTCCTGGAGAAAAAGGTGACAAAGGTCCACAAGGTCCTCCTGGAGAAAAAGGATTAACAGGTCCAATTGGAACTCCCGGAGAAAAAGGTCCAACAGGACAAGCAGGTGTTCAAGGTGAAAAAGGAATTCAAGGCGCTCCAGGTCCTATCGGCGAAAAAGGTCCAATAGGTCCTATCGGCGAAAAAGGTCCAATAGGTCCACCAGGCCCACTTGGTGACAAAGGATTAACAGGCCCAACAGGTCCACCCGGTGACAAAGGTCCATTAGGTCCACCCGGTCCTATCGGAGAAAAAGGTGTTAGAGGAACTGAAGGTCCTATCGGAGAAAAAGGTCCACAAGGTCCACAAGGTCCAGCTGGTGCAAAAGGATTAACAGGTGTTCCTGGTCCACAGGGAGAAAAAGGAGAAAAAGGTCCATTAGGTCAACAGGGAGAAAAAGGTCAAACAGGCCCAACAGGTCCACCCGGTGACAAAGGTCCACAAGGTCCACAAGGCTCTCAAGGTGAAAGAGGAACAACAGGTCCATCAGGAGAAAAAGGTCCACAAGGTCCACAAGGAATTCAAGGTCCACAAGGAGAACGAGGTCCAACTGGTCCAATAGGTTCTATTGGTGAACAAGGTCCACGTGGAGAACAAGGTCCATTAGGTCCACCAGGTCCAAGAGGTCCACCAGGTCCACCCGGAGAAAAAGGTCCTGCAGGTGGAATGTCTTCTGAACAAAAAGCATTGTTTAAAGAAATGTTAGAAATACTAACTGAGAAAAATGTTATCAGTACTGAAGAACAAATTAAACTAATGAGCTATCTTTACTAGTTCTCTAAAAATTAAATTTCATTTTCAAAAAAAAATATTTTTAGTTAGAAAATAATTTTTTGAATAGTTTTCACTAACTGTTTTTAGAAAAATGGAAAACAATTCGCCTTGTGACGATTGTTAATTTTTTGACGAGTTTATCTTCGTCTTTTTGCTGCTGCTTTTCTCTTTGGAGCTGCCTTTCTTTTTGCGGCTTTTCTCTTTGGAGCTGCTTTTTTTGCTGCTGCTTTTCTCTTTGGAGCTGCCTTTCTTTTTGCGGCTTTTCTCTTTGGAGCTGCTTTTTTTGCTGCAGTCTTTCTTTTAGCTGCCTTTCTCTTTGGAGCTGCTTTTCTCTTTGGAGCTGCTTTTCTCTTTGGAGCGGCTTTTCGTTTAGCTGCCATGTGTTGATCGACATTTTCATTGTTTTTCAGTGGTTAAACTAAAGAAATTTACACAATTTGATTACAATTTCTCAAGTAGTTTTTTTTCAAAAAATTATTTTTGATCGTAAAATTTTCAGTAAACCCCTTCAGCTGATGGTCTTCTACCTTGCAACCAACTTGTTTTTCCACAAATTGTGCATTTGTATTTCCTTCTACGCTTGTATGTTGCCATTTCTGGAAGAAAAACTAGTTCTTGTTTTGTTTTTGTCATGCAAAATTTGCACCAACGATGTTCAAATTCTTGATCCATGTCAAACTTTTTTAAAATTATGTTCCTCGTTTTTTGATAATTGTTAACACATCCTCATCTTGTAGAATATGACTCAAACCAACTCTTTGTCCTCCAAACTTTACACTTTTTCCCCACACCAATCCGTATCTGAACTCTCTTTTCATTCTTCTATGTAACTTGTTACAAATATCTTCCACAGAATCTCCCTCTCTTGCAATTAATGGTTCTTTGAAATCTGTTTCACCCCCTTTTGGGCGCATGTATATTCTAATGAATTTTAATTTTTCATAGATTTTTTCTTTTAATATTTCTATATTGATGTCTGAATTTGCTGATACTTCAATTACATCTGATTTTATTTTTGTTTTCAAATCTTTTAGAAATTTTTTATCAACTAAATCAATTTTATTTAGAATTGTAAGTGCTTTTGAATAACTAATATTTCCTGCAATATGATCTGCTATTTGCTCTGATGTTATGTCTTCTCTAACAACAACACGTGCACTGACAATTCCGTAAAGGTGTAAAATATCTTTCAAATGTTTTTCTGTGATTTTTGTAAGTTTAACTTGTTGAGCAATTGCAATTCCACCCATTGCTGCTTTTTCAATTGTTATGTTTGGAGGAAGTTGGTTTAATCTGATTCCTATATTTCCTAACTCATTAACTAGAACGTCCTCATGATATGGCTGAAATACGTCTAAAACTAGTAGCACAAGATCTGCAGTTCTTGCCACAGATAGGATTCTTTTTCCTAATCCTTTTCCAGTGGATGCACCTTTAATGATTCCAGGTAAATCTAATACCTGAATTTTTGCTCCTCTATACTCCATCATTCCTGGCACTACTGTCAATGTTGTAAATTGGAATGCTCCTACTGCTGATTTTGCTCCTGTTAATTTATTGAGTAATGTTGATTTTCCAACACTTGGTAATCCAATGAACACAACTGTTGCATCACCTGTTCTCCTAACATCAAATCCATCTGATTTCATTCCAGATTTTTTTATAGCATTATCTTCTTGCTCTCTTTTGAGTTTTGCAATCTTTGCTTTTAGTAATCCAAGATGATGTTCTGTTGCTTTGTTAATCTGGGTTCTTGCCATTTCATCTTGAATGGCTTTAATTTTTTCAGGAATTCCCAATACTATTCACTACCTGCTAATTTCTTTTCAAATAAAATCGTATTATTTTTTTTAATTTTCTTTATTCTGCTAATTGGTATGGTCTGTAGGTTTTCTGATTGAACTAAAAATTCTGGCAACGTGGTTTCAACTGTTCTTTCAAAATTTCTGTAGAAAATTTTGTATGATTTAGATTCATCTGCAAATTTTGCTTTACTGAAAATCTCTTCAATAATTCCTTTTTTTGTCATATTTTGAATAAAATCACTGCATTAATGAACAATACGTATTTCTTTTTTGTTTCATACGTAGCAAATATTATTCAGTAGAAAAAACATCTGATGTGAAAAAAAGAACTTTTGCAGTAGATATTGATGGTACTATCACTGAAAATGGCGGTGGACGAATTCATCTGGATGCTTTAGAAGCATTAAGACGTCTTGTTAACATGGGTCATGATGTAATTTTTGTAACTGGCCGATCTTCTGTTGAAGGATTTTTACTTTCAGTATTTGGTGGCACAACAAAGGTTGCTGTAGGAGAAAATGGCGGTTGTATCACCCTTGATTCTAACGATCATATTTTGCTAGGTAATATCGACGAGTGCAAAAATGCTCTTGATGTTTTAAAAAATAACATGGAAAATGTAGAAGAAAAGTATGTTTTTCCTAGAATGACTGAGGTTGTTTTACAAAGAACATTTGATCTGGATCAGGCTAGAAAAATATTGTCTGAGCACAATATTGACGTTGAATTATCTGATAGTCAATATGCGTATCATATCAATTCCTCCGGAATTGACAAAGGAACTGGATTTACTGAAATTATGAAAAGATTTTCGATCTCAAAAGATGATGTTATAGCAATTGGTGATAGTGCAACTGATATTCCATTGTTCAAAGTAGCAAAAACAAGTATTGCTTTAGGTAATGCGTCTGATGCTGTAAAATCAGCGGCCACGATGACTGTCTCTGCACATGCAGGTGATGGAGTACTTGAAGCATTAGATAAATTAGCACCCATATTATCTGAGATATAGTATGACTTTCAAATCTATTATTGATGAAATTGAAAATAACATCAACAAAATTTTAGATGAACTTTCTATTTCTGACGTAAAGTTTTCTGTTGAACCTGCAAAACCTGGATTTGGTGATGTTAGCTCTAATGTCTCTTTTTTACTTGCAAAACAACTCAAAAAAAGCCCAAAAGAAATTTCTGAAATGTTATCTGAAAAATACTCTCAATGTACAAACACACTAGTTTTAAAATCTGAATCACATCCTTCTGGTTATCTAAATTTTTACGCTGATTGGCCAAAACTAAGCCAACTAATTTTATCTGAATCTAATCTACCTGAATTTGGAGATGTTGATATTGGAAAAAACTCCACAATTGTTGTAGAACACACTAGTGTAAATCCAAATAAAGCTCTTCACATTGGTCATATTCGCAATATCATTATTGGTGATACTGTTTCTAGAATTTTACAAAAAGCAAACTACAAAGTTAATGTCTTAAACTATGTTGATGATTCTGGTCTTCAAGTTGCAGACATTATTGTTGGGTTCAAACATTTTGGATTTGATGTTGAACCTCCAAAAGGGAAAAAATTTGATCATTATTGTGGTGATGATGTTTATGTCAAAACTACTGAAAAATATGAACAAGATTCTAGTTTGGAAGAAATCAGGAAAAATGTTCTCAAGGAATTAGAGGATGGAAATTCTGAAACTGCCCAATTTGCTGATAAAATAACACGTCGTGTACTATCAAATCAACTTGAAACGTGCTGGAATCTGTCTGTTTCTTATGATTGCTTGAATTTTGAATCTCAAATAATTCGCTCTGGATTATGGGATGGAATCTTTGAAAAACTCAAAGAAATGAAACTAGTAGAATTTGAAAATGATGGAAAAAATGCTGGATGTTGGGTTATTCGTGGCGATGATAAAGAAGAAGACAAAGTAATTGTTCGAAGTAATGGGACTGCTACCTATATTGCAAAAGATATTCCATATGCTGCCTGGAAATTAGGATTACTTGATGATCCATTCTATTATGAAAAATATGAAAAAGAACAACCAAATTCGCGTGTTTTATGGCAGACTACACTTGATGATAGTAATTCTGAACCTCAAAATTTTTCTGGTGATAAGGTGATCACAGTAATTGATTCGCGTCAGGCAAGATTACAAAAAATTATCACATCATTAATGGGCAAATTCAAATCGATTCCTGATGCATATGTTCATCTAGGATACGAATCTGTTACTCTAAGTTCTGATACTGCAAAAATTTTGGGATTAGAGACTGATGGTAAACAAGCACAAATGTCTGGAAGAAAAGGATTGTATGTTAATGCTGATTCTGTTTATGACTTACTAAAAGAAAAGACTACTGAGGAAACAAAGAAAAGACATCCTGAAATGAATGATTCTGAGATTGAACAAATTTCTCATGCTGTATCTGTTGCAACATTACGCTATGAAATGATAAAGCAAGATTTAGACAAAATTATTGCATTTGATTTGACAAAATCTCTTAGTTTGGAAGGTGATACTGCACCATACATCCAATACACTCATGCTAGAGCATCTAGAATTTTAGAAAAATCTGGAAAAACTCCTTCTATTGATGTTGATTTTTCTTTACTTCAAGAGCCATCTGAAATTGATTTGGTGAAAACAATTGGGCTTTTCAATTTGCAAGTTCGCGATGCTGCAAATAATTTGTCTCCAAAAGTAATCTCTAGGTATTGTCATGATTTGGCAGTTGCATTCAACTCTTTTTATGAAAAATCTAAGGTTCTTGATTTGGGTGATGAACAACTAGAAAATTCTCGTTTGTGTTTGGTTCATTCTTTTAAAATTACTATTGAAAAAACACTGAACCTATTGGGAATTACTGCTCCTGATAAGATGTAATGTCCCAGTGAGTGCACAACACGAATGCTGGCTATCTCACTGGGTTGTTGGCGTGCAAACCAATTACTGTTTATCAAATATTTTAAGCCAATAAACGTTACCCCTGACTAATTTTCAAAACTAAGGGAGAAAATTAGCATTGCTGAATCAAACTTGTCAGATGCTAGTAAGAAAGATATGATCAATATTTCAAGATGTTACATATTTTTTTTATGATTTAAAAAAATCAAAAAAAAGACGTTTATAATTTACAAAACAAGTTCTTGTATTGGTGTAACATAACTATATCTGACTAGTACGCAATACTTACCAATATGTCTATTATGTTACCATACTTGTTCACTAAATACACTGCTATGTCAGCGCCACTTAATATCTTATTTTCTGAAATAATAGTATGGAAGATAAAGAAACAAAACCAACATTGCCAAAAGGCCATGACGAGAAAAAAGTAGAGCCAAAGAAAGATGACTCTACAAAAACAGAGAAAAAGGATTAAACCCCTCTCCATTTTTTACATTGATAAAAAAATTATTTGCAAAATTAAAGTAATAATTATAAATTCTGATGTTTATTCATAAGTAATTTTTCATTTTTGGGATCCTATTTGATAACATGGCAGGTGGAAAGTATGAAAAACTATGATTTTCATTTACCTTCTTGTCAGATAAATGCCTGAAGAGAAATTATGCCAATAATTACACTCATTGCAACAAAAATAGATATTGTAATGAGCATGTAACTTTTAGCTTTTTCTTTCTCATGATATTTTCTAGGAGTTATTTTTTTGACAAAAAATACCATAATCATGCCCAAAATAAGACCAATTACATTTTGTGTGGTAAGTAAAAGCGCATTAGTAAAAATATCCAATTCCCATAATGAAAGACCAATTCCCGCAACTGCCAATGGTGGAACCAAGGCAGCAGCAATTGCAACACCTACAAGAATACCAGGTATACTTGAAGACATTGCAACGCCTCCTGCAACACCTAATGCTATTGCCAAAGCTAAGAACACGAAAGACACTTCGGTCCTCAAAATAATCTCTTCAGTAATTGGTAATTCTACAAACTGCGATACTATCAGTGTCAATATTGCAGCAGTGGCAAAAGCTGCAATCAAAAGTAAAATACCATTCAAAGCTGCTTTTGCAATCTTACGTGGCTGTGCAACTGCAACATTAAATGAAAATGCAGTCATAGGTCCAATCAAAGGTGCTAGTAGCATACCACCAATTACAAGTGCAGCATTGTTTGAAAATAGGCCAATTACTGCTGCAATTGATGCAATAACTACCATTACAAACAAATCTTTGTTAAATTCAACAGAAGGCTCTGAGATTGCATGAAACTCTTCAGTTAGTCGTCCTGTATCTTTTTCTTGTTCTTGTTGTTCTAGATTTTCAAGATAATCTGAAAATGACGCATCCAATGTTTGACTAGTAATCATTATCTCTTTTTGCTTGGTATCAAGTATTTTTGATAGTTTTTCTAAAATTGTTCGTGCCGTATTATCTGGTGCAATTGCAGTGTATTCCGATATTTTAAGATCTTCTGCTTGAACTATTTCTTTATAGAATGGTACCTTGAATGATTTGAACACATATTCTATGCTTAATCCCTGAGGTTCATTGGAAGTTAAGATAATTTTTTTCAATAAAGAACAATTCCCTTTTGACCACAATCAAACATAATATTTGAAGTCGTACACACATTGATGGGTTTAGGTGGAAATAAAATCATCTCAAATGTTTAACATTGCACATTTAACGCTAACATAGATGTGATTTACAGTACTATCATGGTAAATTTTTTCAGGACTGACTTTAGAGGATTTACCCATAACAATTAGATCTATTTCATGTGATTTGATATATGATATGATGCATGTTGATGCTACACCACAGTTAGAAATTTTTGAATTACATCGAATGCCTGATTTTTTTGCTAGTTGGTCTAATTCATCTAATTTTTCGTTCATTATTTCATTTCTGTCTTTCATTTTGCTTTTATCAGATTTTGTATCAAAAAATCCAAAGGTGGAGTTTTTTTCCATACAAGCTAGTATGGTGATTTTAGAAGAAAATTTTTTTGCAAGTTGAATTGCACCATTAAATGCCTTAGTTCCAGATTTTGTTCCATCATAGGGTACAAGAATATGTTTAAAGAGTAATTCCATATGTTAAAACCAACTATATTGCATGTTAAACTTGAATATCTCCCATTGTTTATTTTACAAAATTTTCTATATTAACCGACGCTGACATGTTTGTTGATTTGATGTACATATTGAATAACAATACTGACAAAATTGTCACTGAGAACATATGTTAAAACCTAACACATAAGCATAATTCTATTCTTAAGATAAGAAATACTGTATGGATATAGATTCTCATATTGTATATGCAATAATGGATTATTGCATCTTAATTAACTAGAACGACTATCCTATTGTATGACATTTGTTTCAAATGCACTCAAAACAATATTAGATGAGATTAATACTGAACTGATCAACCAAATTTCGTTGGCAAAAAATGTAGATGCCAAAATAGATGCAAGACTACTTTATCACCATTCAAAGACCCTGAATGATGTAATTACAACCTCTGTACTTTCTAATGAAAACAAATTGATGTTGCAGAAATTCTCATCTACTTTAGTACAAGACAATACAACAGTCAAAAGCCTAAGATATGAAAAACAAGACCTTGAAAGAGTCCTTTCTAATCTGACGGGTATCTAAAAACATTATATCATGTTGCTTAGCCTTATGAGGACTTGAAACATACTTTATTAGAAAAGTCTAATGATTTTCAATAACTTTCTATATCGTCATCTTTTCAGTTATCCTCTAAATATTGTGGATCTCTATGATCAATCTCTTTTGATTCGACAATGGGGATAAATTTATGACAATTTGTTCTATCATACATGCCCAAGATCAAGAAGATAGTCAAGGAATCTGGTATTGGTAGTTGTAGGATTCTTTTTACGTGCATCTTTTGCACCTTTTACAAATCTCACAAAAGTTTTCACTTTTATGCTAATGGTTTTATACTCTTTTCTTGGCAGGCTTACTAGTGTTCATCATAGGTATTAACCATTGACTCTGAAAATTTAGAATATTTCTTTTTACGCCTACAGATCTTAATCATATTTAATCTGTTAAATATGATTGTCCCGTACATATTATTGAGGAAGAATGGCAATTGGTTGCACAAATTACAGACATCAAGTGTATAAAATTAGAATCTAGCTTTAAACCAAGTATGACATCCCTGTTACGTATTTTCAAAGTTCTGACAGAAAATGGTGCTAAAGGAAAGACTCAGCTATCACATGATGCCAATCTGAACTATTCAAGACTTGCAAAACATGTTATCTGGATGGAGAACAAAGGCTTCATCAAATCTACAATTAAGGATAATAAAATCAATATCGTCTTGACTAAAAACGGCCACGAATTTTCTCATCTGATTGCAGAGACTGTTTGATAAATTAGTTTTATCTCTGACAGATTTGTCGATAAAAATAACATAAAAGTCAGGCTTACTTAATAGCATAATTAACATACAATTTACTAATGGTCGCCATCCTCAAATTATTCATACTTCCTTCTAACGGTGGCCATTATCTCCATTATGCTTTCATATCTACTAACTAGCGATAAAATATGATCTTGTTTGTTGGAGATTTGTTATATTAAATTTATTTTTGGAAAAAAAGATACGGATCATCATAATGTCAAAATAAAAAAATGATTGAAACTTAAGACCAATACAGGATGTATACTGGTGAAAGTTTCATTAATCATCACAATGGTAAGTGAGTATTTGTAGAACACTGATGATTTTGTATATCTTATTTACATAAACATCTGTTTTCTTAAATTCCATACTTTGCCATGTTTAAGTAGTATATTGTACTAACAACAGTATGGAAACATATCAAACAATGTCTTGGCAAAAATTACAAGATGAATATTATAAAAATATGGAAAAATTTGATGATTCTGTAAATTCCTTAGAAAAGTCTTCAAATGAAATTAAAAAAATATATTCACAAGTAATGGAAAAATCAAAAGATGATTCCACAAAAACTAGAAAAGACTTTGCAACCTTGTGGCTTGCACGTATTGATGTTGAAAACGCCTCTTCATTTTCAGAAATAAAAGATGAATATGATACATTTCTCAAAGGTCCTTTACCCTCTATATCTGATTATAAAAATTTCGAGGCAACATTAAATCATAAATTATGCCAAAAATCAATCAGTTTGTTAGATGCATATGCTGATTCTTTGAAAGGGTTTTATGATGCTTGGAAAGAGACGTGGAAAAACAAAATATAGCAATATTGTTCTAAAATTTGTAGAACTATAGTATTGAATTATTAGATTGTTGCCATTATTTGCTAAACTCCATTACAGTTTTTAAGACATAACAATGCATTGTATGGATGTTATTTGGATTAAACATGTGTAAAACATCTAAGTAAAAAAATGATTGAAACTTAAGACCAAAACAGGGGATGGGTTGGTGAAAGTATCAATCATTATAATAATAACAAATCAGTATTTAGAAAATGCTGACAGTTTTGTATATCTTCCATACATAAACATCAGGCTTTCTTAATAGAATGTCTTATTAAAATAAAGTTATGCCAATAGCAGAAAACTTCCCTGAAGGCCTAAAACCAATTGGAAAGATTAACCATTCTGATGGAGAACACTTTCATTTTATGTGGGGCCCTGGCAGAGCAGATGCTGAAGCATCCAAAAACAAGGAAGTAATAGCAGCATATGCTACAAGGGGAGAAAAACAGGTTCCACTTGGTGTAAGTGGTACAATGATTGCAGTTGATTGGGATTCTTGTGTTGCCGATGGTGCATGTATTGAAGCATGTCCTGTGCAAGTTTTTCAGTGGTATAGAACTGAAAAAGACATCCCAGCAAAAGATGTCATTGGTCAAACTTTTGAAGGAACTGGAAGTGATGTCAAAGATGAACGAAAAGATATGACTGACAAAGCAGATCCAATAAGAGAACATGATTGTATTTGGTGTATGGCCTGTGTTTCTGTATGCCCTCCACAAGCAATCAAGGTAGATCAGGCTAATCAGGAATTTCATGAAAAGGAAGCTGGGACTTTTGTAAAGATGAAATCAGGTTCTGCAAATCCACATGCACATGATTGATCTTGGTACGGTAAAATCAAAGATGACAAACAATATCAAATTAATTTGTAAGCATTGTACGAAATCGTTTGAAGGAACTAATAAAAAATTTTGCTCTCAAGGATGTAGAGATTCATACATTGGCATATTGGAGAAAAGAATGGAAGAAGCAGTAGTAAATGATGCCACTCACACTAGACAACTGAGTGGATATTAGAAAATGAAAACTAGATACAAAATGCTAATTCAATCTCTGTAAACTAAATTTTCTTCAACCCGTTCTAATCTGACGTACATCTAAAAGGACTCCTTAATAGTAAGTTACGCGTAGTTAACACGAATGATTTTTTTGAATTTGGTTCAAATTAACGGCAGTAATATCCGAGTCCATCAGGACTCATTATTTGATTAATTCTAACTGTATTTTTAATCTAAATACAAGACAAAAGTTTTTGTGCATTTTCATATTATCTGCATCTGTATTTGCTATTACAAGTTTTGATTCATTTTCATTTGGAGAAATTTCACTTTATTCATATGATTCTACCATTGCCACAACAGATAGACTACTAATTATGGGAACAATAGAAGGTGACATCCAATCATTCCATCCAATCAAGCTTGTCATTTATGATCCATCTGGAAATGTAGTTTATCGACCAAATGTCCAAATTGATGGCGATGGCAAATTCAAATATTTGATTACTCCTCCTATTCCTAGATTCGATGAAGGACAATATACCATAGAAGCAAGCCAAGAAAATCTTGAAGAAAAAACTCAGATGTATTTCATGGTTTCAAATGACCTCTCTAATGAAGTATTTGATGAAGTATTTGATGAAGATATGGAGACAGAAATTGTGCCTGAATTTGGAACAATCGTAATGATGATTCTAGTTGTGTCAATCACAAGTATAATTATAATTAGTGCCAAAAACAAAATGATGTTCAAATCATTTACTTCAAGTTAAGAAGAAAAGATTGTCTAAATTGAAATAATTGAAAAAGTCTTGATATGGAATTAGTAAAAAATTCAGGTAATAATAAAGAATTTTTTAAATGATTTATTGATTAATTGTTTTGTATCTATCATTCAAAGATTGAATTATCTCATCAATTATTGGTTCTACATTCACAGTAGATTCGGCAGAAATCAATACAAGATAATTGTTAACAGGAATAGTGATTATCTTTATGTTTTTTCTTTTTGAAACTATGTAATCCAACGGACCCAAGACGTCATCAAGATCATTTTTCATAAATAATTCTAGTGCGTGTTCCATACAGATCTTGTATTGGTCTATCTTTGCAATTGGTACTACACCTTTTTTGTAATCTCCTACAACAAGATTGCCCATATTGTCTATGACTCCGACAAATCTAATTTCTGGAAAACTCAGAATATGCTTACTTGTAGATTCCCAATGGGAATTATTTTCAAATGTTGATTTTAACATAACATTACGTGGTTAACATAAGTATTAAGACTTTAAAGGAATGTCTTAGAAAAATCTAAAAATTGATTATGTGTGAATATTAACATCTGTATCCATAAACACGATAAACATCATCAGAATCTTCTGAATAATGTTGTAAAGGATAAACTAAGTCACTTGTCATATCTGAAAAAAATCTTTGCATGTATGAGTCTAGTTTGTTGTATATCTCATTACCTACTAGAATTTGGTTTGCTTTCGCTAATTTTTGGATCTTTGATGCTATGTTCATTGTAGGTCCAAGCAAATCAACAAATGCTTTTTTTTCATCAGAGCCATATCTTACTACTACATTCTTGCCAAAATCAATGCCAATTTTTATGCTAATCTCTGAAAGCCCCACTTTGTCAATTAATATTGGATTGATTCCTTGTGTTACTACCTTTATCATGGATTCTGCACACGCAACTGCATTGTATGCTGCAGGTACTTGATTTGCCTTATCTTCTACAAAATATCCTATAACGGCATCCCCCACAAATTTTAGGACATAACCATCAAACTGTTCAATTACATACGACATTTCTTGAGAAAATGAGCTTAGCATTAGCGAGAGTTTATCAGATGGTAATGTCATGCTCATTTTCGTAGAACCAACAATGTCTACATAAAGTACTGCCATGTTTATTTGTCCAAATACATTTTTTCTCAGAAATTTTTCAGATGAATCAATCACTCTTGTGTATTGATAACCTTTTTCCAATGCATTATTGATTCTGTTTTGAACATTTTTTATCAATGTGTTTGGTTCAATTTTTTCATTGGCCTTCCTGCTCAAAAGAAGGTCTATTATGTTGGGGGTTTGTTTTTCTTTGTCATGTTTGAAACTCATTGATTTTGTAATGTCTAACTAGTATATACAAGATATAGAAATGAGATGTATGATCTTTTGAATACTTGATCAAATTTACTTTTTGAAAAAATATGTTGTACTTGTCAACATTTTCTTTAAAGTTACACTACATTTAATCATGTTTTCTAAGTTCTACAAGAATTTGGTGGAATGTATTTGATTCTTTAGGTTTCTTAATTTTTTTCATGTATGATTTTTTATGATGGAACATTTAATTGAGAAAAACTGATGCTTATGTAAAGAAGATGTACATAATTGTCAGTGTTGTTTAATATTGTATTTTCTGAAATAATGTTGTGACCTGTAGATACTGTGGAAAGGATTTTTACCATCGTGCTAGTTCCTACTGTTCATCTGATTGTGCAATTAATGGATTAGCTGTTGTCCTTTGAATAATTCCAACACTAGATCAAATCTACTTAACAGAAAAAAATTTTTATGTATTTCTGTATTGTTTGTTTTCATATTAGGTGTTTCTTCTATACCTAGTTCATATGCTGATCATACTAATGTTAGTGTGAACATCACTAAGGGGTCTTCAGTACCAGGATGTGAGGAAAATAATACGTGTTTTGATTCTTCACAAATAACAATCGATGTTTTAAGTATAGTAACATGGAAAAATAGTGATAGTACCGCACATACAGTTACATCTACAAATCCCACAGTTCAATCCGACAATATTTTTGATAGTGGTTTAATTATGGCAGGAGATTCTTTCTCTCAAAAGTTTGAGCATGTTGGTACTTTTGATTATACTTGCAATATCCATCCTTGGATGACAGGAGTAATTATTGTGCAGGATACCTTTGATGAAAAATCTGAAAAAACAGATAATTCCAGTTCAACGCAAGAGTCGAAGGATAAATTCCCATTTTCAGGTATTGCTGCAATAATAATTCCATTTACAGATGATAGTCATGATTGTAAAGAGTCTGGAATTTGTTTTATCCCTATGGATTTGACTATAGAAAAAGATACATTGGTAGTGTGGCACAATTTTGATGATTCTCCAAGATCAATAGCAAGTGGTAATCCAATAGATGGTCCAGATGGAGTTTTTGAAAGTGGTATAATAGAACCCGGGGAAATTTTTACTTATAGATTTGAATCCCAGACCATACATGAATATTATGACAAAACATACCATTGGGAAACGGGTAAAATCACTGTAACGGGTAAAATCATAGACAAGGCAGATAGAATGACAATAATTGAAGGCATGTCTTCAGATGGAACAATCATAGTAAACCTCGAAGTGATGAATCCTACTGAAGGAAAAGCAATGGGAATTCATGCAAAATTTACTGATGAACAAGGAGATTTGATTAAGAATCTCAACTATGATCTAACTGCAGTACAAAATGAACATAATGTACTGACAATTGATAATAATCATAGTAATGCAGGAATTGAAGAGTATTGGACTGCTGTTTTACCATCAGGAGATCCTGTCAACGTAAAGATTACGTTACTTGGAATAGGAATTCCTGGACAGGAGAATGATTGGACAGGGCCTAAAGGAGATATAATTATGTTTAATGTCGTACCTGAATTTGGAACAATTGCCATGATGATTCTAGTTGTGTCAATTGTAAGTGTGGTGGGAATTAGTGCCAAAAGTAACTTATCTCTTAAACTATAGGTTGGACATGCCTGTCTATTGAGATATGGGTTATAACACACCATTTAGTATTGTAATTAGGCCCATATTGAGTAAAATTGTCAATCCTAAAGTCATAAAAATTCTAAAATCAAAATCTATCGCGCCTACTTTTGATCCTAGTATGAAAACTCTGATGAGAATAGTGAAATTTATGCTTGAACATCCTTCAGAAGGAAAAACACAGATGGCATTAGATACTAAACTAAACTATACAAGACTTGCAAAACACATTGTCTGGATGGAAAAAAAGGGTCTTGCCAAATCTACAATTTATGATAATAAAATACACATTTCACTAACTAAAGATGGTAGAGACTTTGCAAAAATAATTGCAAAAATTATCTAAAAATCCTAAGACAAGAAGGAAATCTGCAATCTAATTCAATCCGAAGATACAGTTATGGGTTATGCACGTTTTCTCTATGATGAAAAATTAGAGAGTATTTACAACAACTTTCTAATTTCAGTCATCTTCCCAATTATTCTCTAAATATTGTGGAGCTCTATTATCGATCACTTTTGATTCAACAATTGGGATAAATTTGTGGCAATTCGTGCATTCATACATGTCCTTGAGTCCTGCCATCCTAACTTTAGCATCGTGAGTACATGTTTCTTGAGTAAAAATACCGTGGGTCAAAATTATTTTTTATGGCTCCCAATGACAATCACAGTTACATCCTCTCTGACAATGTACTCTCTTACAGTCTGAACAAGTTTTTTGACTATAGGATTTCATTGTATTCATAATGTTAATTGCCCTTTTTACCTAATTAACCTGTACTTGAAGAAACTCTATAAGTAAAATTAACGTAATGTTAGTATCGTAGTGGTGTGAGTTTGCATATCTGTAAAGAAGGACTGAATTGACTACTCAGCTACGTGTAAATTATTATCAAAAATCATCTGTATCTTATATGTTAGTATGACCAATTAATGTATGATAAAAAATATTTTTGCAAGACTGAAAGGAAAACAAGAAAAGACATCAAAAGACGTAAACAAATTCGCTAAATCTGGAAAAACGAAAACAGAGGATCTAGAAAAATAAATGACATATCATTGCAAACACTGCAAATTTACTTGGGACTCCTCTGAAGGTGATATTCGAAAACTTCTTCTTCATGAAAAAACTCATCTGAAAGAAAAGGCAACATCCATTGCAGGAAAAACGACATAAGACATGATTGCAAATGATGATTTGAGATCCTGTGAGAATTGTGGTAATGTGTTCTTAAAAAAAATAGCAACCAAGTTAACAAACAGATGTCCTGCATGTAATGTGTGGAAGAAGGACCTATCTCATGACAGAAATATGTAATAAATGCGGAAAAGAATACAAGGCAATTTGGCATTATTCGACTGACAGCAAGATGACAAATGGATATGCAGAGTTATTATGTTGCAAAGAAAACAACTGAACTTACAACATAAAGTGATGGTTACTTTATAGACTTGATTACATTATAAGTAATGAATGTCATTTGAAGGCCTGTTTTTTATCCCAGAGAATTTTTCTGTAGAACTGATTAGAACGATAATCATCCTTTTTGTGGTTATTGACCCCATTGGAACGATTCCAATCACAATTGGCGTGACCAAAAACATGGAGAAGGGTAAGAGAAGATCATTGTTCAAAAATACTGTTATGGTGGTGGTGATTTTGCTGTTGGTCTTCGCATTTGTAGGAAATGAAATTCTTTCAATTTTTGAGATTCAAATCTCCAGTTTCATGATAGCAGGCGGAGTGTTGCTATTCATCGTTGCCATTGAATTTCTGACCCATGGTGAATGGAGAATGGGTGGAGGCAATATAGAACAAGAGCAAGGTATAGTCCCACTGGCATTTCCAT
Source organism: Nitrosopumilus sp. S6 (assembly GCF_054515815.1). Lineage (NCBI taxonomy): Archaea > Thermoproteati > Nitrososphaerota > Nitrososphaeria > Nitrosopumilales > Nitrosopumilaceae > Nitrosopumilus > Nitrosopumilus sp. S6. Next base: position 52,448 of record NZ_JBTNRI010000003.1, read on the forward strand.
TGCTTTCTGGTCCAGGGGCATTGACTATTGCACTAATATCGTTTCAATCATCTGGAGGTTTGATAACGTTGGTTGCAATCTTGATTGTAACTGTAATAACATATCTTGTGTTGCTATCTGCTGAGCCGATTAACAAAATTCTGGGAAAACGTGGTTCATTAATTGTGACTAGGGTCTTTGCAATTTTTCTGGCGGCTTTTGCAATTCAGTTCATGATAAATGGAATAAGTGAAATCTTTCACTAGATTCATTCGAGTTTCATTGAATGGATTTATATGATTTTTTTGTTGGTTTTTCTATCTAACACTCATGACAAATAGATCAATGATATATGCTAGATTCGCACACTTATACTATGACAAAAACAAAAAAAGAAAAAACACCACAAGTAAACAAGAATAACAAGACAATTCCGGAGAATCTCAAGAAAAAAGAATATTTAGAATCCTATGAATTATTAAAAAAAGATATCAGGACAAGTCAACAAGCATGAGTAAAGCATCCTCAGGATTGCCAAGATACATTTTGAAAATTGAGGCCAAATGACACTTGTAAATGGTGTTTGGTATGACACTGAGCTGAACTACAAGTATGGAGACCACACGTTTGAATTATTGCCAAATAGTGATGACATCTCAATTGTAAAATGCTCAACATGTCTAGAGTCAAGGATGTATCTTTCTTTGATGAATATTGAAGTATGCAAGAGGATTAAATCATGGTGACTAAATAAGTGCAAACCATAAGGGAATTAGATATAGAATCTACTTCTAAAATCAAATTGACTGGAGATGATTTTGTTTTGGTTGGAATGAACTACAACTATTTCATGATTCCAAGATTGGCATATCCTAGAGAAAATCTTGAAATGTTAAAACAACAAATTCTTGACAATCAGGAGATGGTAGCAGAGTTAAAGACAATATGGGGTAAAGACGAACAGGGAATAATTGCTGATGAAGTTTTACAAATAATAGAAAAATATTTTGGTAAAAAAGCGAAAGAAAATGTGAGTGTTGTAGAATAGAATGACTTTGGATCATACTGCTGGCAAAACCAAATTGAGTGAAGAGAGAGTAATACATACTACAGAATACGTGCACAAAGACATACCTGATGGAACTGAAGTTTGTATACTAAAACGTCCATTAACACTTGAGGAATGGAATCAGATTCTGCAAAACCATGAGATAGTTACAAAAATGACTGAACAGCAGGATAATTCAAAGCAAAATCCTAATGAGCATATGCAGAAGATTAATTCTACAATAGAATATGGGGAAAACAAAATCATGCAGATCCAAAAAAGGATCTCAATAAACGAAGTAAATCAGGAATCAATGGAATCTCATTCAGATTATGACTACAAAGACTTGCTCAAGGAACTAAACGAGTCAGAAAAGGAACACAAAAAAGATTTGAGGTTATTTCTTGACTTGCTTTGCAAATATAAAATCACAAGCAAATGAATTGTGAAATATACTCTGTCCTGGGACTAATGGAATTCAGTAGGTTTTATTATTCAGTCCACCAATGATGCTTTTTTTCTACATTGTGGTGCAGGAATTGGTGCAATAGTTTCTTGAGATGAGAAATATCCAATATCCTATCACACTTACAATTCCAATAATTTTTGTATTGTATTTTTTCTATTACGTAATGTTACAGTTGATACTCCAGAAATTTTTGAGAATGTTCTCTGTGGAATATTTTCTCCCATCAGCATAGATGCAAGATATAGTGATGCAGCTGCCTGTCCTATAGGATTCTTTCCAGCAGCAGAACCACGTTTTTCAACATCTGATAATATTTTCAAAGCATAACGTTTGGTTTTCTCAGAAAATCCTAGATCATTGGATAATTTAGTTAGAAATGAAGATATATTGTATTGAGGCAGTACAAGTCCAAATTCATTAATTAAAACTCTGACTGATTTTTGTAGATGTTTCTTTGTAATGTTGGCAATTTCAGAAATATCCTCCAGACTTCTAGGAGTCATAGTTTGTCTGCATGAAACATACAAAGCTGCTGCCATCAAATCATTGGAACTTCTTCCTCGAATCAATTGATGCTTTTGTGCCCTTCTAAATAGTGACGATGTACCTTCTATTGTATTCTCAGATATGCCTAGCTTTCCTTTTAATCCATTTAGAAAATTTAGAGATTTTACAAGTGTTCTTTCTGATGATTTTCTTGTTTTACTTCTACTATCTAATACTCTTAGTCGATTAAATCTTGATTTGTTAAATGAACTTAGTGATTTGCCTGTAGCATCTTTATCTTTTCCAATGATAGATGACATTCCTTTGTCATGTATTGCAAGGGATTGCTTTGAACCAACTTGACTCTTACTCATGAAATCCTCTAAACTGTGAACAGACGTTTCATTATGATTATCTAATTTTTCTTCAATAACTGTGCCACAATTTGCACAAAAAATTTCTCCATTAACTGTATCTGTGATTAATTTACTATAGTTGCAATTATGAATTTGATACTTTTGTAACATGTATTACATGCATGTTTTTGTCTTTTAAACCCCAACAAAATTAGTTCTAGCTACTATCAACACAAAATAAAACCAAATTAATTACATCTTATTGAAATTCCTAGAATAAAATGATCTTTTTTAGGATTTATTTAGATTATATTCTGATTCTATAGAATAAGAACAATATTTCCAAGAGTACATCTCATAGTGAGCTATTTTTCATCTTATCTGCTTCATGCACAAATCTCAACATCCAACATAAAGTCTGAAATGGATAAAGTTTTTCCACAATATGGGCATTTATTAGAAAAATTACGCATACAGTCTTTTACAGATCTAAGTTTGATCATATTTTTAATTATTTTTCCACAATTTCCACATACAATGTCTACTATCAAGAGTAAACAATAACAAAAATGAGTTATACTGTGACCTATGTATTAATTGCCACACATGACTTAAACTGAATCAACCATTCAATGTTAAATCAAAACAAAAATCATCTGTATCTTATATGTTAGTATGACCAATTAATGTATGATAAAAAATACATTACTAAAACAAGAAAGTAAATGCAACTATCAATCAACCAATAATTCTTTGTGCGGGCGAATCTAATAGAATGAATGATTACTCCTGTACATGTAACTGTGGTTGCAAGAATTCAACTGGTGAATATGCCTGCAATGACTGTATGGTGAATCTTTGTAAGGTAAAACTCGAAATGACTGTGATAGGTGCATAATGAAACCCAGAAATAAGCTCATGGGATATGGTTTATACTTCTCCAGCATAAGTGCAGTTGTTATTACTACGTGGGTCTCAACTATATGAAAAAATATTCAAAATAGATTTGTTACAAGAAACATTTCCTATAATCTTCTTTTGATGTGTGATGTTTAAAAGGACTCCTTAATAGTAAGTTACGCGTAGTTAATACGAATGATTTTTTTGAATTTGGTTCAAATTAACGGCAGTAATATCCGAGTCCATCAGGACTCATTATTTGATTAATTCTAACTGTATTTTTAATCTAAATACAAGACAAAAAATTCTATGCTTTTCAATATTGCTTGTAACAATATTTACTGCTACTAATTTTCACACATTTGCATTTGCAGAAGAGCCAGTTAGTCCAAAGGCTGAATTGAGTATTGGTGCAAATCATCTTGGCTCTATGGTAAAAACTCAGACTCTTTCTGATGATGGATCTGTTTGGATATTTGTTACAGCTTCAGAACCTGTAGAACGTGAACATATGACAATTAATGTGAGATTCACTGATAAGAATGGACAAGAATTAACTGATGTAAATTATGATATTTTAGCATCTCAAAATGATAAAGTCATTTTGTACAAAACAATGATAAATCAACAAATGGGTATTCGTGACCATCTTACACAAGCATTACCTAGTAATGATAATGTGAGTATTTCCCTCACATTACACGGAATTGGAGTTGATTCCTTAACTACATTGGATGGAGAATCTATTGAAATTAACATCGTTCCTGAATTTGGGACAATTGCCATGATGATCCTAATTGTTTCAATCACAAGTGTAATTATAATTAGTGCCAAAAACAAAATGATGTTCAAATCATTTACTTCAAGTTAAGAAGAAAAGAATGTCTAAATTGAAAATAACCCTTGTCTTGATTCCTGTTGTACTGTTGTTGGTAGGAGGTTTCAGCTCTTACTCGTATGCAGAATCTGTTCCTTCCTGGATAAAAAATACTGCCATGTGGTTTGGAGAAGATATGGTATCTGAACAAGAATTCCTAAATGCTATAAAATATTTAATTGAAAATAATATCATCACAATAGACAAGATAAAAGATAAAATCATTGTAGATCCTGTCATTTTGACACCTGATGAATCATTTAATGATCCAAGAATAACACAATGTAATATTTTACATTCTTCCTATGTGGTTTTAGAGTATACTCAATTCCAAGATAAACATTCTCACATAGCTTATCTGTATGATTGTGTGGATCTCTACAATGACAAAGTCTGGCATTATCAGGGGGATGACAGAAACGAAAGGATTTACAATAAATTCATTGAAATTCATAAGCAAAATCTTGCACTTCCTTCACGAATTCCAATAGAACCGTATACTGAAGTTCGCTCAACAGAACAACTCTATTCTGAAACATTTATGGTTCAATTTGATATTTGTGCAGGAGATCTAATTTTGGATAAAGCCAAAGTTTTGGTAAAATCTGATATGGAAATAATTCTAGTTGGTTCTGATAAAGATATCATGCCAAACTCTTGTCGAAACTATGAAACTAAAATTTATTCTACACATTTGAACCATATAGAAATTGAAATAATTGAAAAGGTTTTGGTAGAAAATTAATTAAATTATTTGAATAAGGAAAACAGTGACTATGAATTCTAAAATGTACATCAATATAAAAAAATTAATTCATATATTTTTACATTATAACATACAAGAAAAATATTGCTGGTGGAAGAGAACATAATTTTACGAAAAAGTATTATCAGTTTAAATTTTCTTACATTCACATTTTTGCTGTTTTTCAAACCTGGGGAATTTGAGTTTATGGCATATTTGACAATATAGTTGATTTGACATGTATTTAGAATGTATGCAAAGTATAAAGAGTGTTGTATGTGCCTACAAATTTAAAATTAATTTTTGAATTATCTCATTGTGAACTAATTAAGCCATTCATATCAAGTATGTTGCCACAATTTTGACACTCCCATTTTTCATCTAAATTATTTTTAACATTGACCATATTCTTTAATGCGTTACAGACCTTACAACGAGTGACTATGTTTTTTAAATGAGTTTTTTCATGATCACGTACTTTGTCAAAAGTATGTGAGGTCCCTTCCCAATGAAAACTACATGTTTTGCATTGATATTTCATTTATTTTTTTAAATCCTTTTTATTATTTTTCTGAGTTTCTTTGAATCCATTTACATCTTCAGAGTGTGTTGTCTTACAAGATCCAAACCTTAGTTTTTCAATTATTTTTTTGAACATACTTTATCTTGTTTCTCCATGATATATACTGGCGTAATTTTTTAATTCACGCCTAAATTTCTATATACTTTTTTATTAACTATAAATTTAATACGCAGGTATATATTGATCATAACATTCTATATAGTATGGAAAATAAAGAAACTAACCCAACAATAGTAGTCGGCAACGACGAGAAAAAAGAAGAGCCAAAGAAAGACGACACTTCTAAAAAAGACAAATAGAATTTAGAACTTTCCCATCTTTTACATGGGTTACTAATCATCAAATTATAATGAATCAGCAATTAATTACATCAATAACAATAGAAAAAGAATTATCAGAAATGAATCGTTTGAAAAGACTAGAATTGGAATTTCTATTTTTTAGATCTAAAATGGATAACTCTATGTTTCAAAAATTTCATGATGCACTACCTGATGAAAATCACATTTTAGAAAAAATTAATTATGAAATTGAAAATTTTAATGAAGTAATTGAACATTAGTGTGTGCTAATTTTACACACCTTTAATACAAACGACAATATAATGAAATTATGAAAGTAACCTCTTGTAGAAAATGCGGATACAGACTTGAAGTATATCAAAACTGTCCTGAATGTAAAAAGCCAATAGAGTTTATTTGCCACAACTGCAGTATTAACACAGACAAAGAAATTCATTCTGATTGTATTGCTAAAAGAATTCCTATAACGGCTTAAGCGAAAATCTTTGACAGTAACTACGACAATTAAAAAAACAAAAATATTTTGTAATTACTGTCATGCCTCTAGATTTGTAACTGATGAAATCCTTGGAGAGACTATTTGTTCAAGTTGCGGCTTTGTAATTTCAGAAAATGCTGAATATAGAGGAATGGGTCGTCGATTCATTTCAAGTCCATCTGATAATGCTAGAACTGGTCCTGGATTGACACTTAAAATGCATGATAAGGGACTAAATACCGTAATAGGTGTACAGAATCGAGATTCAGTCGGCAAGCCTCTACCTGTAAAAACTGTTCAGGCATTTGGAAGATTACGAAAATGGGATAGCAGATCTAAGACAAAAAATTCTGCAGACAAGAATCTCAGGTTTGCACTTGTTGAATTTGATAAGGTACAATCAAAATTAGGACTGTCTGATACCATCGTTGAACGGGCATCACTGTTTTATCGAAAAGCTATAAAGAGAAATCTTATTCGTGGAAGAACCGTAAAATCTGTTGCAGCAGCATGTTTGTATGCCGCATGTAGGGATTTGGGTCATGATAGATCTCTGACAGAAATAGCCAGTCAATTTATGATTAAAAGAAAAGAAATCTCACGGGCTTATCGGATGTTGTTTCAAGAATTGGGATTTGTAGTAAATATAGCAAATCCAATAAAATCAATCTCCAAGATTATCAGTAAACTTGAATTATCTGAAAAAACGAGTCGTAAAGCAACACAAATTTTAACTGCAGCCCAAGATGCAGGAATTACCTTTGGTAAAAACCCCGAAATCTTGGCAGCATCTGTAATTTATGCAGCATGTGTGATTACAGGAGAACTGAAATCCCAAACAGAAGTTGCAAAAGCTGCAAACACTAGTACGGTTTCAATAAGAAATAGAATCCGTGAATTCAAAATAAAGTTGGGGTTGTTTTCAACAATCAACTAACGGAGACTGATTAATTGACAGAAAAACAAAAAGATCAAAACGTCATTAATGGAATAACTTTGCTAAACATCTGTGCAATATGTCACAATACCTTCAAGCCTGTAAACAGCATGATTGGTGAATCATCATGTGGCAAGTGTTCACAGTAAATTAATTAAAAAATATCCGGATAAAATTATTTTTAAATTGTTTCTGGAGTCTTTTTTTGTGTCCATGCTAGTTCATTGATTTGATGACATTTACAATCAGATGCCTTTGTTTTACAATTCACTTGATGTAATGGTTTTTTACATTTGTTACACGCAGGATCTCTCCAACTTGCCTGATTTCCGCAATTTGCACAGTACAAATTTAATTTCTCCCACACAAAGAATTATTGGTTGATTGATAGTTGCATTTACTTTCTTGTTTTAGTAATGTATTTTTTATCATACATTAATTGGTCATACTAACATATAAGATACAGATGATTTTTGATAGCAATTTACACGTAGCTGAGTAGTCAATTCAGTCCTTCTTTACAGATATGCAAACTCACACCACTACGATACTAACATTACGTTAATTTTGTTTAAAGAGATTTGCCAAATCACAGGTTAATTAGGATGAAACAACTATCAATACTATGAACACAATGCCGTCCAATTTTCAAAAAACATGCTCTGATTGTAAGAGAGTTAATTGCCAAAAAGGATGTAATTGTGATTGTCATTGGGAGCCATAAATATGGCTCAAACTCATAATGATTGTATTTTCAATCAGGTAGATTAACAGATAAAATTATGTTGTTTAATTTTGAAAATACATTTCTTCAAATTCTTGATTTATCAGTAATTGCAATTATTGTAAGTTCTGTTACTGCAACTATACTTGCCGTAATGGTTGTAATTACTTGGAAAAACATTCATGAAAGTACCAACACAACCTACTCTCAATTACTTCGAGGATTTCATGAAGATTTGACAAATCGTCTTAACAAAAACTCTATTCTTAAAACTACGGATGATTGTAAGAGATATGCAAATGATTATCTGAATACTGTAGATGAAATAGCCTTCTTAGATGATGCTGGAAAAATCCCAAAAGGAATTGCTACCTATCTTGAACGATTTTTTGCTTATGGTTTGAACATTATTAATTGGTATGATGATATGGTTGGAGAGGATTTTCTAGACACTGCCAAAAAAAACTGGCCAAATTATTTCCAATATTGTGAAAAACACAAAATTCATCTTAATCCTGATGACAAACTCCCAAAAATTATGTTGGATTATAACAACTTACAAGATAATGAATGATTATCTAGTATCTGTGTAATTGAAACTTTTTCTTGCATTTACCACAAAACTTTTGTTTTGTTTTTTTACTTTCAACACCTAAGATAGAACCACATCTGTCACATTTTTTCTTAGCCATAAATTATTTCTCAATTTCTACTAGAATGTTTATCGCTCCAATCCGAAATAAACAAACAATATGGATAATCCTAACAATGTCATAATTATAATAATATTGGATGATTGATCACGATTCCAAAGTTTTGATCTAAACAATTATGAAAACACCATTTCTACAATATTTGAAAAATTTCTTAGAGAATCTATCTTGATAATATTTTTCTCTGATTCTGAATAGTTACAGATGCAAGCGTAATCATTCATTAATTGAGCCTAGACAGACTCGAGTTTTCATAACTCTAAATTGAATTAAATTCCAAAAAATCATTCTGCATTATACAGTCTACTCTTACCTATAAACTGGCGTTTATCTATAAAATCACTAGTATTTTTTACATATTTTACACTGAACTTTGTTTTCTTTTATAGCATGAATGCACAACTAAGACATGTCTTTTAGAAAATGTGTTCATTGTGGACGAGAATATGAAAGTTTGAGTGATGATTCTACTTGTTCATCAATCTGTGCAAAAGAAATTGGACAATAAATAAAATATAATTTATCTACTTTGCAATGTTTTCATGCAAGTTTTGTTTATTTTCAAAGTGTAATATACTTGTAAATGTATTTTTTATCAACAATGATTCATAAAATACGATACTTTGAAACAAAGACTCTTTCTGAAGGAGTATATCTTCAAGATGTGGTAAATGACTTTCTATCTGAAAAAGGTGAAAACATAATCGCAGTGATGCCTGTCATGGGAAATTCTTTACTAGTTCACTATAAGGAATAGTTTTACCTTTGTCTAGCTTTTTTTTCTAAAATATCGATTAGATTATTCACAAAATAATCTCCATCTCTAGTATTTGTTATGCCTACAATATTTTCCATTCTGCGTTTTGTTTCATTTGAAATGTATAGTTGAACCATACTATATTGTGCATTTCTATCTATTTAAGCAAAAATCTGAAAAATGTGTTATGACGTTCAATAAACCACTTAATCTTCAAACTTAGAACGTAGATTAATCATATACCATCAAATTTTTCTCTTCCAACAAATTGTGTATTTGATTTACGGAACGATATATCTCTTTTTCAAGTTTAGCTCCTACACATACTAATTTCCCTGAAGCAAAAATTAGAATTACCGTTTTTGGATCTAGCATTCTATGAATTAGTCCTGGAAATTGTTCTGGTTCATACATACTTCTAGGAAGTGTTCTGGCTGCTTGTTCCAAGTTAACTTTGCCTCCGAGATTAATTGATGATACGATATTTTGTATTGTTATTTTTGGTTCATTTTTAATTTTGACTTTTTCTTTTTTGAGTTTTCTAACTACGGCGTTTACAGCTTTGATTGCCATCTTTTCTGATTTTCCACCAGTACACACCATATTTCCTGAACTAAAAAGTAATGTTGCAGTTTTTGGTTCTTGAAGTCTAAATACTGCCCCTGGAAATTGTTCTGGATGATATTCTACATGAGGAAATTTTTTTGTTATTTCTAATAGATTTAATTTTTGATTTATTGCTGCTGATGCAACTACATTGACTATTGCAATTATGGGTTTAGTTTGTACCATATCTGTTTTATTTACAAACCTATATCCTGACTCTGTCTGAGACCTTTGTATCGATTTCTTATTGTAACTTCAGTAACATTTGAGGCTTCTGCAACATCTCGTTGAGTTCTGTCTTCTCCATTTTTAACACATGCCAAGTATAATGCAGCTGCAGCAAGTCCCATAGGATCTTTTCCTGCACATTCATCATGTTCTTGAGCAACTTGCAGTACTTTGATTGCATAACGTTTTGATTTTTCTGTAATTCTTAATTTGCTTGAAATTCTTGCAATACATTGAATTGGATTTACAACAGGCATCTTTAATTCTAATTCATAATGCAATATTCTATAACATCTGGAAATATCCTTTTTGTTAATGTTGCCTGCATCTGCAACATCTTTTAGAGTTCTAGGTGTTTCGGTATCTCTACATGCCGCATAAATTGATGCTGCAATTATTGCAGAAATTGAGCGTCCTTTTACTAGACCTTTTTCTAATGCTTTTCTGTAAATGTAAGATGCTTTTTCATTAACTGCATCAGAAAGGGATAATTTGTCTTTGAGTATTGATAATTGCCCAAGTGCTTGTCTGAGATTCCTATCTACAGATGAAGTTGCTTTGCTTCTACTATCCCATGTTCGCAGTCTTTCAATGGTACTTTTCATAGAAGTGGAAAGAGGCTTACCTGTTGCATCTCTGTTTGCTTGACTGATAACTGTGGATAGTCCTCTATCGTGCATCGCAAGTGATGTTGGCGCTCCTGTCCTGGTTGGATCTGTCCCCCCGTCTTTTGTAAATGATCTCCATTCTGGACCTGACTCTTGTAATGTTTCTATAATTACAAAACCACATTTGTTACAAAATCTTTCTCCTGTCTCATTATCTGAAATTACACTGTTTTTACCACAACGATTACAGAAAGAGTCACTCTTGATAACTTCTAAAACCAAAAAACCATACCGCAATTATGTGTCGTTCGTTCTATAATAACTGGCTTATTCTACAATTATTTCATACGTACTATTAAAATCCCTAGTAATTTCTTGGTCCTGGATTTTCGAGTTTATCGTGTAATGTCTCATTTCTTAAATTTTCTCTTAATCTTCAGATATTGTTTCATCATCTTCTTCATATTCTGAATCCAATATGTTGAGATAATAAAGAATTGATTTTCTATAATCCATATTACATCAAACAAAGTCCATTAAAATTTAAAATACTAACATGATTGATTGTATTTGTTATTTTCATGCTCTTATCTTTTCTTCTACTATAAGAATAAGAGGTATTTTTGATATTTTTGTTGAATTGCGTCGGTATATATCATAGACCAACTATCTGAGGTATGTTCAAAAAAATAATTGAAAAACTAAGATTTGGTTCTTGTAAAATCAAAACAACTAGTGATGCAAACCCATCCATAAATTCTGAAAAAAAGAAATCAGAGAGTACCGACAAATAATGACATATCATTGCAAACATTGCAATTTTAAATGGGATGCCTCTGAAGATAATATCCAACAATTATTTTTACACGAAAAGAGTCATTTGACAAATACTAGTAAATCAAAAAATTAACATGACTTTGATTTCTCCTAAAGGAACTAACATTCCAGGATCATATCGAAAATGTGAAGAAACAGAATGTACTAGATTAATTCCCTGTCCTCATGTTAGATGTCAAGAACATCGCACAGATATGGCAATTGAAGACTGGGTTGTTCAACATAAGGAATCATAGTTTCAATTTTGTATGCGTCCATTTTTAACTTCAAAATGATATATGAATCGTCATGAGCCAATACTCTGTAAACAGTATTGGGCGTGCAAATTAATTAAGAAAATAAAGTAATTCTAAGTCAACAAACATTTTTTGATATTACCCATACATTGATTTCTCAGTAGTTTCATCAGAATTTGCCTGTCCTGAAAAACCACTAAAATTAGAACGGAGTATTTTTTGAATATGTGCAGTTACTCTTGCAACATTATCCCAAGTGTCATGAAATGATATTCTATCTAAAACCTGTTCATCAACATGTGAAAATATTGCTAGACCTGCAATGTTTTCTTTGTCTTTTACCCATTGATGTCCTACATTGCAAATTGTACATATTTCACTAATATCCATCACAGCCTTTGAAAATGATGGATTTTTCATTACCAATAATTGTGCATCCTCTTGTGGGAATCTCATATTAACATTCAAATGAATTCTATCTGCTCTGTTTGCATTCTTACTTACAATGACATTTGTTCCTACTCGAAACTGCCATTCAATTAGATTGCTTTTCTCTTTGACTTTGTCTGTTTGATCTTCATAATTGATGTTAGTTACTTTGATGAATTCTTCAACAAGATTTTTCATTTCATCAGATGTCTTTCCCATAAAACCACTCACAATCTGTGCAATATATGCATGTTATAGAAAAAAGAGTTAATGGCTGTGTCCACAACCGCAGGAATCATGTCCTCCATGACCCTCTGTTTCTTTTCCTGCACATCTAGAACATTTGTCTGAACCTGTTGGTGAGAAAAATCCTATGCCGCAAGAAACGCATTTTTGATTTGCCATGTTACTTGTCAAAAACTACTGTATTTATTGAATACGGGTTATTTGTACGCCTGTGTCTTATTCTGATGGTCTTGCGTTACCAACTTCGCCTTTCTTTTGGAATTCTCTGTATTCTCCTATGACTCCATTGCATTTTTCACAAACATATTGACCTCTCTCAATTAAGATCAAATTGTCTGCAACTTCTTCATTTGGACTTTCTTCTAGGTTAATTTTTGGCGGATTATCAAATTCTGTTTCGCAATTATTGCAATAATGTTTTAACATTTTTTCAGTTTCAATTTTTCCTATAGGGGCTAGAAATAATTTTCCTACTCCTAAATCTGCTTTTTTTGCTTGTTCGTCAGTAAGATCTGCAATTACATATCCTCCAGAACCTTGAACTTTTAATTCTGCCATTTCACATTGTTCTTTTTTTAGTTATTAAAATACTATTTGTGCTAAAATGATAATTTCTCAAAACAACGAGACACACGGAAAGCGTATTTTTTCCTAGGACGTTGACCTAACATGAAACGCTTTCCATACCTTCATTCTACGACGCAGAACCAAGGTTTTCTCGTTACATACTATACGTTAAAATGATATTTAACATTGATCTTGATTCTCACCTAATGCTAACCTTGCATCTTATGAATTGATGAACACTTTGGAATTTGATACTGTTATCATCTCTGCCATGCTTATTGAAATTCCTTCTTTCTCTGAAATGGATGTAATTTCATTATGATGATTGTCTCTCAAATGTTTTAGAAATTCTTCTTCTTTGATGTTATTTTCTTTGTAGTTGCAATCTGGAAATACACAATTGAAATTCAATTTTTACTCTCTAATTCTTTAATTTTAGCCTCAAGTTCTTGAACTTTTTTTCGTAATTCTATATTTTCGTCCCGCAGTGAATCTATTTCCCTTTGATGTAACTCATTAAGATCCATAGTTTTTGTGAACTAGTTGTAGACTTAAGCGTAGTGCTTGATTTCTAAAACCATAGATTCTTATCTAAAATTTTTCAGCAAAATTTATGGATAAAATAAAACAAAATTCTTCTGTATTATTCTACTTTAACCATTCAAAAAAATGGCTTGTAAAAATTTCAAAAAAGGATTCCCTTCATACTCATATTGGAGTCATTAAACATTCTGATGCTATAGGAAAAGAGTATGGTTCTAGACTTGTTACGAACAAGGACAAGTATGTCTATTTGCTCAAACCTACAATGTATGATTATGTAATGAAAATACAGCATGGTACTCAGATAGTTTACCCAAAAGATATTGGTTACATTATTGCGAGGGCTGGAATTGAAAGTGGTCAGAAAATTTTAGAAATTGGAACTGGTAGTGGTTCGCTTACTTCTTGTATTGCAAGTATTGTAAAACCACGTGGACATGTTTACACTTTTGATGTTGATGAAAATTTTATGAAGATTGCTGAAAAAAATATCAAAAAGGCTGGAGTTTCAAAATATGTTACACAACATAACCAAGATTTGAAAACTGCAAAGAAGATGCCTCTTGAAGATATGGATGTTGCATTAATTGATCTTGGTGACCCATGGATAGTGATTCCTCAAGTTCGAAAGATGCTCAAAGGCAGTGGTTCTATCTTTGCAATATGTCCTACCATGAATCAATTAGAGAAATTAACAATGGCTTTAGTTGAGAATGAATTTACTGATATTGAATCTACTGAACATATTTTGAGAACAATCGAAGCTCGTGAAGGAAAAACAAGACATTCATTTCAAGGAATAGGTCATACTACCTATCTCTGCTTTGCAAGAAAGGCCTTTTTTGGAAGAGAATCCAAGAAATCATCCTCAAAATCCAAATCTGCTTCTAAACCAAACAAAAAAACCACCAAGAAAACAAGCAAGAAAACATCCTAAATTTCAAAACAAGATTTATTCATCTATTCTTTAGAGGTATCATATTGGTTCGAAAAACACTAACAACTGCACTAGTAAAAAAATTCATTCCTGCTAGAAAAGCAAAATCTCGAAAAGGTGAAAATGGTATTGTTCTAGTTGTTGGTGGAAGTTACATTTACCATGGCGCCCCAATTCTATCTTCAGTTGCAGCATTAAGAACTGGCACTGACTTAGTTTACACTTCTGTTCCCAAAATTAATGTCTCATCTACTCGTGCTGTATCTCCAAACTTGATTGTAATTCCTCTAGTTGATCAAAAACTAACCCGTGGCGCTGTAAACAAACTCTTAGGTGCGTTACCACGAAAACTGGATTCTGCAACAATTGGAATGGGCCTTGCCATCCAAGAAAAAAACTCACTTTTGCATCTTGTTAAATCCCTTTTAGATAGAGACGTTCGTTTGTCCCTTGATGCCAGTGCATTAATTCCAGAAGTATTACCTCTTTTGGCAAACAAGAATGTTGTAGTTACTCCTCATGCAGGAGAGTTTAAAAGATTATTTGGACAGACTCCTTCTAATTCTAAAAATGAAAGAATAAAACTAGTAGAAGAAAAAGCAAAAAAATTTGGAATTACCATTTTACTAAAAGGTGCAACCGACATTATTTCTGATGGTAGTTGCACTTATCTTTACGAGAAAAAAATCCCTGCAATGACTGTTGGTGGAACTGGAGATGTGTTATCTGGATTGGTTGCAGGATTGTTATCAAAAAACAGAAAGCCTTTGGAATCTGCAGCAGCTGCCGCCTTTATCAACGGATTAGCCGGAAAAGCAGTTCAAAAGAAACTAGGATTGCATATGACTTCAATGGATCTTCTAACTGAAATTCCTTCTGTAATGAAGCCTTTTGATAAAATAGTATGAGATCATGAATCCGCTAAAACACGTTGATACGCATATGGAAAATCTGATTTCAGATCTTCAAATGCTAATTAGACAACCTAGTGTTTCTGCAAAAAACGAAGGAATTGAAGAATGTGCAAAATTAGTTCAAAAATTATTAAAAAAATCTGGTGTACAGTCTGAACTTTTACGACTGAAAAAAGGTGTGGCTCCTATCGTATATGGGGAAATAAAATCAAAACAAAACCCCAACAAAACTCTCATGTTTTACAATCATTATGATGTGCAACCAGCTGAGCCTTTTGAATTATGGGACTCTCCACCGTTTAGTGGGACTCGTAAAGGAAACAAAATCTTTGGACGTGGTGCAACTGATGATAAGGGTGAGTTGATTACTAGAATCAAAGCAGTTGAGGCTTGTCTTAAAACAACTGGCGATGTTCCTTGTAACATAAAATTTGTAATTGAAGGTGAGGAGGAGACTGGCAGTGCTCACATTGAAGATTATCTAAAAAAATACAAAAAGAAATTCTCTTGTGATGGTGTAATCTGGGAATTTGGATATGTTGATGCAAAAAACAGACCTATAATTGGACTTGGAATGAAAGGATTACTCTTTGTTGAATTGTCTGTTACAGAGTCTGTTAGAGATGCTCATTCTAGTTTGGCAGTTTTGATAAAAAACCCTGCATGGAGATTGATTGAAGCAGTTCACACTCTACGCGATTCTAATGGAAAAATACTCATCAAAGATTGGTACAAAGAGGTGACTCCTTTCTCAAAACAAGATTTGAAATTGATCAAAAGTGAGCCATTTGATGAAAATGATTTCAAAAAAGAATTTGGTATCAAATCTTTTGTTGGAAATAAGAAAGGAATTGACGCAAAAAAGGCTCTAGTTGGAGGTGCTACTTGCAATATTGCCGGATTTGTCTCTGGATATACTGGCGATGGTGCAAAAACTGTACTTCCATCTAAATCTCTTGTAAAGATTGATTTTCGATTAATTCCTAAAATGGACCCAAAAAAACAAGTTATGCGTTTGAAAAAACATCTAAAATCAAAGGGATTCTCTGATGTTGGAATCAAAGTCTTTCATGGGGAAGCAGCTGCTAGAACAAACTCTTCAGACCCATTTGTTTCTCAAGTAAAAGATGCAGCTAACAATTCCTTTGGAAAATCCATACTGAATGTATCTAATGCAGGTACTGGTCCGATGTATCCTTTTGTTGATATTCTAAAGGCTCCTTGTATTTCGATAGGAAGTACTTACATGTTCTCAAGAATTCATTCTCCAAATGAATTTGCACGAATTGACTTACTCAAGAAAATGACAAAATGTGCATGTTTGATAATGGAGAATTTTGGAAAATCTCAGTGAAGACATCTAGGTAGTTTCTTAACAATGTGTGATAGTGAAACTCTGCCTGGACCTCCTGCAACTATTACCAAGCATGCTGCAAGCAATATCAAATCAATACGATATCCTCCATCTCCTGTGAGACTTTGTGCTTCTTTTACAACAAAAATTGCTCCTATCATAATTATTGAAATTAGTGATGCAGAAATTCTGCTCAAAACTCCTATGATCAATAGAATTCCTGGAATTAATTCTGCTAATGCTATGGGTATGTGCATTTCTGGTGGCAATCCCAAACTACTCAAAAATCCTCCAAACCCTGGATTGCCAAGTTTAGACATGCCTGCAACAATGAAGATCACACCTATTGATGATCTTAGGCCCATAAACGAAATGTCTACAAAACTTCGTTTGCTAATTTCGCTAGTGGTCATGACTCAAAGAGTTTTTTTTAGTATAACTATTTTGCTGACAGTCTCTCTGTAAATTGTAGAAAGCCCTTTATTATGCTGCAAAATTATTTGAAATATGTCAATGTATATGCCAGGAGCAACTGCTGTTGGAATTACTTTTGATGGTGGCGTAGTTTTTGCCAGTGAAAAAAGGATCGCATTTGGAAACTTCCTTGTAAGCAAAACCACAAAAAAGACATTTCCTATAACTCCTAAAGTCGGTGCAACATGTGCAGGTCTTGTAGCTGATATGCAGATTTTATCTTTACAAATTGCCGCTCTTGCTAAAATTAGAAAAATGGAACTCAAAAGAGACGTTCCTCCAAACACTGTTGCCAAAATGATGTCAAATATGATGTATGAGAGAAGATACTTCCCACTATTGACTCAGGTAATCGTAGGCGGTGTTGTTGATAAACCAATCATGTATACTTTGGACCCATTAGGTTCTGTTCTTCCTGATGAATATGCTGCAGTTGGAACTGGTGCTGAAATGGCATTAGGTGTACTTGACCCTCAATTCAAACCAAACATGACAAAAGATGAAGCAATTGATTTGGCAAAACGTGCAGTACGTGCAGCAGCCCTTAGAGATTCTGCAAGTGGTGATGGTTTGGATGTTCTTGTAATTACCAAAGATGGTACTGAAGAATTTACAGAAGACATAAAATAAAATTTTAATCGTAAATCGTTTTTCCAGTTTCCCAGAATTTGTCTGAAATATAATGAAGGTTTTTTAGAACTTCACCTTTGTCCATTTTTTCTAATTCTTCACTTGATACAACTGATTTTCCAACAGCTAAGAATTTGTGTTGTGACTCTTCAACAATACAAACTAGTTTATCTTTTTCAAATTCTGTAAATGATTTAATTCCTGGTCTCATCAAATTTGCACCCTTGCACATGAATTTGACTGCACCCATATCTACTGTAACACTTGGAAATTTTTCCAGCATGTCTGTTTCTGATAAAAATGGCAAATAATCATCATTAATTTTTAGAATTTTAATTCCCTTTCCTGTGATGATTTGTGCATCATCTAAAATTTGATGTACTTTGAGATTTTTGATTTTAGGAAATTCAATTCCCCATTCTTCTGAAACTGTTTTTAAGAGTGTAGATGTCTCACTCTTTGAAATTAGATTTGACTTCAAGTTCTTGCAATCTCTTGTCTAATGTCTAACAAATCTCTTAGAATGGAACTGGCAGTTTCCATGCCTCCTGCCCCTCTTCCAATTATTGTTTGTGTGCCTGAATGCTCTGATGTAAATGCAATTGCATTTAGTGTTCCATTTACACAAAGTGGATCATCATTTGAAACTTCTTTTGGTGCAACTATCAGCTCTTTGTTACATGATGCGATTAGTTTTACTGAACAATTGTTTTTGGCTGCTTTTTTGATATCTTCAGTTGTCACCTTGCGAATTCCAGTACAATTAATGTCTGGCATTGTTACTTTCATTCCCATAACAAAATTTGCAAGAATTACTAGTTTGGCTGCTGCATCAAGTCCGTCTAAATCTAAAGCCTCATCTGCTTCTACGTATCCCTTGTCTTGAGCATCTTTGAGTGCGTCTTCATATGAAACTCCTGTTGCCATGTTTGTTAGAATGTAATTTGTAGTTCCATTGAGGATGCCTGCAAATGATGTGATTCTTTCTCCACTTAGGCTGTTTTTTGCATAATCTAGAATGGGTGTTCCTCCACCTACTGTTCCGCTAAATTTGAACATAACTTGATTGTATGTTGCAAGTTCCATTAGTGAAGGAAATGCAAGTGCAAGTGGCCCTTTATTTACTGAAATTACATGCATGCCTTTCTTCATTGCTGTTGTAATGTGTGTCATTCCTGGTTCCGCATCTTTGTAATTACTTGCAGTAGTTTCAATGAGAACATCTGCTTCTACATTTTTGAGCATGTCAACACCTGACATTGTATTTTTTGTATCTGCATAATTTTTCACAGTTCCAAATTTTTTCTTAACTTCGATGAGTCTATCTAATTCTAATCCTGATGGATTAACTGCACTTCCTTTACTATCAAAAACTCCTACTACTCTAGGTTTGAGTCCATATTTTGCATACAGATCCTCTGCTCTAGAATCAAACAACTTAACTAAGCTTTGGCCAACAACACCAAATCCACATAATATTATTCTCAAATTACGTCATTCCTTTTACTATGATTGTTGCTCATTTTCTTTTTCATTTGATTTTCTTATCATTAAATGTGTTTTATTAATAATTTTTGAAATTATTGACCTTCATCATCTTTTTCATGTTGTAATGAAATCGAGTTGATACAATACCTCTGATTTGTAGGCTGGGGACCATCATCAAAAACATGACCTAAATGTGCTCCACATTTCTTACAATTAACTTCAGTTCTTACCATTCCATATGACGTATCTGAAATGTATTCGATCTTGTCTTCTGAAACTGGTTCCCAGAAACTTGGCCATCCTGAACCTGAATCAAATTTTGCATCTGATGAGAACAGTTCTTCCCCACAACACGTACATTTGAACGTCCCTTCAAGTTTTGAATTGTTATATTTGCCAGAAAATGGTGGTTCAGTTCCGTGATTTATACAAATTTCGTATTGATCAGGTGTAAGGTGTTCTTTCCACTCTTCGGGTGTTTTTCTAACTTTTTCTGACATGTCTTATCTTCTCTCTGAAATTATTTGAATATTTTTATTTCAACTTTTTTCTTTTTTCTTCAGTTCTTTTTTCTGACTCGAATCTCTCTAGGTCGTACTCTTTCATATCCACAAATTTCATGATTTTACTTAGATTTGGATGTACTTTGTTTATTTGTTGAAACATTTGTTGTGCTACTCTTCTATAGTCAACATGTCCTTGAGGAACTGTTCTTAATTCTATCAAATGGCATGCTTCTCTTAAATTAAATTTCATAAAGTATGGATAGTTATATGCAAAGTTTACCACATATTGTCCTTGTTCGGGATATTTTTTTCTAATCTTATCAAATGTTTCTTTTGATTTATTCATGCAATCTTTAAAGTCCTTTTCAATACCTAGAATTTTTATTTCATTAGGAAGGCTATACCCATGGTCTGTTGTAAGTAACTGTCTTTCTAGTGTTAATGCTCTGTGTCTGTGAAAATCTCTAAACATTCCAAAATTATTATACAAATCAAATGTATAGTAGACATTTTCAAACGCTCTTGATGGTCTATGTCTTCTGTTTGTTCGTAATTTAGCAAATTCATCAATAATTTTTGTTTTGTTTTTCATTGACATTTTTTTGACTTGTTGTAAAATATCTTGATATGATGTACTTGGAGATTGTTCATACATTATACTTGTAATGATTTTATCTATTGCAATTTTTTCTGATTCATAATCTACTAATTTTGTTCTTGTTCCTTTTTTTGGATTTGACTTGATTTGTTTTGCCGAGATTGTTTTTGATTTATTTTTTACATCTCTGAGATATTTTTGAAATGCTTTTCCATGTTTGTCGTCTGCTCTTCTAACAAATGACTTTATAATTTTATCAAGCTCTTTTTTGATTTTTGAGGCTAAATCTTGCTCTTCTTTGAGGTCAGATGAGCCTAAAACTGTGAGGAGATATTCAAACGCTCTTCCATTACCTGTAATTCCCACATTTGTCAAAGTTGATGCCGGTAATAGACCTCTCAAAATATCTAATGCTTTAGCTTTTGTTGAACCTTTGTAAATCATGTTTGCAGATTTTATATCATTTTCATTTTTTAATTTAGAAAATGATTTTTCTTTTCCATCTCTTGAATCTTTAAAGTTGTATTTTTCAATTGGATATTTTTCTCTTACGTAATTTATCATTGGTTCAATGTTTCTTGAGTACACCTCAAATGAAAAATTACATGTTTCTTCATACATGTCTGCAAATTTAGATTTCATAATTTCTGGGTCTCTGTAAAATCTGTATTTTCCATTTTCTTTTTTGTTCCATGCAACATATCTTGATGATTTTTCTAAATATGATAATCCAATTCTTCTATCTTCAATTTTTTTTACTGCAATGTTTGATAATCCTTCAATTGCAATTTGTGCTTCTCCAAGTTCTGCAACTGAATCATCTCCATATTCTAAAAGTACTCTGTTGTAAAATTCTTCTCCTCTATTTTTATTTTTTAAAAATTCATCAAGAAAAATTCGTCGCATACTTTTGTCAGTTCTACTGTATCTTGACATCAAAGCACCACGATCAACTTGTTGCGGTGTAATTATGGCAAACACATTGCCATCAGTATTTGAAAAATGTTCTGATAGAATATTTTTTTCTTTAACTGAAAATTCTGACAATATTGATGTCAGGTTTTTCAATTATTAATAGTCTATTTCTTTTTTCCAATTTGAATTAGATCGGGTCCTTTGTCTTTATTGCCTTCTTGACCTTTTGCTTGCCATCTAAGTAACACTTCTTTGAATGCAGCTGCATCAGCTTCATTTTCAGTATACATCAAAGTGGTGACCCAGAAACCGTTATTGGCAGTTTTACCTCCGACAGAATTCATCCAAAAATCGCTTGGCAAATTCTCCATAACTTTACTGTCTTTTTCTTTAGCAACTTCTGACCATCTGTTTGATACAAAATTCAAAATCTGTTCAAGTTCTTCTCTTTTAATCATGAGCCTACTATTTGGCCTCTAAATTTTAAAATTTCTACAAAATCCGTGATTTTTAGTTAGTGAAAATAATCTTACTAAAACCAAAAAGAATACTTACACTTTGCTGGTTATACAAATCTCTAAAGTTATTCACATGACCAAAGACGATATCGAGATAATCGGTAAAAACGTCAAAGACATGTACGGAACATTCATGGGCAAAGTCGCAGGAACTATAACTGACATTGACGGTAGTATTCAATCCGTCGGCATTGACTGCGGTTCTCAAGGATTACAGCAAATCCAATACGAGCAACTAGTAGTTCAAGGCGATGTAGTTATTTTCATTCCAAAATGGAGACTTGACTCACAAAGACTCATTCGTGAAAAACAACTAACGTTACGTCGTCTAAAGGCCTTGATTGATATTGTTTCAGAAAATGATGACATGAAAGAAGATGCAGAAATCATTCATGAAAAATACAAGTCAAAACTTGTATCATTAGATGAAACAGAAAGTGAAATCAAAGCCAAACTTGAGGCAAGATTGACAGAGTTAGATGAACAAATGAAGTCTGCAAAGATGTTATCATTTGATGCAAAAGTACAATACAAGAGCAATGAAATCTCTGAAGAAACATTTGAAACTGTGAAAGCATGCACAACTGAGGTAATTGAGCATGTAACTCACGAAGTAGCAGAAATTGAAAATGTTAAGAGTAGAATTGCAGACTTGTCATTGGAAGTGCAAGAGATAACTGCTCCACCTACACCAGACATCCAAGAATCAGCCGTTTCATATCTGGAGACAAATGAACCACAACAAGTAGTTCAAACAAGTCTTCCGGAAGCACCAACAGAACCCGTTACAACACCTTCAGAACCAATTGAAGTCGAGGCAACCCCTATGCCAGAACCTCCAACAGAATCTGAAGTAACATTTGCATTTCCAGAACCACCCCAACAGGTGACCGCAGAGACTCCAAAAGACGACAACGATAATGATTGGCTTGCTAGAATGGAAGCACAATAATTTTTTTAATTATTTTTTAACATTTAGAAAGATCTTAGTTCATACACTTTTTGTTGACTGAGACCTACAATATCGGACTTGGAAATAATGACACTACTATCCGAAACAAAGCTGATTTTGATTATGTCTCATTTTGGGATGATCAAGCAAAAAATCTCTCTTGGTTTTCCCCTTGGAGTAAGACCTTAGATTGGCAGCCTCCTTTTGCAAAATGGTTTGTTGGAGGCACAATTAATGCCTCATACAATGCCCTAGATGTACATCAGGAGACAAAATCCCAAAAACCTGCCATATTGTGGGAAGGTGAGAATGGTGATTCTAAGATTCTCACATATTCTGAGATGTTATCTCAAGTCAAAAAATTCTCAAATGTTCTCAAATCTCTTGGTGTGGAAAAAGGAGACCGTGTAACTTTGTATCTTCCAATGATTCCTGAATTACCAATTGCGATGCTGGCTTGTGCTAGAATTGGAGCAACTCATACTGTTATCTTTTCGGGATTTAGTGCGACATCAATTAGAGATAGAGTTGATGATTCAAAATCTAAAATTATAGTTACTGCAGATGGAGGTTATCGTCGTGGAAAAGTTGTAAAACTCAAAGAAGTAGTTGATGAGGCCATCCAAGATTTTGATTTTGTTAAAAATGTTGTAGTTGTTCAAAGAACCAAAAATGAAATTTCAATGTCTTCAAAAGACAAGTTTTGGAATGAATTAATGAAAGATGCATCTGATAATTGTCCTGCAGAAAAATTAGATAGCACCCACCCACTTTACATTTTGTATACATCGGGAACTACTGGAAAACCAAAAGGCGTTTTACATGGAACTGGTGGATACCTAACTCACCTTTATTCTACTTTCAAATGGGCATTTGACATTAAAGATTCTGATGTCTTTTTCTGCACTGCTGATATTGGATGGGTTACAGGTCATAGTTATGTTGTTTATGCCCCTTTGTTACATGGCGCAACAGAAATTATGTATGAGGGAGCACCTGATTTTCCTGACGCATCACGAATGTGGGATATTTTACAAAAATACAAAGCAACAATCTTCTACACCACTCCAACTGCACTTAGAATGTTTATGAAATTTGGTGATGATATTCCAAATTCATTTGACCTTTCATCATTACGATTACTTGGAACTGTTGGTGAACCAATCAATCCTGAAGTTTGGAAATGGTATTACAAAATAATTGGTAAAGAAAAATGTCCAATAATTGATACATGGTGGCAAACAGAAACTGGGGGAATGCTAATCTCACCTTTGCCTGGTATAGAGACTATTCCTCTAAAACCTGGCTCTGGAACTCGTCCAATTCCAGGCGTAAATATCACCGTTGTAGATGAAAATGGTATTGATGTTGCTCCTAATACTAAGGGATACCTTGTGATCAAGAATCCTTGGCCTGGAATGCTTTTGACGTTATGGGGTGATGATGAAAAATACAAGACGGTATATTGGTCAAAATATGAGAACTGCTATTATCCTGGTGATTATGCTCTAAAAGACTCTGATGGATATCTTTGGTTACTTGGACGTGCAGATGATGTACTCAAAGTTGCAGGACATAGAATTGGTACTGCAGAACTTGAAAGTTGTATTGTTTCTCATGATGATGTTGCAGAATCAGCTGCATGTGGTATTCCTGATGAAGTAAAAGGTGAGGTGATAATTGCATTTGTTGTACTAAAGGAAGGAGTTACAACTAAAACAAAAGTTTTGGAAACAGAACTTGTTGCAAAAATTAGAACTGATATTGGTGCAATTGCTACTCCTAAACAAATCTATTTTGTCTCAAAATTACCCAAAACAAGAAGTGGAAAAATTATGAGGCGATTACTAAAAGCAATTGGTAATAATGAAAAAATTGGTGATATTAGTACATTAGAAGATGGTGCAGCCGTTACCGAAGTCCAAACTGCTTTTGATGAAATTCAAAAATCTATTCAAGAATCAACTTAAATTTTCTTCAAATCAATTGTGGATAACATCTTAAACATATCTTTGAGTCCGTCATATTCTGATTTTGATTCTTCATCTAATTCGTTGTATTCTTTTTCTTTAATTTCATCTAATCTGTTATTTGCATCTTTGAAAAATTGCTTGTATTCATTTATTTTTTCATCCGTCATTTGTGTAAGATCAAAAATCACAGTATTGCTTCCTAGAAGATTTTTGTTTTCGTCATATAGGCTAGTTGCATGTAACATTCCTGGGAATGTACTCCCATCTTGTCTCTTGAATATGATTTTTCTATCAGTTACTTTTCCTGTCTCAAACCATGTTTTAAGAGAATTATTCATGTTTTGCCACTCTTCTTTAGGCACGTGCTCAAAGATTGTCTTGCCTAAAATCTCTGATTTTGCATAACCTAGGTTTGCAGCATATGTTGAATTACAGTCTAATATTGCTCCAATGGAATTGATCCTTCTCCACATTACTGGTGCATCTTTGAGTGTTTTTCTTGCTTCTGTTTGTGGCATTTTTTAAAATTGTAAGAACTAGTTATTAAATTGAAATATTTTCAAAACCACTGATCTAAGTTTTGACTTTTCTTTTCTAATGCTTTTTTTAATCTGTTTAATGTTGAGTTGACTCTGTCTTCAGAAAAACTTCGTTCCTTTACAAGATAATTAGTCATTCCTTCATAGTCTATGTCGTTAAAAATAATTTCTTTTACATCTGCAACTTCTGGATTCAAAAATATTTTTCGAATTTGCTGAAAGTCAATCTCTTGTAATTGTTCTTGAATTTGAGGTATATCTTCTAATCTTGAATGCTGTTTGATCATCTTTAATGCTGTCTTTGGACCTATTCGTTCAAAACCATTTGGATTAAAATCAGTCCCAATTAAAATTCCTACGTCGATGAGCTCTTCTCGTGTTAATTCTAAAGAGTCTAATGTTTTTTGAGTTTCAATAATTTCTGGAACAATATCGATGTATGTGTTCTTGTTAGGTATTTTTCTTCTACCACTGTTTGTAAAATTTCTAACTAATCTTTTTGCACCGCAGAGAATTGAATCAAAATCTTGACTTGCAGAAGCATGTGCTTGACCTGTGTTTGTAAGATGAGCTGCAGTTGCTTCTCCTTCTGATGGTGCCTCAATGTATGGTATGCCAAAATATGTCAAAAGTTGTTTTGATTCTTTTACCATTCCATCTTTCATACTTGTGGTTTGTTGAGCATATTTTCTGGCATCTTCCATATTTCCATCTGCAATTGCTTTTTCGTATTTTATGGTGGCATCCATTTTGATTTGTTTTCTACGCTCAATTTCTGCAGTTTTTAGAGATGGTGGCTTTCCATCAAAAACATAAACAGGTTTTATCCCTAATGATAGGAAATTTACATTTCTGTATAATAGTCCGCTGAGATGACTGGTTATTCTGCCTTCTGCATCTGATAATTGTAATCCATCTGGACCTCTGATACTTGCTAAAAACTGGTAGATTGCATTGTATGCGTCAATTGCAATTACCTTATTTGAAAATGCTTCTAGTGTTGTTTTATCTCTGACAACTAAATCTTTTAGATTTAATCCCATGTGGTTGGTTGAAATTTTATGCTATTTTGTGTTTGTCTTTTTAATTTGATCGGATTTTTGAAAAATCGATTTTAATATTGATTTTATCTGTAATGTATTATGAAAAAATTGACTCTTCCCCCTTATCTTGAAGATAAAATATTTGAAATAAAGTACTCTGATGATACCGTCTTCAAAATAACTTCATACTTTCCTTTGGCTGATTCTGAAAAACAAGAGATACGCTCTATTTTGAATATGGATTTTTCTGGATTTTATTCTATTTTCACGGATAAGGTTTCTGATGAAGAATGGAATCGTACTAAAGACCAAATCAAAAAAAGATTCAACGACGAATTATTTGGAATTGATAAAAAACCCTAGTTCGAATTTGCTTTATTATGGAGAAAATCTCATATTAATTGCCGGGGTAGCCAAGCGGTAAGGCGGCCGTCTCGAAAACGGCTACGCGCAAGCGTGCAGGGGTTCGAATCCCTTTCCCGGCGTGTTTATAATTTTTAAAGTACCTCAAAAGAGAATCAATATGACTAATACAGAATCAAAAATTCAAAACTCTGATATTTCAACTGCTGAATTAATTTTACATTTTAGGGAAAAATGCAAAATCTGTGGTCATCATAGAATCATGCATGATGCTCTAGGAAAGTGTGAAGGTGTTATGAACAAACCTTGTACGTCTGGTTGTGACAAATTTGAAGCAGAATAATTTCAAATTCTTTAATACTTATTTTCTCTAGTTATCTTATGGCCCCTGATGTAAAAGAAGAAAAAATCTATCCTCTAGGTTATCAACCTGAAATTACTCCTGAATCCACTAATCCTAATGTGAGAAATCAATTAATTGATTTTATTTTAAAATCTGGGCCCACTGAAGTTGTAGATACTGATTTGTTTGCTGTTATGGCAAAGAGACGTTCTACACGAAAATTTTTAGACAAACCTGTTGAGACTACAAAAATTGATAAAATTATTGCAGCAGCTGATACTGCTCCTACTGCTGGAAACTATCAGGGGTTTGAAATTTTTTATGTAAAAAGTCCTGAAAAGAAAAAACAATTAATCAAAGCATGTAATAATCAACCTTATGTTGATGCCCCAGTAGTGTTGGTATTTTGTAAAAATCCTTCTAGAGTAAAATTTGATTTTCCTGAATATGTACTAAAGAAATTTGCAATTCAGGATGCTACATTGGCAGCTGGATATTCTCAATTGGCAGCACAGGCTTTAGGGTTGAGTTCTATCTGGATTGGAATGTTTGATGAACAAAAAGTAATGGATGTTATTGGAACTGATTTGGTGCCTTCTTCTGTACTGTGCATTGGATATCCTAAACAAACTAAATTCCCAAAACCAAGAAGAAATCTCAAAGACTTGGTCCATGTAACATGGTAGCTGCACCTAAAATTATCCATATTTAAATAATCAATAATATTTGTTAGATTCATGACTGATGCTTACATTATGCTAAATTGTGAGTTAGGTGCAGAGGCTGAAATCATTGAAAAACTCAAAGAACTTGAACAAGTCGTTGACGTCTTTGAAACTATCGGAACTCATGATATGCTAGTTAAATTACAGGCAGAAAATTTTGAGAAGATCCGAGAGATTGTATCTTGGAATATTCAAAAATTAGACAAGGTCCGTTCTACTGCAACTCTTATAAAAAAAGATAATTAGATTGATGTTAATCTAATTTAGATGGCTGATGATAAAAACGAGATAGATAAACTCATTGATAATATGATTACTAGTGGTGATGAGTTAGTTGACAATCTTAAGACAATCTTACCTAATTCTCTTGCAGAATCTATGGTAATGTTTCATGAATCAAATGTTGAAAATCTGAAAAAAATTAAAGAATTTCTTAACAAATAGATTCTAAATCGAATCATGTCATTACTACTATATCCTTTTTAATCATTAGTTAGGTTTGAAATCGTGCCAAGATCTAGAACCATCACTATTACTGTAAAGAAAAAAACAGGTGATGCATTTGATGCAATTTTACAACTTCCTCCTAAAATGATGCCAGATGCAAAATTCCAAGATGATGGATGGTGGTCTTTTACTGGGCCTCATGGAAAATCTAAACTAAAATTCAATGAAAACAAATCACTTGGCATTTTAGACCACAAATATGTAGATGAAGAATCAGTATGGGATGTTCCTATGAGGGTTGTTTCAAATGGCGATTATTCTGAAATTTTGATCACTTTGAACAAACCAGATGAATTAACTGATGAACAATTCAATCAAAGAATGGAAGAGATTGAAGAAATGGTCAATAACATGAAACAGATTATAGAATCTTCCTGAGCCTAGATACATAGAAATCATTCCTTAACCTTAAAAGTAAATTTGGATATAATGTATTGATAAAAATGCCATATGAAGAAGTATATTTTCAAAGATTAGAAGAAGATGAACTTGAAATATCTGAAAAAATAAAATCTAAAAAAGATTCCTAGTCCTGTTTTCCTTCAGAATCCTTGTTTTGTGAATTTCCTGGACCGACGATGTCTTCGGGTTTTACTTTGCTATCCCAGTCACCTCTTACACCTTTAACCAATGCAATTACTCCTGCTCCAAGTAATCCTATAACTAGTGCAAAAAATACCGTCTGATCCATTATCTTAAATGAACAATTAATCTCCTGTGGAGGCTTGTCATCAAAATATTCGTAACATGTTCCAAATTCATTTTCTTCAAATGTTGCAGCTTGATACTGTCCTCCCATCACTCCTAAAATTAAAAATCCTACAAAAGTTAATCCTACCCCAATTAGGATAAATCGCATATCTGTCATGTTGTATTTTGCAGTTTCACAGTATTTACATTTTGACCCAAAAATATCCTAGTATTATTTTTCTAATAATGCTTTTAGATTTTCAAGTGATGCTTCATAAAATGATCCCATAAATACAAGGAAATCTGTAAATTGTTTTTCTGACATTTTTTTACTGTTGATATATGATTGCCATGTTAATTCTACAAGGCTTCTTGATTTTGGTTTAATTGATAGTGTTGCAACATATGCTCTTAATGGCAATCCTTCAGTTGCAACATATGTGAAATACTCTCCTGTCTTCCATGCTACAACATGTTCTTCAATTTGATTCCCGTCTGCAAATGTGATTAATCTTATTGCACCAACATCTTTTTTCTTTTTAGAAAGATATACTGTCTTTTTTACATCTACTAACCATGTTGGAAGGCCAACAATATTACTAATTTTTCTCCAGACTTTGTCTTTTGATGCTTTGATCTTTATTGTTTTTTTAACCGTACCTGTATGAAATGATTTTTTCAAGGTTTTTGCCATATGGGACATCAAATCTTGTGAGTTTTAAATTTTGTACAACCATTTTTAATCCCCTTTGACAAATACTATCAAATGGTCTTTGGATGGGGAAAAAAGAAGCAAGAAGAAAAACCTGCTGAAGAGGTTCCACAAACAAAAGAAATCTCTCTTAATGATGTGGAGAAAATTGTGACTGATCTTGAAAAACTGCGTGAATCTCAAACTATTTCTGAAGTAAAACACCTTCGAGATAATACTGCTCCCCTAATTGATGATTTGATTAATGTTGGAAAAATGCTTGAAAAAGATACGCTAAATGTTGGTGATATTGATAAACATCTTGCAATTATTGTAGTTAGGGGTAAAAAACAGGTAATTGATGTAATTAAGAAAGGAGTTGTTTCTCTGCCCGACGTCTCTTCAATTGAGAGTGCTAAAAAACTGGATAATACTTTGAATCTAATTCTAAAAAAAGTTGGGGATGTTTTGGGACGTCAAACTAGAGTCATTCATATTTTTGCAAAAAAATATGCTACACAACTAAAAGACAATTTGGAAGTGATGAATCAAAACCATTCTGATATTCATAATATTCTTCAAAACTTTGAAAGTACAAAATTAACTTCTAGTGAAATCATTGATTCATTAAAAAAAATTAATACTCTCAAATCTACAAAGATAGAAAAAACTCAAAAAATTACTGATACAAACAATGAATTAGAATCTACAAAAGAACATCTTTCCTCTTTAGAAAAGTCTATTGAAGAAATTAAATCATCTGATGAATATAAAAAATATCTTGAATCAAAAAAATCTTTAGAATTATTTGAAAATGAAAAATTAAAAATTAAAGATGAAATAAATTCTCAATTTACAAAAATTTCTAGGCCTCTTGGACGATATGAATACGCATCTTCTTTAGATAAAGATCAAAAAAATATTCTTACAAAATTAGTCGAAAACCCATTTGATGTATTAATTCCTCAAAACAAAGATTCTATAATTGTGATTTTAGAAAATGTTAGAAAAGGTATCACATCAGGTTCAATCTCTGTAAAAGATGTTGATAAAACATTGTCTCAAATTACTGAAACTGAAGAGACATTGGATGGATTCATCTCTCAGGTTTCAGAATATTTTAAAAAATATCGACAAATGTCTGATGAACTAGAATCTTTACGTTCTGAGAAATTGATCTCACTAGAATCTGAATTTACTAAAACTTCTGAAAATAAGGATGATTTACAACTAAAATCTGAAACATTTCAAGGTGAAGTTGATGAAATTGACTCTGATATTCCCAAAGTTGTATCTGAAATAGAGAAAAAATTACGTTTATTCTCAAATACAAAATACACTGTTTTGATGTCTTAAAACTAAATTAGTTTAAGATTTGATACTTTATGTTGTTCAAAAAGAAAAAATTTGAACGGAAGGTCATACTCCAAAAAGAAGTTCTTGACAGCATCCTATCATATTGCCAAATGAAACATCCAAATGAAGGAATCTTAATTCTTAAAGGAAAATCAAAAAATGGTGAAATTAACATTGATGGACTTGTAATTCCACCATTTAATTACACTGGACCTACGTTTGCAGGATTTCCCCATTCCTTCTTGCCTTTTGATATGAGTTATGTTGGAATTGTTCACTCTCATCCAAGTGGTTCAGCTGAACCGTCTGTTACTGATTTGAATAATTTCTTTGGTTTAGTTTCTATGATTGTAAAATCCCCTTATTCTGATGATTCTATTTTTGCCTGGGATAGTAATGGAAACGCCATCCCACTTTCAATAAAATAACTCTTCATAATTATAGTGGAATTTTTAAAAATCTGACAAAACTTTATACCATTTCTTAAAAGCTGTTTACAACATTTGTAATTTTGATATGTTTCTCTGAAATTGAATGACCGTGATCTTTGAGGATTTTTACATGGTAATGATTTTCTCTTAGTTTGCAGAATTTACAAAATCCACAATAGACATTATTTTACCCATTTCAACTAAATGTCCATAACTTTTCTTATTGGATACTTTGGAAGATGGATTATCTATGCTGATAAATAAAATGTGTTTGTTATCTAATGGAATGGTGATTCTCTTTATTTTCTCATAAGCTGCAATTACATACATTCCTCTCCCAACAATTTTTTCAATTTTTGCACGTTCTTCCCAAGCACTTGCTGCTCTCTGAAGAGTCTTTTTTGTATCTGCCAACGGAATCATGTTTTTTACATTGTTTCGTTTACTGTTCCAGAGAATCTCCCCATTTTTATCACAAATTGCCGTAAATCTAATATCTGAATTAAAATCCATCAACATATTCAGTAATCTTTCAAATTTTTCCACAGATACTATGCAACAACATCGTCTAAAAACATGTTGAATTTCTCAGGTAGAATTTGACATTAAATGTGACCAGTGGATAATTTTTCTATTAATTTTTGTTTTTGATATTCTTCATTTGCAAAATGTCCAACATTTGCAAAATATCCAACAATTGCAATAATGATTACTGCTTCAACTATTCAACCTATCTGCATTTTTGAGGATTTCATAATTTTTCTAATTTTATGAAAACTTGAGATTTCCTAGTCTACCATCTATTTTCACTCACAACGGAGGTGGGCATTCTATTTTTACTTATTATCGTAAACTCTTTCATCCTCATTTTCTTCCTATTTTTTTCAAAGTTCTTACTGTGACTTTTATACGTCAGTTCATGTGTCAAAATTCAATATTTTCTTATGCATAAACTTCTTGCAAATTCTAAATTTTCATATAAATGAAAATTATAAAGCATGACTCGCAATGTTTTTAACCTTTTTGAAGGTACTTCCTATGAATTGTTTAATTACAAAACTTATTTGATATTCTTATTTGCTTCACTAGCTATCAGCATTGGATTGCAGATGGTCTTACCATTTCCATATGGATTGGGGGCTGCACTTGCAATATTTATCGCATTTCCACTAATTTTGAGAAGACGATACATGAATCGTATGAGAGGTGGTTATGGTGGTAGCGACTCTGGTACTGGCGGTGGTGGATTCTTTGGAATGGGTTCACAAGGTGGCTCTGGAGGCGTACGTTACGTATGTCTTGTATGTAACAATAAACACAAAGGTGGTTCATGTCCCCGATGTGGCTCTAAAATGCAACGTGCTGACTTCTAAAAATGTCTCTTGATGAAATTCGCCAAAAGGTAATCTTTCATAATTCAGTTGATGTATGGATTTCTGCATGTGGTGAACAGAAAAAAGATTGGACAAATCCTGAGGAATACAAACAGTTCATAGCACATTTGTTAAAAAATAATCTTAATCTCAAAGCTTTCAATCTTTGCACTCATGAAGCAGGAGCTACTGAAGAAGAAAAAACAAAATTTACTGAAGTTCTAGCTCAAACAAAAGCCACTGATCCAAATTCTCAAACTTATACAATAAAACTAAATGACTCTGCCATAAGCATTATTCGAAGTTATTTTTGATCATCGTTTTAATTTTGGATTGACTATTGCGTCAAGTGCATTTCCTATAAACACAAATGCAAGTCCTGCAATCGCAATCATTACTCCCGGTGGCATGATCCACCACCATAATCCTCTTGCTGCTGCTCCAAACGTATTTGCATCATGAAGGATATGCCCCCATGTTGGAAATGATGGATCGCCTAATCCTAGAAAACTCAAACCTGCTTCTGTTGTAATTGCAGCTGGAACTGATATTGCAATACTTGCAAATGCATATGGCAATAATTGTGGCAAGATGTGCTTGAGCACAATTTTTGAATCTTTTTGCCCCATCATGTTTGCAGCATCTACGTATCCCCTAGTCTTGATTTGAAGAGACATACTTCTGGCTACTTTTGCAATGCCTACCCAACCAAAAATCATTAAAAATCCCACTAAAACAAATATGCTGTTACTGATTGTAACTGATAAAATAATGAGAAATGGCAGTGCAGGCAATGCATAAATGACATCATTGAATCTCATCATTGTTTCATCTGTTTTTTTACCCTTGAATCCTGCATATACTCCGTACAATAATCCCATTATTACTGATGCAATAGATACGACTAGACCAATAAACAAAGCAAGTGGTGTTCCCCATAACAGTCCTATGGCAAGATCTCGTCTCAACTCGTCTGTTCCCATCATTCCAAATGCTTTTCCACCTATGATTAACTTGGATTCATGACTTTTGATTTCTGAATTAATAGAGTACATGTCAATTGAAAAAATATAATTTCCTTTGAGAGGTTCATTTGTTTTAGTATTTGAAAAAACAATGTCTTCAGATGATAGTTTTTCTAAGTCAAAATCAAACACATCTGATTGTAACAACAAATTTTTCTTTATTGCTTCATCTGTTGAAAAAATTCTTTCACTATGAATTGTTTTAGTGTTGGAATGTGGTAATGATGTGGATAACAATTCCAATTTTATGCCATCTGGTCTTATTACTGACATTTGTAACAATACTGATTCAGAATACTCTGATGAGAAAACATAGATGAAATCATTTGGAAAAGACTCATAATCAAAATTCACACCAAATTTATGTGATGATAACATAATTTCACCTTCTGAATTTGTTTGAATATTTGGTTTATCAAGAATCTTGTGTTCAGGAATTTTTTCTGTCATGAAAAGATTTACCCAGATTGGTATTGCTACTTTGGGATATAGAATCCAATTTCCGGGGTTATTCCACTCTTGAAATGTTTCTACTGGAATTACAATTATTGCAATTATTGATGTGGCAATCAGAATTCCAAGAATTGTAATACCAATAATTCCAATTTTGCTTTTAAGAAATTCTTGTTTGATTTCCTGTGGTGTTATACTGCTCATTGACCTGTTCTCACCCTTGGATCAAAGTAACCATAAAGCAAATCTGCAATGAATATGCTGACTAGGAAGAATACTGTTAGGATGTATGTGGCTCCAATTATTACAGGCAAATCCATGACTGTAATTGCCTCAAAGTATAATCTGCCCATTCCTGGCCAATCAAACACCGCTTCTGTGATTATTGCTCCTCCTAATGATCCTGACAAACTCAGAGCTAAAATTGTAACAATTGGAGGTGCCGCATTTTTTAATGCATGTGTATAGATTATCTTTTTTTGTTTGATTCCTATTGTTTTTTTTGCCATAATGAAATCTTCTTGCATAATTCCTACCATGAAGTTTCTTACCAAGTATGCCCATGAACCAAATCCAATCATTACAATTGTGATTAGAGGAAGTGCCATATGGTATAACAGTGAACCAATGTATCCCGGATCTGATGGTGGAATATCTGGTGTTGCTCTTGCAGGAAATATTTGGTATGTAAATGCAAACAAAAATATCATTAACATTCCAATCCACCACACTGGAAAACTAGAACTAATAATTGCAAAACTCGAGGTAATTCTATCTATGATTGATCCAACCTTACTTGCAGATAATGCTCCTAAGAAAATACCAATTACAGAAATAATCACTGTAGCTGTTGTGAATAAAAGAATAGTTCTTGGAAGTTTTTCAAAGATTATATCTTTTACATCTGATGATCCTGAATCACTGGTAAGAAAAGTCGCATGACCAAAATCTAACAATAGTATTTTGTACATTGTTAGACCAATTCTTTGAGGTGAATACCATGGTTCATCTAGACCTAAAATTTTGATTCTCTGATCAATCTGACTTTGAATAAACCCCTCAAACTCTTCCACTGATGAAAAACTTTCTGCAATAGAAGGATTTTCAGTTATTTCAGAACGTACTTGAAAAACTATTCCTTGTTTTAGAATAGTATCCATGTTTGATCCTACTAATGAAATTGTGATTAGTAGTGTAATCATTAAAACTCCAAACATTGTTGCAGCCCTTGTAGCAACATATCTCTTCATACTCAATAACCTCGAATATGAAAATCAGTTTATAATCATTTGAAAATAGGCTCAAAAATAATTTGACGAGAGTGAAACGAACTCTAGGCATATTCTGGGCAGAAAAGCAGATCTCTCGTCGGTATAATATAGTAACAAAGTTATTTAAGAATTTATGAAAATATTACTCTAAAAAATTTTAATTCTTTGTTGTATTGGTAAAATATGGTAAAAATTGGTAAATCAAAAACAAAAAATTTGTTTGATCCTGATGAATTAATACTGTCAAAAAATGAGATTTTAGAATTTTGTGACAGGGTGATAAAAAAATGGAACAAAAATCCCACAAAAAATGGAAAAAATATTCTTGCAATGAATGCTGTTAAGACCAGTGTTTTGTGGACTGATGATGAATCCCTTAAAGCGATATGGAGTGAAATTATTGCATGGACCTTTGAACTTCTTTATGAGAATGCAATGGCACAAGATGCTGAATGGACAAACATGCTAAAAAAATTAAAGAATAAAAAATAAGACATTCTTTGTAATGCTATGAGTGCAAACACAATCCGGAAAGCCAAAAAATTAGTTGAAAGTGGCGGTGTATCAAAAATCGATGATGACTTATTTCAAATAAAATCTTCATCTGATCCTGAAAAATCTTATTTTGTAACATCTGATACATGTGAATGCCCTGGATTCAAAAATTTTTACAAATTTCATCATGGTAAGGGATTAAAAGCAAATTGCTCTCACTTGGAAGCAATTAGGATATTCAAAAAAGAAAACTCTTGAGATTATTTTATTTTTGAAACATCAACTTTTCCAACATATGCTTTATTTTTTGATATAATTATTGGTCTTAAAATTAAACCTGGATGTTTTATCATTAATTTAATTATTTGAGCATCTGTTTTCTTACTATTTTCCAAATCCAATTCTTTGTACATTTTATCTCGTTTTCTCAATAACTCTGAGGGTTTTTTTCCTGTCATTTTTATGATTTTTTTCAACTCAGACTCTGAAAATGGGTCCTTGAAAAAATCTCGTTTCTCAATGTCTGCATTCATTCTTTCAATTTCTGATATTGTTTTTTTACACGTAATGCAAGTAGGTTTGTGAAATACCTTCAATCTAAGATTTGTTCCTAAATATGCTTAAAAATTGTTTAGGAAGAGTTTAGAATCTAATCCACAAGTAAACGGAATCCAGTACATTCCCAAAGTATCACTTCTCTAATTTCAACATCATCTTTTTCTGAAAACCTATAGTTATCTTTGTTGGAGTCTAGATATGTAACATACTCTACAATATCACAATTACGATAATCCCATGTTTGTATGACTTTACCGTCTCCTGTCAAGATATCTACTTGTATATCATATTGAGCCGGAGGTCTTCCGGGATTAACATATTCATCAACTAATCTATAGACTGTTTTTTTATCTTCACTGGGTAATCCTGAAAGATAGAATTGGGGAGTAGATGAAGCAACTGTTTGAATTCCATTAGTACTTGTTCTAACAACTGAACTTAGATGTTGAAATTCAGAATAGGTGTAAATTGTTTCTCCTGCTGTGAAAATTTCTCCATTGTAATGCACTACAATGGACATTGCTCTATCATTATCACTCAAGTTTGTGTTTGTAGCAAGCACACTTGTTATGGGAACAGAAAGAATATCTTGAGAAATCAAATATTGTAAAGCATTGATAAATTCTGTATCACTCACCTGTCCTTCACCATACCATAATGCAGT
Organism: Nitrosopumilus sp. S6; assembly: GCF_054515815.1. Taxonomy (NCBI): domain Archaea; kingdom Thermoproteati; phylum Nitrososphaerota; class Nitrososphaeria; order Nitrosopumilales; family Nitrosopumilaceae; genus Nitrosopumilus; species Nitrosopumilus sp. S6. Next base: position 89,888 of record NZ_JBTNRI010000003.1, read on the forward strand.
ATTTTTAATCCATGCAGGAATTCCTCCTTCTTCAGCTGATGCAGTTAATCCTAAACCTACACCTGAAATTATGACAAAAATGAGTCCTAATCGATAGCCTTTATTCATATATTACCTAAATATCATATGAACTTAAGCGTTTTGTCTATTCTCAAAGAGTTTAGAATCTGATTTCACAAAAATTAACTCAATGTTTTTGAATCGTTTAGAAAAAAGATGTGCTGCTATGCACAGCATATTGTTTTTTTGAAATCTTCTGAGTTTCTTTCAAAATTACATTCTTTGCATACTTGCCAACTTCTTTTCTTCAGAAGAGAAAATGATGATTCATAACATACTGAATACATTTTTCCGCCACAATTAGGACATGGAATTGGAATATCTATTTTCATAAATCACTTAGGCAAATTTTGAATATAAGGCACACGTAGAATTTATCAATCGTTCTTTTCTTCTGAATCTTCTAATGATTCTTCTGATTTTTCTAATTCTTCAAGTTTTTGATCATTAAATTCTTCTAATTTTTCTCTTGGCACTGAAAGCATTTCAAGATATGCTTGTTGAGCTTCTTCATATGTTCCACCATTTGCAATAATTTGCTCTCTTACTATCTGGGCCTCTTCAAATAAATTCTTGGTAAAGTTCAATTGGCTAATTACAATGTCTCTTATTTCAGGGTGTAAATTATTCACATAATCTTCATAATTCAATCCCTCAAATACTCCATTACTAGGATTGTATTCTTCAATTGCTTGTTCTGTAAGGTCTTCTGCAATTACTCTTTGTTCTTCTACATACAATTCATCTTCATTTGGTTGTAATGCTTTTTTATTTTCTAAAATTAATTCTTGTAATAACCCATGATAATATTTGAAGAGTGTTTGGCCTATTGGGTCTTTTTCAAACTTACTTTCTTCTGAACTTAGATACTTTCTTGCTTCTTCTGTATCTAGTTTTTGTTGTAATAGTGAAACAGGTGAAGCATCTCCCTTTACTTGGAATTGTGTAGTTTCTAATCCTGTCATCCCATACCATGTTGCAATTACATTAATTGTATAAGTTCCTGGAACTCTTTCAAAGTCTTTGAATTCCCCTTTGAAAACTCCCCATGGGTCAGTAAATGCTTTTGTTGTTTCAGAACCTGTTCTGATCAATACTTCTGCCCCTCGAATTGGTTTGTATGCGTGGTCTACCACTTTACCAGTCACTACTACAGTTTCGCCTGAAACTATTGCTCCTTTCTCTACATTGAGGTCTATAATTAACTCCCATAATTCAGCCTCAGATGTCTGAACAACTGAAAATAACATCAAAAATGAAAATATTCCAACTATTCCTGCTTTTTTGTACACTAGATGTTGTGTTGATTTTTGTTGTTAAGACAAAGTATGAAGAAAAATTCGCTAACTTTCAATTTTATTTGATTAATTTTGACAATCTCTGTGCTTGGAATATGAGTTTGATTTCAGATTATTCTTAAACCCCCAAATTTATCTAATTTTGAATTATGGATTTAGAGAAATTCCGAAACGATGTATCTGATATGACTAAAAAACTATCTACTAATTTACAAGAAAAAGACATTCCAAAATTAAACTATGTACGGCAACAATTAATTGAAATGTATCAAAAAAATCTGGTTAAAATTAATCATTCTATTTTAGAGTTAATTTGTGCAAGTAATTTGATTTCTCGAGGATATGTTGTAGAAGTAGAAAAAGATATTTCAGAAATTTTAGTTTGTGATATTTTTGCAAAGAAAGGCGGAGGAAATACAATTATTGAAATTGAAACAGGGTTTACTCCTCCAGAACACGCAATGGACACAATAGATTATTTTACTGCAAGAATAATGAGTAAGATTGCAAGGTATAGCCTACATTGCTCCAAGTTTTCATTAGCAAGTCCTGCAACTGGAATTTTACCAATTCCAAAAATTTTCTTGCTTCCACCTAATGCAAGAAAAAGAGATGATGTTCAAAAAGTAAAAGATCTTTGTGATCGATATTACAAAAATCCCCCAATAGAATATGATGATATTTTGAATGCTCGTTTACATTCTATCTACTTGATTAACATTGATGGTGGATTTGTAAAAGAATTAGATCCACAAGGATACGTTGATTTAACTCATGATCTACTTGGTAGAAGCGAAATAGAGTATTAGTACATAAAAACTACGAAAAAATTCAAATTCATCTACTGAAATATCAATAATAAGATGATCTGTGCTGCTTGTGAAACTCGAAAACACTTTGAATGCATTGATTGTATGAATAACCACAAAACTCACTTATGTTCTTGTGATTGCCATGATGAAAACACTGAACCTCATCCGGTAGGAAAATCTCATTAAAATTAATTTTTGAACTTTCTTTCAATCTCTTGAGCCATTACTTCTAATCTGCTTGTATCTCCAAATTTTCTATATGTCAGTTTTTCAAGAGTTTTGATTATGCTAATTGCTGCTCGATATTGAGGTATTTCAGGCTCATTAAGTTCTCCATACATGCCAATTCCATGGATTTCATTTTTTTTGGCAAACCCCAAAATTAATCCATTAAACCCTGTGATAATTGATTTTTGTGGAGTAATGTCTACCCCTAATGTTTCCATTTGTTTTGTTAACTCTCTTGATGTTGTCGTGATGTATGTTTTGGGGTTGTTTTTGTATGGTCTATTTGTATGAAATCCACCTAATGTGTAAATAAATTTAGCAGAATATTTTTTTGCTACATCTATCACATCTTGACATAATGCATTTAATTCACTAGTGTTTTGTGGTTGTCCTTTACCTCCACCAAAAATGATTAAGTCTTCTGTGTATTTGTATTCCCAACTTTCATCTGGAAGATCAATATAACCTCCTCTATCTACAACATAGGTTGGGAACGGGGTTTTTGATATTCTGAATGTTTTGGTTCTTAATGATTCATTGATGAAATTTATTACAATACTTCCAACATTTCCCATATCTTGCATTGCTGCAATAATTATCGGTTTTTCAACATCTGGTTCTTGTTCTTGTTTAAAATCCATGTTTCATTAAAAATCTAATCAACTTTAAACATATGCGATTTCAGTATGGGTGATATTTTATTTTAAATTTTTCAAACATTTTTTGTAATCAAAATTTATGCCTGAGCGTAAAATCATAATTTTTCTAATATGTAAAAACATTATCATATTTTAACTCTTGGGGATTTTTGATTCTTTTTTTAATGATCGAGAGAAACATGAAGATTCATAAGGCAAAAAAACATTCTATCGACAAATTATGGAAACATCCATGGAAAACATCGGTACATTAGAGTATGTTCTTGACAAATACTCAAAAATCTGGTGCTGGAAGATAACTGGTGAGCGTGCTGTAAGCATGATCTCTAGATTGGTGCCTGAAGCCTGGTATGGTGAGAACGTCAATGAAGTCATCATTCCTGACAGCACTGAAAGTGTAAAACAAATCAAAATGATCCTTGATAGATATCCACTTGAAATATTATCAAAAACCACTTGGCAAAGAAAAATCATCAAAACATATGCTCCTAAACCAACATTGCCTCCAGTTAAACACAAACTAAAACGAGCAAAAGCAGGTGAACAATTCCGAGGAAAATTATTAAATTTCCAAAAAGAGGGATTGGATTTTTTGATGAAATCTTCGGGAAATGCATTATTAGCAGATGAAATGGGACTTGGAAAAACTGTACAAACACTATCGTATGTTGCTACTGAGAAACAAACGTTTCCAGCTTTAGTTGTTGCACCACTAGTTACACTAAACAATTGGGAACGAGAGATTGAAAAATTCCTCAAAAAGAAAAGCAGGAATGGTAGATTAATAGAATCCCAATCTCCCAGTGTCACTTTAATCCGAACTGGAAAGAAAAAAGAACTCCCTAAAACTGACATTTATGTAATAAATTATGAATTACTTTTCAAACGATATGATGATTTGGCAAATGTTGGAATCAAAACAATTGTGTGTGACGAAGTCCATAACTTGAGATCAAAAACTACTCAGAAATACAAATCTATAAAAAAATTAGCAGCATTACCCTCTGTATCTTATAGGATTGGGCTTTCTGGAACTCCTATTTACAATCGCGGTTCTGAAATTTGGCCGATAATTGATATTTTAAAGCCTGGACTTCTTGGAAGTTTCAAAGAATTTTGTGAATATTTTTGTTATGTAAATGAAAAAGGCAAAGCAATAGTGTTGGAAAATAAACGTGCGTCATTGAGAAATGAATTACAAAAACATGTTATGCTTAGACGAAAAAAATCTGATGTATTAAAAGAGCTTAAAGATAAAGTTCGTTACAAAGAAGTAATTGCTGCTGATACTGACTATTATCTTGAAGAATTAGATAAAATTTGGAAACGTCTAGAAGCAGAACAAAAGGATGCTGAATCTGAATTCTCAAAATCTGCTTCATATCATAGAGCAATCCAAAGTGAAAGACAAATTGCAGGATTGGCAAAACTCCCTCATGTTATCAACTTTGTAAAAAACATCATGGAAATTGAAGAAAGTGTTGTAGTCTTTTGTCATCATAAGGTAATCCACAAATTGCTTCATGAGAGTCTTCAAGAATTCTCACCTGTTTCAATTATTGGTGGTCAGTCTGATTCTCTAAGACAAGATCAGATAGATAAATTCCAAAAAGGTGAATCAAAATTAATGATTGCAGGAATTCGTGCAGGAAATGTTGGAATTAATCTTACAAGGGCAAAATATGTAATTTTTGCAGAACTTGACTGGAGTCCTGCAATTCATAGACAAGCTGAAGATAGATTGCATAGAATAGGCCAAAAGAATACTGTATTTGCATATTATTTGATTGGAAATGGCACTCTTGATGATCATGTTGCAAATGTTCTTGTAGACAAAAGTTATGAAATTGATGAAATTATGGATGAGAGCGTTGAGAACTTTGAAAATAAAGACAAAGCAGAACTAATTCTTGCACAAATTCAAGACAAAATACGTTCAAAATAACTAAACATTCAATTTTGTTTTGAGTTTTGATAATTTATCAATAATTATTGTTTTCTTTTCTAATTCTATTTGAGAGTCTTGAATGTCTTTTGTAACTTCATCAATTAAACTTAAAATTTCAATTTCTGGTTTTATCTCTCCGAATTTTATTTTATCAAATCCTTCTGTTTCTGTTTTATCGATTTCTTCTATTCCTTCAGGTAATATCTCATACACTTTGATGATTTTGTCATTTTGTCTTTGTGGCGACATTAAAACACATTGATTTTGTCTTAGTTTTTCTAATTCTTTTAGAATTTTATCTTCAGGGATTCGTAATATGTCTATAATTTGTTCCATATTACATGATTTTATTTGTAGTAAACGTAAAATTTTAGCCCAAACTGGAATGTCATTTCCCCATAGAATTTCTTTTGCAACTGGAGTTATTGAAAATGAACCGTTGTCATTGAGTGAAATAAATTTTCTATCTTTTAGTGACCCTAATGAATCTAAAATTTTTCCTACTCCTAATCTTTTTAATTCTGAATTCTCAATATGTGTTTCATCAAAGGTTCCATTTTCTTTAACTGCTAAATGTAAAATTTCTAAATCAATTGTTCCTAATTTTCTCATATTTTTTTTGAGTTTTTCAACTCTTATCATCTTTTCTACTATAAAATTTCTTTTTTAATGTCTTCTAACTCTTTTTTCACTCTTTTTAGATTTAGATAATTTTCTTTCATCCATTCTTGGTATTTGTTAATTGAACCCAATTTGAAATTAGAATTAGTAATGTGATTTGCTAAAAACCATAATTCCCTATATGCAAAAATAATTTTTCCAACTAGTAATTCTTGTTTGTTCAGAAATACTTGCATTACCTCCTTTGATTCTTTTTCATATTGATGCTCTTTTAGAATTATTTCTTTAAATTCTGTTTCTAATTCATGAAATCTCTCAAATACTTGGTTACTGATATTTCTCATTTCTCTTATTTTTTTGTCATAATTTTTCAAAAAACTATTTGCCCATTGTTCTGTTTCATTTTTTTCTAAAAAATTAATTTTTTGAGTTTTGTTTATTTCGTTAACTACCTCTGAAATCACTTCAATGTGCCAATGGAAAAATTCTTGTATTTTTTTTCTTTCCTTTACATGGTTTGAAATCCAGTTAAAAAATAAACTTGCTATGTTACTCCCTGAAAAAATTCCTGTAATTACTGGATGTATCAATAATTTTTTTGATATAATTTTGAATAAAAACTTGATTCTTACTTGAAGATTATATGTGGATTAGAATGAATGAATTTATGGTTCGATATGAACTTCCAAGACTGCCTTATGATTATGATGAATTAGAACCCTACATTGATACTGAAACAATGAAAATTCATCATCAAAAACACCATCAATCATATGTTGATGGTTTGAATAGGACTCTTGAAGAGATAGGGAGTGCATCCCACCCACAATACATTACCTCTATTCTATCTGATCTGACACCAATTCCTGAGGTTGGACGAAATAAAATTAATTTTTTTGGTGGAGGTTTTGAGAATCATAGATTGTTTTGGGAAACTATGACTCCTAATGGTGATGGTTCTCCTGGTGGGAAGATAGAAGATGCTATTGATGTTTATTTTAATGATTTTGAAAATTTTAAGCAAGTATTTTCTGATATTGCAATTGGAATTCAAGGCAGTGGATGGTGTTGGTTGGTTTTTAATTCAACATACAACAAAATAGAAATTATCTCTACTGAAAATCAAACTAGCCCATGGGCTTTGCAAAAAACCCCTTTGTTAGGATTGGATGTATGGGAGCATGCATACTACCTAAAACATCAAAATCGCAGACCTGATTATGTGAAAGATTGGTGGAATGTTGTTAATTGGGATTATGTTGAAAATCGTTTTTCAGAACTTTCTGACTAAAATGTCTGATTTGGACAAATTCTTTTAAAGAAAAATTTGATTTTTCATTTAATGAACAAGAGTCTAAGGTACATTGCATTACTTGCAATTCTCCCACTGTTTACAGTAGGAATGACCACTGGTTCTTTCACAGACGCTGAAGCCTTGAAAGGTAAAGGTGTTAGTACTTCAAAATATGGTTCTAGCACTGATGTCTGTGGATTGCAACTATGTTCTGAAATTCCAGGTGGTAAATCTGCATGGATGGCAGAACAAGGAAAATCTAAACCTGTAATTCCAGTTACTGAAACTCCTAAAAAAATGGAAAAAGAAACCATGATGGAGAAAATAACTGAAGCAGACTTGGGATCTGTACTTAGATTATCAAGAGCAAATGTTCCTGCAACTATTCCGATGCATCAAGGATATTATGATGGTGGAGATGTTTATTTCATCATCACTGATTCAAGTGATCCAACACATGCAGATTTGATTACAAAAAATCAAAATTGGAAAGTGGAACTTGCACCATTGTTGAAGAATGCCCCTGATACTGCACTTTCAAAAACTTACATGTTCACAAATGGAATAGAAGGTGACGGTGTACATGGTTTCCAAGGAGAAGTTTTTACTAGCACTCCTGCACAACCTGATGTATACAGTGCACTAACTTCACATGTACATGTAACTTGGAATGAAGGTGCAACTCCTAGAGTATTAACTTCTGATGCGATGGTAATGGATGCTGCAGATAACGGTGAAATTACATTGACACCTGTTGATGTGGTTTTGAATATGCCTCAAATTGTTTGGCCTGATGGTCAAATGATGGTTAAAGAAGACAAAACTTTGACTGATGAAACTCCTTATGGTGGCGGACAAGTTCTTGATATTGATACAGAAGAGATGAATGTAACTTTCATAGCTCATCGTGGATGGGGTCCTGATGGTAGAACCATCTATTACATTGTAACAGATGCTACTCCAAGTGGCCCTGCAGGTATGATGGGTGTTGTTAGTTCTCCAACATCTGCAAGTTTAATTGCAAATTCAGCAGCCGTTGATCTATTTCAATTCAAAAATGGTTTGACTGGTTCTGGTCCTTTGGGATTCCAAGCAGGAATTGCTGCAGGGGCTCCTGGTGATGAAAACTATTCTCCTATGTGGAGAATCTTCATGACAGGTTGGACTAGTCCAGAAAATGCACAATTGTTAGAAACCATTGATGATTTGAATGCATACAGAGAAGCTGGCTTGATCGATATTGGTATTGCACGTCCAATGGACAGTGATCATATTGTTAACTGTCCATTTATTGACCCATTCCAATAGACCTTCTTTTTTATTTTCTTACATTTGTTTAATTTTATTTGAAAATTCTTACAAATTTTCAGAAAATCAACTATATTGTTTATCTTGAATTATGTGAATAATAACGTATGAGTATTGCAGGAATGTACATGCTGAATGTACCTGAATATCAAGAAGAAAAAATCAAGCAAGCTTTAGACATGTTATACATTGATAGAAAAAATGAATTTAGAGAATTATCTCAAGTTCTGTTAACTGAAAAAGCTCTCAAAACAATGCCAAACTGGAAAGAATTTGTTTTGAACTTTAGTCTAGATGTGGAGGAGGCATTTAAGACTTGGTCTGGACAAAATCCATTATTGTCTAGTTCTCCACAAAAAGCGTTAACTATCCTAAGACAACTTGGACATGATAAAACATCAATGAATCAACTTGTTCATTTACTTAACTTGTCATATAGTATGTCCCTAGAATTCAAAGAGATTTACAAGCGCCTCAAATAATCTCTTTTTCTCTTTTCCTAAAACCTAAATTTGATCAAAATCTGATATTTCTATATGGATTTCATGCTTGAAGAAGAACTAATTGATTTGATGACCTTTTGTTTGCAAAACCCTGATTCTTCTGAAATATCTGAAAAACATAAACGAATTTCTGAAATCGGCCGTGAATTGTATGATGACGGTGGTGTGGATGCCTTGGAAAATTTCTTTTTTGTATTAAAAAATAGAATTACTGAAGAAATAGAAAAAGATCCATCCCCTATGCGTTCGCTATGGAATGGCCTTACTGACGAATGGCAGTATTAAATTCCTAAATTAGAAATTTATCCTCTACCGATTCTAAAAATGGCTGTACTACATGTTGGGCAAGTGCCTTTGATTGCAGGTTTACCATTTTTCATTGTGTATGGTTTAGCGCCACCGATTTCTCGTTTGTCTCGGCACTTTACGCAATATCCTATTGTCATATGTTCACTGGGCTCAAGGTTCTATTAGCAAGAACTTGTTGAACTTTTTTCACAAATAGGCAAACCTCCGATCTTACTTATTGTGTTTTAGAACTATTTTTTTCGTATTGGCTGTTATTTTGATCAAATTAGGAACAAATTCTACATATTTTTTAAATAATTATTGTTTTTGTTTCAATTTTTGTTTTCATCTTTGATCCATAACTGTGTTTATTTTTGATGATATCTCTATTTTATTACTAAAAATGTAATTGAATTATTCATTAGTTTTGTAATATTGTCTGTGAAAACTTGTCACATGTTATAATTTTTCAAAATTTTTGATAATTGTACTTTTGTCATTAATTATTTTTCCTGGATTCAAAACATTTTTTGGATCAAACAACCTCTTTATTTCTTGAAATGTTTGATAATTTGTTTTTCCATATTGTTTTTTAATAAATTCTGAACGTGCTAATCCGTCTCCATGTTCTGCAGTTATAGTCCCTCCAATTTTGATAATTTCATCAAAATAATATGTTGCAATATTTTTGACTAGTGATAGTTTTTTTCTTTCTCCAATTAGTCTAACGTGCAAATTACCATTTCCAATGTGTCCATACACAATTGATTTTGTTTTGAATTTTTTACTAATTTTTTCTAGTATTGAAAATAATTCTGATAATCTTTCAATGGGGACTGCTGCATCCTCAATTACGTGTGGGATTCTATTTTCTTTTTTTATGCTTTTGAGGCTGTAAAACAGTGATGAATCTCGATATTTCCACCATTGATGAATATCTTGTTTTTTTGTTAACTTTTTAACAATTTTTCCTGAAATTAATGATTCGATTTTTCTATTATTTTGATTGATTTTTTCATCATATTCTACAAAAAGTAAACATTTTGTATTGTTTTGAAATTTAAAATCAATTTGTTTGAGTGTTGTTTTGTCTACAAATTCTATTGCTGATGGGTATGTACTGTTTACACGTATGCAGTCTTTAATTGCATTTTTTATGGAATTATATGATATGACAAATAAAATTCGTTTCTTTGGAATATTTTTTATTTTTAATTTTACAGATGTAACAACTCCCAATGTTCCTTCTGAACCGATAATAATTTTATGAGTGTCTTTTATTGATGCAATTTTATCTATTCTATATCCTGATGAGTTTTTTGAAACATTGGGAATTTTTTTGGTATTAATTTTTATTTTCTTTTGAATCTTGTCTGAAACATTTTTGTCTTTAGGAAGAATAATTTTATTTCCATTTCCATCAATGATTGTTACTTCAATTACATTGTCTATTACACTTCCGTATTTCAAACTCCTGCTACCACTAGAATTATTTCCAATCATTCCTCCAATTGAACAAAATGATCCAATTGAAGGATTTGGTGGAAAAAATTTTTTATTTTTCTCTAATGCTTTGTCTAACTTTCCTTTGACTACACCTGGACCAACTATTACATATTTTTCTTTAATTTTAATTGAATCAAAGTTTTTCATATCTAAAATAATTCCATTGTTTAATGCACTGCCCACTAGACCTGTGCCTGCACCACGCACAGTTACTGAAGTCTTGAATTTTTTTGCAATTTTTATTGTGTTAATTACATCTTTTTCATTTTTCGGAATAACTATTATTTTTGGAATTATCTGATATGAGCTTGCATCAACTGAATAAAATTTTTTGAACTCATTTTCTGAATGAACTTCTCCATCAATAACGTCTGACAATCGTTTTTCTATTGAATTCATTTAATGAATCTAAATTTTGATTCGATAATAATCCCATCGTTCAGGATCAAACTGTGCTACAAATTCTGCTTGTTCTTTTTCTATTCTTGCATTAATCACATCTCTTAACGCAAAACTTGTGAGATACTTGAATTTTTTAGAATGTGCTTGCATTACAAACATGTGGCGCATCTCACTTCCTCCTTTTAATCCCCAATACCCCATTTTTACTGCAATTGGTTCTAGGAATACTGTGTTTCCTAAACCATAATTTTCATCTCTGATTTCTTCTCTTAGATTGTAATTTTCTAGTGATCCACCTTTTGCGTATCCAACAATTTCTCCATTTTTTCCATTTAATCTTAATGTGGTGATGATTGTATCTGGGTCTTTTACTGATTTTTCAAAATTGTTCAAGAATTGCAGTGGTCTTGGCAATTCTAGTAAAATCTCATGTAATGAGTTTATGAACTCTGGATCATTTCTAGTTTTCATGCATTCTATGGTTGGAACTAGTCTTAGATTCTTGTATGCACAATCTGCTTGAATGGTAATTTCCTGTTGTCTAATTCTCATAAATGATAAAACTGTATCAAAAAAGTTCTTTCTCATTTCATTTGAAATTACTTTGAGAACTGGTTTTACCATGTCTGTTTCTTTGTTGAGTAACTCTTCAAAATATGCCACAGCACTTCTCACAATTAATGATGGTCTCCACGCCAGGGCGTGTGCATTCATTTTTGCCATCTCCATGGCCTTTGAAAAATCCCCTAATGCATAACCGCTGATTCGATCTACTACTGTCAAATACCACCCAATATTCATAATGTGCTTTTGATATTCTATGTTGTTTCTTGTCAATTCTGAATTATGGAAACATTGTTTGATTTGTGCTTCAGCATTTTTCTTTAGTTCTCCCATCCAAGGATATGTTGTTCTTAAAATCAAAACCTTGATAATTTCTAAATCAATATTTGCAGTTTTAATTAATTGACTAAGCTTTCTGTCTGTTGAAATAAATTTTAACACACTTTCTTCATGTGGTTTATCAACACTTTTTTCTGGATCAAAGTCATGAAATAATGCTGCAACATATAGATATTTTACATCTTCATGTGTAAATTTTATTTTTTCTTGTTTTGTAGCTAATAATGAAAAATATGTAACTTCTAATTCATGATTGATATTGTGGTATCCATAATAATCTCTTCCAAGACCTCTACTTTCAAACAAATCAATGGTGTAATCTAACATTTCAACATAACAATCATCTTCTAATCTGTTTTCTATTAGCAAATCAAGAATATTATTTCTCATGACTTGAGTATTTGCAAATAATTGCATAACCAGACAATCTTTTTGTTCTTTTTAAAGATGATCTGAAAAAAAGTTTTCTTTTGTAGAAAGATTCAATAGAATTATGATTTTTTTATTTTTAAATGGCTGTAGATGAAGTTCTCTTAAATTCATTAATTGATTTTACTAAATCAGGCTCGCCACAATTTAGTCTTCATTTAAAAGATAACTCATACTCTCTTACTAATGTTCAAGTAACTCATTCTTCAATTCCCGTAAACAAACCTACCACTCGTGGAGGGGTATATTTTTCAGAAAAATTTGCATATAAAATGAAAGGAACCGTTGAAGATCTTTCTGTTGTGCCACTACTTACAAAGAAGATGCTTGGGCCCAACACTGAATTTGGTGAATTAAAAATTACCGCTACTATGGATACTAAAGGAAATCAAAAAAATTTGGAGATTTCTACAAATCTGACAAATAGTGTTCAGACTCCTGATTCTATAGAACTTAGTATGATTATTGTAAAACTAGAATCTATTTAATCTACAAAATATCTGTCGTATCTTTCTCTACTGTCCTCATCAGAAAGAACTTCATATGCTTTGTTTAATTTTGACATTTCTTCTTCAGAATCTTTTTTTGTTTTATCTGGATGTGTCTTTTTTGCAAGTTCTCTAAAGCTTTTCTTTATCTCTTCTTGTGTTGCATATCTTGATACTCCTAATACTTCATAATAGTTTGGAAGCGTATCATTTCTGACAGCCTCTCTGAACTCTTTATCTTTAATCGTGTTTCTCCTCTTTCCAATCTCTTCATAATCGTCTCCCCAATCTGATTGATATTTCTCATGTGTTTTGTCTTTTTTTGATTCTAATTCTTCTTTATCATATGACGTTTTTCTTCTTAGAATGATATCTCTTGCTAAAAATAAAAACAAACCAATTACTGCTATTGTAAATCCACCAAACAGTATGATTTTTTCTTCATCTGTCACTTCAAGATCCATATCTAATTCTTTTTCTTGACCGTGTGATGATTGAACTAAAAACAAAACTGCTGAAATTAGAAAAATACTTACAAATCTCAATTCTTCTTCACTATGATAATCTAAAATCTTCTTTTGCTGTATTTAATACTACATGTGTGATTGTATTTTCCACATTAGGAATGGAAGCAAGTTCTTTGACAAATTTACTTAATCCATCTCTCTCTTTGAATTTTGCAATAATTATTGTGTCTGTTGAACCTGTAATGTCATAAACTCCACAAACATTTTCAAACTTTGAAATTTTTTCTTCGATATCTATTATGTCCTTTTTTGCAATGATTTCAATTATTGCAGTAAGTGAATACCCTAGTTTCTCATGATCAATTATTGCAGTATATCCGTTAATGATATTATCTTTCTCCATTTTTTTAATTCTTGATAAAACTGTCACAGTTGACATTCCAAGTTTTAGTGCTAGTTGTCTTGCTGATAATCGAGCATCTACCATTAGATTCCTCAAAATCTTCTCATCTGTTTTATCTAAATTCACATTATACATGATGGAAAAATTTATTTAAATTTTCACTAAATAACTAAAAATTTGTTTAATTTAATAGGCTCAATTTTTTTCTATACTCTTTCAAATTTAATACAAATACAAAATTACATTCATTGTGGACAAAATTCAAGAGCTTGTATCTCAAGGTAAAGTTTTACTTGAAGATGGGAAATTTGATGATGCGCTTGGGTTCTTTGAGCACGCACTACTTTTGAATCAAGATGATCCTGACTTGTGGAATTACAAAGGTATAGCATTACGAAGTCTTGGAAGATATGAAGAGGCAATGGAATGTTTTAACAAATCTCTAAATATTGATCCTCGTGATAGAAATGCTTCTTGATCTGGTGTTGACAAATAGTGAATCTATATTATTAACAAAATATTATCTTCTTTATTGAATGATACAAAACGAATGTTAGCTGAGGCCTATGAATGTGTTGAAGATGGTAATTTTCATGATGCTATCCACCTTTATGATCTTGTATTGAAGAATGATCCTTCCAACATTGGTGCCTTAATTGATAAAGGAGTGACTTTACAGAATATGGGTCGGATAAAACTTGCAATTAGAACATATGATAAGGCGTTACAAATTTCACCCACAAATATTGATGCGTTATTAAACAAAGGAACTGCATTGCATTCTGATCAAAAATATGATAAAGCAATGGAATGCTATGATGGTATTTTAAAAATTGATAAAAAATGTGCAATGGCATTAGCATACAAAGGACTATCTTTAGGAGAAACTGGGAAATTACAAGAAGCTATAAAACATTTCAAAAAAGCGTTATCTATTGACAAAGAATTTGATTTGGCTAGTATTTCAAAAGATATGGCTCAAAATTTACTAAAATCTATTAATGATAATAAAATTAAAACACAGTAACATCGCCCGGTGCAGGTTCTTTGTTCATTTCTTTTTCATGTGATTCAAAGAACTCTTTATGCTTTGAATTTTGATGTTCTCTAAGACCTTCTAAATTTTCAAATCCTTCATGGCATAGATAACACTTTGGCTTGTGTTCATCTACTAAAGGAAGTACCATGTTTTGATATTCTCATTTGAGTACTTATTTCTTGAGCCTGACTAAGGAATATATCATGATGGAGACACCTAATGATATGTTAGAACAACTGGCAGGAGATTCTCAGGCACTAGATCGCGCAATTGCTGGCCAAGAATTATCCTATAAAGATGGTTTAGAATTAATGAATTATGATAATTTACATTTGCTTGGTGCAGTAGCTGATGCCAGAAGAAAAGAACTAGTTGGGGATACTGTAACTTTTGCAGCATCTTATTACATGAACTACACTAATGTCTGCGCTGCAAGTTGTCAGATGTGTGCATTTTATAGAAAAGATGGTGCTGAAGATGCTTACACATTAACCCCCCAAGAAATTGAACAACGTGTTGGAATTGCAAAACAAATGGGAGCAACTGAAGTACATATTGTTGGAGGATTTCACCCAAAACTTCCTCTTGAATATTATGAAGACATGATGAAAACAATAAAGAAACATCATCCTCAATTAAACATTAAAGCATTAACTGCTGCAGAAATTTTTTATTTATCAAAACTTACAAAAAATTCTACTAAAGAAATTTTATCTCGTCTAAAAGACGCGGGATTGGATTCAATGCCTGGTGGCGGTGCAGAGTTGTTTCATCCTGAAATTCGAAAAGAGATTGTTAGAGGAAAATGTACTGGACAAGAATGGTTAGATGTAATTGAAGAGGCACATAATATGGGAATTCAAAGTAATGTAACTATGCTTTATGGACATATTGAAAAACCTGAACACATTGTTGATCATTTAATCAAAATTCGTGATTTACAAAAGAAAACAAATGGATTCATTACACTTATTCCTTTGAAATTCAGCTTAGATAACACAGAACTAGAACAAAAACACTTGGTCAATAATGAATGCTCTTCTGTATATGACTTGAGAGTGATTGCATTATCTAGACTCATGCTTGCAAATTATCTCAATAACATTTCTGTTTATTGGGTAGCATATGGCAAGAAACTTGCTCAAGTAGCCTTGTCTAATGGTGGAAGTGATTTAGTCGGTACTGCCTTTTCTGAAGAAATCTATCGTGCTGCAGGTAAAGCAACTAGCTCTTCAGTTGATGAACTTGCAACTATGGTAAAAGAAATTGGTCGTACTCCTGCACAAAGAAATACTCATTTTGGAATTTTAAAGAATTTTTAATTTAGATGTTTTTTAATAGATTCTAATTTTTCTTCTCCGCTTTGTTCTTTATCTTTTCTTGAATCTATTTTAATTACAACTTCTACTCTTTTAATCCCTAAATTATGTACTGTTTCAGTCATTTGTTTTGTAGCTTTGTTGATTACATCCATATCGTTTGATTCTAAAATAGTTCCCATGGCGTTAACTTCGTATTTGAGATTCTCAATTTTTTGAATTGATTCTATTGCTTTTGCAATGTAAAAACTTGCACTAGTTGTTTTTGTTGCCATTGGATAAATGCTAATTTCTGCATGAATCATTTCTTTTCTTTATTTATTTGAGATAAAAAAGTTTGAATTACTCTGCCGGTTTTTTCTCTGTTCTTTTTGCACTACCTTTCTTACGTCTTGCCCCAAAACTTATCAAAACTAACAAAAAACCCACACCAATTAACAATCCATACAATAACTGCAAAGCTTGGTTTTCATCTTCGGCTATCATTAAATCAATAATTTCTTCTTCAGTCATTCCTACATGACCGGTTGGTCCTTCACCTGTTGTTACTCCAATAACAACTCCTGCAATAATCATTGCAATACCTCCTGCAAAAATTTTTTTATCAATTAACACCAATCTGATATTATTCTGAATTTATCATATATTAGGAAATTGGATTTGGGAATTTCTTATTTTATTGCTCTTCTAGGTGTATTTTCAAGGAAATTGTGCCTTGATCTCCTGAATTAATTATCAATATGCCTGCAGAATCTGCTACTTTGCAAGAACCATTTTTGTATGATTTTTCTAATCCTATACAATTAATGTCTGAATAATAGTCAAAAGTCATTCCTGAGTCTACTTTGTATTTTTCATCAACTGATGGGACAAAGAAAATATCTGCAGTCTTTGATTCGCTAACTTTAACATTGTATTTGTAAACAGGATCTGCACTAAATGAACATCCTTTTATGAAAACAGATCCGTCTTGGGGAATTGTTACTATTTTTTCAATTGGTGCAAATTTTGCATCTTGAATCATTGGATACATTATATTTGATTTACTCACTGCATGACCTAATCCTACTGTGTGGCCTATTTCATGAATCAAAATATTCTTTATAGACTCTGAACTGTATGCTTTCCATTGTCCATCACAATTACTACTGCCTAATCCTATTGAAACATTTGTTTGTCCAACTACATATCCATCATATCCATTCTTTAACTCTCGTTCCCAATTAATTGTAGTAATTTCAAATGATGGAGCATCAACAATTTCAAATTTTACATCTGCAGTTAATTCCCAAAACTTCAAAGCTTCCTGAACTTCTATTGACATATCTTTTGACCATGAAGGAGTTTTTTCAATGTAAATTGGGTATGTCTGTGAGTTATCTACTCGTGCTATCCAATCACTTGGTAATGTTTTTTCTGGATTTGCGTTGTTGTACACTATAACTCCCTGACCATTATCTATTTTATCATACTCTGCATTTTGAATTCCTGTAAATGAACTCTCACCTTTCTTTAGCAAGTTCAACAAAACTCTGTACTCTTCATTTTCTGCCCTAAGTGTATCTATCTCTTCATCATTGACTAGATTCTTTGCTTTAAGATAATTCAACTCAACAATCAACGCATCATTTTCTTTTTCATTTGTTATATTGACTAATGGTTCATTTACTGGTTGTTTTGTTGCCATTTGTGCCTGAATTTGTTCATATTTGGCATCTTTTTCTTCTTGAATATGTTTTAGATTTTGAATCTGTTCATGCTTTTCTCTGATTTCTGATTGCAAAAATTCTACTTGTTTTCTCATTTCTTTATTTTCTGATTCAATTTCTGATATTGTGATTAAACCATCTGTATTTTCATTTGAAACTGTACTTACTTTCTTTTCTAGCATTCTGTTTTCTTCTTTGAGTTTATCTATTGTATTTTGGTACATTTTATTTTCATTTGCTAATAGTTTGATCATTTCATCATTTTCATCTATTGCATTGTTAAATGAACTCAAGGAATCTTGTTGAGATTCACTGGCACTTTTCAAATGTGTAATTTGATTTCTATATTGTGAATTTTCTTCTTCAACTAGACTAAGTTGTTTTTCATAACTTACAATCTTTGAATTTAGGGAATTGATTAACTCATTTGATTCATCAATTTCAATTTTCATTAAAGTAATGTTTTCATGTTGAGTATTTTTTTCTCCTTGAAGTTGTCTGACTAATAATTCATATTCTGATATACTCTTATCATTTATTGTTATCATGTCATTTTTGATTAGATTATTCTCGTCTTCTAGAATTTGAATAGTGTTTTTGTATTTGTCAACTTTGGAATTTAATTCGTTTACTAGTTGACTCATTTTGTCAAACTCGTTTTTCATTAAAATTAATGTAGTATTCTTTTCAGTATTCTCATTTTCTAATTTATGTATGGTTGTTTTGTATTGTTCATTCTCATCTTCTAATTCTTTAACTATTTTTTGGAATTCTGATAGTCTAGAATTTAATACTGTTGCAAATTCATTTGACTCTTCTGCATCATTCATTATTCCCATCAATGTTTTTCTTTGCTCAATATTTGATAACTCTAATTCGGAAATCTTATCCTCATATACTGCATTTTCAATTCCAAGTTGTTTGATTCTATTTTTTTGTTGTCTATTTTCGTCTTTTAGTGTGCCTATTTTGCTCTCATAATTTTGAATTTCTACTACAAAATTCTCTATTAACCCATTAGCATTCACAAGTTCATTAGTTATTGAGGCTAATTCTAATTTTTGTTCTTGGTTTAGATTTTCTAATTGATTAATGACATTAATGTATCCTGAATTTTTATTTTTTAAACTAGCAACTGTTTCGTCTGTTTGTATTTTTTCTCCACTAATTTGCTTTATTGTCTCATCAAATGATTTTATTTTATTTTCATATTCGATCATTTTTTGTTTTTGAATAAAGTTATCATTTTTTAATTTTGTAATTAGTGATTCGTATGCTTCTTTACTTTGAATTAACTCATTAGCACTCATTCTATTTTCTTGATTCTTTTCTTTAAGAATTGAGATTAGTTGCTGCTTATTCTCGTTTTCAATTTTTAATAATTCAATATTGTCTTCATAGTAATCTCTTTTCTCATCTAACATTGTGATTTCATTTTGTAATTTTTTATTTTCAATTTTTAAGTTATTTAATTCCTCAATTACATTTGCTTTGACTTTGACCAATCCTTCATCATTAGAATTTCCTGAAACAGTTGTTTCTGGATCTAGATTTGCTACCCATGCATCGATATTAGTTGACATTTTTTTGTTTGTCTCTCTTAATCTCTCAACTTCTTTTTTTAATGCTTGATATTCATCAAAAATTGATGACATTGATGTTGGAAATTGGTTTGAATTACTCATTTCCTGACTTTTTAATAGTATCCTGTACTCTTCATTCTCATCTCTTAATTCTTTGACTTCTTCTTGGAATACCTCTGCTTTTGCCTTTAGATACTCTACATCTCTTTTCAGTTCTTTATCTGTAGTAGATGAAATCTTTACAATTCCTTTTTGAGACAAGTAATCAATTGCCCTTACAAATTCTTCATTTGATATTTCTCCACTTGACCATAACTCCAAAGTCTTCTTTATCCACTCTGGAACTTCTTCAGTTTGAGCTTCTGCAAAATTTATTCCTGAAATAGGTATGGTTCCCACCAATACCAATAATCCTAATAATCTTACTTGCACCAATGCCCCTCAACATTATTCTGGTTTAGTGAGTTAAATATAAGATCGTTTGTAATTTAATAAAATGACAACTGTCACGCCTATTTTTCTAAAATCCTTCTGGTGGTTTTTGTACAAATACATTACAAACAAGTGCATCTGTTTTTTTATCTCTGTATTGTACATTACATGAAACAAATTTTCCTTTCAATGCTCTTTCTAAGTCTTCTCTTGTTTTTTCTTCGTATTGTGGTTGGTCAGGATCGTCAATTTTACTCATGATTATTTTTTCTACTTTACCATATTCTTCTTGATTGTCTTTTCTAGTGTGACTGATTAGTAATTCAAAAGCATTGTTTGTAAGAATGTTAATAACTGCTCCACCAATACCGTCTCCCATGATTTTTTTGCTCTTTTGTTATATAATTACTTGATGGCAATACTTAATTCAAAATCTGGAACAAGATTTTTCTCTTTTGCCATATCAAATAATCTACGTATTGATTCTTCTCCTGGTTCACCCATGTTAACAGTTACTTGATTTACATACATTTTTACAAACTTTTCAATCAAGTCTTGTGGTTTTCCTCTAGAGTATTGCATTGCATATTCTAATGCATCTTCTAAATTCTCTAATCCGTATTCTATTGATGCCTGAAGATACTGATCAAATTTGTGAATTGTTTCCATTCCCAAATCTGTTCTCATAACATTAATTCCCAGTGGAACTGGTAGCCCGTTTGTGGTTTTATGCCACCATTCACCTACATCTAAGATTTTGACGTTTCCTTCTTGTTCATATGATAACTGTGTCTCATGAATTACTAGACCAGCATCGACTTTGCCTGATTTTACTGCCTCTGGAATGTCACTAAAGTTCATTTCAACATAATCAAATTTTCCAATCATTAATTGTAATAGTAAAAATGCAGATGTCATCTTTCCTGGAATTGCAATTTTGCATTTTTTTATCTCATCAATTGTCATCTCTTCTCTTGCAGTAACAATTGGACCGTATCCTATTCCAAAACTTCCGCCACTACGCAATACTGTGTATCCTGGGATATATGCACATGCATGAACTGAAACTGCTGTGACGTCTAATTGCGGATCTGTAGCTTTACGATTTAATTTTTCAATATCTTCAATTACATGGTTTACTTTGAAATCTGGTGATGGAACTTTCCCTGTAAACATTCCATAAAACATGAATGCATCATCTGAATCCGGAGTATGACCTACTGAAATTTCCATAAATTCACCAAAGTCAGTCGTAATAAAAATCAAAACATACTCTAAACAGATTTTCTAATATATGCGAAAAATCCATTTTGATTGATGAACACAATAGATGCTTTTGAAAAAGATATCCATCTACAAGTTGATTTTCTAAAATCTTTTAAAAAACAAAAACCTATTTCTAAAACTCTTCAAAAAAATACTATTTTTACAGGTAGTGGAGATTCACTTGTTTCATCAATGCTTGCTGAATCTTTCTCCGATGGATTGATACGAGTGATGGATCCTTTAGATTTGTACAAAAACACTCATTTGATGAAATCAAAACATGTCTACTTTGTTTCAATTTCTGGCAATACCATTACTAACATAAAAGCTGCCAAATTTGCAAAAAAATCAATTGCAATCACCTCAAAATCTAATAGTAGATTGGCCCGAGTATCTGATGATGTAATTTTATTAACCTCTCCAAACAGTGATGTGTTTACTGCAGGCAGTATCTCTTTTCTAGAAAGTATGCTTACGTGCATTTCACTAGTCAAACCCATATGCATTCAAAAACCAAATGTAATTTTTAAAAAAGCAAAGTCTGACTCTAAAAAAGTAAAAATCTCAAAAAAAGTCTATGTTCTAGGAAATCTTACTACATTTCCTCTTGCGATGTTTTGTGCGGCAAAATTTTATGAAGTAATGGGATATGATGTACATTATTCTAGGATAGAGCAGTTCTCCCATATGGAATTATTTTCTGCAAAAAAAGGAGATACTGTGATAATTTTTGAAGCAAAAAACGCTCATAATAAACAACTGGCCAAAAATCTAAAAAAAATTGGACTTCATGTAGTTCATCCTAGTTTGCCTTCTGAGAAATTGTCTCAGATACTTTACTGTACATTTTTCTCCCAGTTTCTTGCACTAAATGAGGCAAAAAGAAAACGCAAAAAGGACTGTCATTTTGTCACTGCAAAAAAGATTCGTAATGCAAGTAACCAAATGATCTATTGATCTTTTTGGAAGGCTAAGGTTTAATAGCTGAATCCTAGGGTTTGCGAATATGGTAAAATTCAAGTCAACAACTGATGTCATGAAAATTATCAAAAATAAGGATCAGATCCGAAACTTTGGTGTAATTGCACACGTTGACCATGGAAAAACTACCATGAGTGATAGTCTTTTAGCTTATTCTGGAATCATTGCTCCTTCAGCTGCTGGTAAAGCACTTGCTATGGATTTTGATAAAGAAGAACAACAAAGAGGAATTACAATTTATCAAGCAAATGTTACTCTACTCTTTCAACAAAAAGACAAAGAATATGTCATTAACATGATTGATACTCCTGGACACGTAGACTTTAGTGGAAGGGTAATTCGTAGTCTTAGAGCAATTGATGGTGCAGTAGTTGTTTGTGATGCAGTTGAAGGTATCATGACTCAGACTGAAACTGTCACTAGAATGGCACTTGAAGAGAGAGTAAAACCTGTATTGTTTATCAATAAAGTAGATAGACTCATCAAAGAACTCCGTTTAACCCCTGAAAAAATGCAAGCACAACTTGCAGAAGTAGTCTCTAACTTTAACCAATTAATTGATACTTATGCTGAACCTGAATACAAAGAAAAATGGAAAGTCTCTATTCAGGATGCAAGTGTAACATTTGGTTCTGCAAAAGACAGATGGGCAATCAATGTTGATTTAATGAAAGAACGAGGAATTACATTCAAAGATGTTATTGATGCTTATCAAAATGAAAAGGTTGATGACCTAGTTGAAAAAGCACCTCTAGCTGATGCAGTACTTGGAATGGTTGTAAAACATCATCCTGCTCCTAAGGATGCTGTAAAGTACAGAATTCCTCAAATTTGGAAAGGTGATTTGGATTCTGATGTTGGAAAAGCATTACTTGCATGTGATGATTCTGGTCCGACAATTATGATGATTGTAAACATGGTGTTAGATCCTGCAGCAGGTCCTGTTGCAATTGGAAGATTGTTCTCTGGAACAATCAAAGATGGTCAAACAATTAACATCATAGATGAAAAGCGTGAAGGAAGAATTCAATCTGTAAACTTTTTCATGGGAAACCAAAGAGAACAAGTTGGAGAACTTGGTGCTGGAAACATTCCTGCATTATTAGGATTAACTGAAGCTAGAGCAGGTAACACATTATCTACTGTAAAAGACATTCCAATGTTTGAAGGTGTCAAATATGTTTCAGAACCAGTTGTTCAAGTTGCAATTGAACCAAAACATCCTAAAGATTTACCTAAACTAGTTGAAATTCTCAGACAACTAACTATTGAAGACCCAAATCTTGTCGTAAAGATTGATGAAGAAAGTGGCGAAACTATTGTTGCTGGAATGGGTGTTTTACACTTGGATGTTGCAACACACAGAATTCAAGATGCAAAATGTGAAATTGTTACTTCTGAACCATTAATCAACTACAGAGAAACTGTCAAGGCTGCATGTGAGCCTATCATGGCAAAATCTCCAAACAGACACAACAAGATTTTCATGAAAGTTGAACCCTTAGAACCTGAAATTGCTCACATGCTTAGAACTGGTGAAATCAGTGATATGAAAGATAAAAAAGTTGTAGCAGATTTACTAAAAGGTGCTGGATGGGATACTGACACAATCAAGAGAGTCATGAAATTTGATTCACGTGGTAATGTTTTGATTAACGGAACAAAAGGTGTTCAATTTGTTCAAGAATCAACTGATTCTATTAATTCTGGCTTTGAGGAAGTAATGAAAGAAGGTCCTCTATGTAAAGAACAGATGAGAAATTGTAAATTCACATTTACTCACTTTGTTCCTCATGAGGATACTGCTCACAGAGGTTTGTCTCAATTAGGACCTGCTTCACGTAGAGCATGTATGGGTGCACTACTAACTGCAGGAACTGCTGTCTTAGAACCAACCTTGGCAATTGAAGTTCGTGTCCCAACAGATTTAGTTGGAAATGTTGCAACAGTTCTTTCTGGTAAACGTGGTAAAGTTCTTGACATGTCTCAAAAAGGTGCATCAAGTATTGTTACTGGAGAAATTCCAGCTTCTGAGACCTTTACACTATCTGAAGAGATGAGAGGTCAAACTGCAGGACGTGCAACATGGAATACTTCATTTAAAGAATGGACCGAAGTTCCAAAATCAATGTTGGCAGCAGCAGTTGCTGATATTAGAAAGAGAAAAGGACTTGCTCCAGATCCTCCAAGAGCAGACGAATTTATCGACAGAGAATAAAAATAGAATCCCCCCCTTTTACGAATGAATTTTGCGATATAATCTAAATCATAAACTTAATCGTTCTTAGTTTTAGGGGTTTAAACCAACAAAGATAATTTCAATATACTTCATCTATTACAAAGTGGTTTTAGTTAGAATTTTGTTTATGTTCTTTACGTCTTTTCTGTTTAATGCTGCCACCAATATTGTGTCCACGGGGTAATTTCTTAGTCATTTCTATTCATTTTCTCCTATCGTTCACTTAAGCATGTTTGGATTTAGACTCTATTTCTAATAATTGAACTCGTAGTCACGAATTATGCGATATGACTATCGTTATAATGTAGAAAAAAATTATTAATGAAAATTCAAAAAAACTTTCATGTCAAATGTTGAATTGATCAAACTATTCTATACTGCCTTTAAGAATCAGGACAAAGATGCTTGCCTTGATTTGTGTGATGAAAAAATTCAGTGGCAGTTGGCTGATGGCATGCCAAATGGTGGAACATATGTTGGGAAAAAGGCAGTCTTTGAAGAGTATTTTCCAAAAATGCTGTCTAATTTCAAGGAATTTCATGCAGTTCCAGAACAATTCATAGACATGAAAGACCATGTAATGGTAACTGGAACGTATTCAGGAGTATCAAATAGTAACAAATCATTTCATGTAGATTTTTCTCACGTGTATCACATTGAAGGTAATAAAATTACTCAATTCAGACAATTTACAGATACTCAAAAAATTCTAGAGCCATTAACATAATTGCTTGATTCTAAAAACAATCACAATTAATCAAAATGTTGAAATTTAGTCATTATACTTTGAAAATATCCATTGCTCTAGTTTGATTATATCATTGTTAATTACAAAAGACAAAAAGTTTGCAAATTCAAAATCAGATATCTTTCCCTGTTCCCATAGAATCCTTACCTTTTCAACCCACAAGGGCATCTTTTCTCCAAACTGTTCAAATTTGATTGCAAACTTTTCATTTAATGCATCCACTTGTAATGTGTATTCATCTTTGATATCATCTTGCCTTTCCACAAAGTCTAAGAATGTATTTTGGAGCATTTGACTGATTTGTTGTGAGGTCAGTGTATGATCAGAATCTATTTTGTGATAAACTACCTGCTTTTCTTGTTGGTATTTTTTACTAGACTCTTGGAATTTTTCTTTGAATTCTTTTTCCAAATTCCATCTTTGTTCATGATATAGTTCTTTGAGTTGTAGATATTGGTCAGATTCTGCCATTACATGAAATGTCATTCCAATTAGGAAAAGTACAGATAATGCCGATATAATAGAAATGTTTTGCATGATGTTATTTTGCCTTTTTTTCAACAAAGAATAGATTCAAATTTTTTACAAAAAACCCTTTTTTAATTAAGGACATCCTTCACAATTAACTGAAATTATTCCATTAAACTTTGCATACTGTTTATTGGAATTTGTCAAATCTGCTAGTGTAAGGTCTGCATCAGTAAAATCTGCTTGAACAAGTATTGCACTAGTCAAAATTGAGCCTTCTAGATTAACTCCACGCATGTCTGCATTTGTTAAATCCACGCCTGCAAGGTTGGCAAACTTAATCTCTGCATTTGTAAATATGGTATTTTTCAAATTTGTACCTGTTAATTTGATTTTAGATAGTATTGCATCTGAAAAATCAGAGTTTGTAATTTTACTATTTTCCAAAGTCAACCCTGTCATATCTGTATGTTTTAAATTTACATTATCAAAATTAACTTGACTTAGATGTACTCCTTTAAAGTTTGATTTAGACAAGTCTGAATTTGTAATTGTAATTGTGTCTAGATTGGCATCAGTAAAATCAACATATTTTGCAATTGTATTCTCAATAATTGCATAACGCATATCAGCTCCTGTCATATCAGCTCCTGTCATATCTGAATCTGAAATTTGTGAAAAACTCATATCAACTCCTGCTAGATTGACATCAACAAAATTAACATTAGAAATTTTACTGTCTTTTAGATTAATTCCTTTTAATGAAACATCTGCAAATATCACATTGTTTAGAGTAGAATTATTAATTCTTGTATTTTTAAAATCAGCATTTGATAAATCAACGTCAATTAATTTTATTCCTTGCAAGTTTGAATTCTCCAAATTAGAATTTGAAAGATCAATATTTTCTAAAATTGCATGTGATAAATCTGCAAATCTTAAATCTGAATTATTTATTTGAATTTCTGATAAAGATTCTCCTGATAAATCACAACCAATCAAATTTGAAAATGATTTTATTTTACATTCGTTGATAAATCCACTTACTTGTGATTCAGTGATTTCAACATCTGTGAATATTGTGTCCGTTATTACTGCATTTGTAGTATTTGCACCATCAATTATTGAAAATGTCATGTCTGTATTACTGAGATCTGCATTTGATAAATCTGAATTATTCCATCTAGAATTTGTCATATCTGCCCATCTAAAATCTGCCCCTTTGGCATTTGAGAAATCAAAGTCAGAATTAACCAAATTGGCCTCAATAAACAGGGAATTTGATATGTCTGAACCTGTCAGATTGGCACCTGACAAATTAATTTTATTTAATTTCATATCAGCCAAATTAGAATCCATTAATTTTGCATTTGATAAATTGGCTTCCTCTAATGTTGCATCTCTAAAGTCTACTCCATCTAGTTTAGCATTTTGGAAATTAACCAATCTAAAGTTTGTATTTTCAAATTTTGCATTTGATAAATCGGCTCCTGTTAAATCTGCATGATCAAACATTGACCAACTAAGATTACTATCTCTGAGTATGGCATTTTTTAGATTTGTTTCATCTAGTCTGGTTTGACTAATTGTACTTTTTAGTAAATTGACTTTTTCAAGATTTGCATTTGTTAGAATGGAGTTTTTCATTGTAATTTCTTTCAAGTTTGAATTTTGTAAGTTTGTATTTGAAAGATCAACATTATCAAAAATTACTCCTTCTAAATTTGAATCACTCAAGTCAGAGTTTTTCAAAATTGTCCCCTTTAAAGTCAAACCTGACAAATTTTGTTTTGATAGATTGGTATCACTAAGATTTGTATTTGTAAAGTCTACATTGTGAAATGTAGTCCATGTAAAATCTTTTCCAGACAAGTCAGCTCCTGTAAAATCAACATCAATTACTTTGGCACCAACAAAATTAACATCTGATAAATTCAATCCTACAAATGAGACTCCAGAAATAATTTTTTGATCCTCTGTTGGTAATATGCCTCCAATTCCTTTTGAAGGCTCATCAATTACAATGATTTTATTTTTAATCATGTATTCTAATGCATTTTTTAATTCAATGTCCGTCATCATCCCCTCTGACCAAAATTTTATGGTGGTCTTTATCCACTCTGGAAATATCTCAGAATCTGTTTGAGCAAATCCTGGAGTTACAAACCCTATGATGAATAATGCTGAAACTGCAATTACTGCCCCTCGAATCACACAGATCGGCCTTTTTTCCTGAATTTAAATATAAAATAGATTTTCACCTAATTTTTAATTAGGCTCAATTCTAAATCTCTGAGCATATTTTTTGAACGTGTCCTACGTCTTTTTTACATGCATCAATGATTTTTTGTTGAATCTCTTCTTTCTGTTCACTGGTTAGTTCCTGCGTGCCCATCTCACAATCTATCTATTTCTTCTTGGATCTAAATGTATGTGCCAAATTTTTTTATACAATTTACCTGAATCTTTTCAGTGCCTAATTCGAAATTTTTTAATAGTTGACCTACTAATAATAGGTTGACCTAGATATAATGAGTCAATCTGAGCCTACCTTAATGATATATGAGCGTGAAAGAATTCTTCTAGAACATATCAAAGAAAATCCCAAACTACATCACAATGCTCTCATGAAACTAGTTGTTCCAAAATTTATGGCAAAGACTACGTTTGAAAAGACTCGGGATTCTCTTATGGAAAAAGAAATCATTTTTGTAAATGCTGAAAAAAACATGAAATTTTATCGTATTACTGAAAACTATGCTCATAAAGCTGCTCAACATATTGAACAAACTACAAACAACTCTTTTCATGATCTCAAAATACAAATCAAGCGATTAGAAACTGATTTCCCTCACAAAGACATTGATGAAAAAATACATACTTCAAATTTGCTTTTGAAACAACTACTTCAAACTGATAATGGTTTTACAATTCTAGATTCCATAAAAAATCCTAAAAAAACACTATATCGAGATGAACATCTGTCAATTCAACAGTTAATCTATCAAGTTTATGAGATCATCCAAAATGACAAGGATTCTGAATTATTACTTCCTACAATTACTAGCTTTCTAGGAGTTATTGTACCAAAAAATTCATCAGGTAAATAGTCCATTCTTTAGTTATTTATTCAGGTTCGTTTTAGATGATTTATGGGATTACTCTATACAAAATTTTACATGGATTTTGATGACAGTGATTGGAATCAAATTTCAAATGATCCAATCATTTTTCAAACAAAAAAAGAAAATGTCTCACTGGAGATAGATGACGCTTCTCATAATTTTTACAAACTCAATTTTAAAAAAGGTGGAAAAATACAGATGTTCCGAGTTACTGGAAGATTTCGATTGACTTGGGATGATGATGATGTTCTTGATTAGTAAAATTATAATGGGTAATCTTTGAATCATTGTCATGTCGTTAGATGAAAAAGTTTCTAAAATATTAGAAAACTTTGAAAGTACATCTTCAGATGAATTTGTTGATGTTTTAAAACAAATTCAGCCTCAGTTTAAGAGTAATTTAACCTCTGAATATCTAGATGGAAAAATTCAAAAAATTTTAGATGTTGAAGATGAATCTGAGAAAAAGAAACAATGCAAAGCGCTAACTCCCTACCTTGATTGGTATTTACAAGGACGCTAACATTATTCAGAATATTCTTTTATTTTCTTTAATGCTATCTTTATAATATCTAAATCATTTTTTGCTACTGCCAAATCTCCTACTAGTTTTAGAAAATATTCGTGCCCTGTATTTTGTGCCTTGTCAATATCTGATTCATAACACATCAACGCTTTTTCAAAAAATGGAACTTCGTCACTTAGATTTTTGACTGCTTGAATATCATTAATGCTATTTTTGATCTTTTCAACCACTTCGTCGATTTTTGGAACTGTTTTCATTGCTTGTTGATTTAAAACTGATGCAAACATTGCTGCTGAATCTTTTAGTTCTGGACTTTGTCCAATAGTTCTCAATCTTTTTCGATAATGTTCTAATGATTTTAATAGAATTTCATATCCTCCTTCATCTTTGAGAAAAATTGCACCAATCCATACTT
Source organism: Nitrosopumilus sp. S6 (assembly GCF_054515815.1). Taxonomy (NCBI): domain Archaea; kingdom Thermoproteati; phylum Nitrososphaerota; class Nitrososphaeria; order Nitrosopumilales; family Nitrosopumilaceae; genus Nitrosopumilus; species Nitrosopumilus sp. S6. Next base: position 119,355 of record NZ_JBTNRI010000003.1, read on the forward strand.
TTTCAGTCATATTTCAAATTGTAATTAATGTGATATAATTTAGTTGTCCCAAGATTACAAATTCTAAATTATTTATCAAACCCTTCTTTTGATTCAAAGCTTTCTTGAATTGGTGGTTGATTTCGACTAATTAGATATAGCAAAATTCCTGCTACTCCAACTCCAATTCCACTAAGACCTACAAATGTTCCAACATTCTTGATTAATCTCAAAGTAGGTTCAATTTGGCCTAGTTCTATCGAATAAAACATTATCAATCCTGCAAAAAACATCCCTCCTCCCACAAAGATCATTGGAATTCCTGTCTTCACACTGTGTAGTTGATTTTCTGATTAATAAATCACCTAAAATTTATGCTCAGGTGAATTTTTTTTAAAAAGTTATTTTTACTAGACTAGAACAAAATTAGCAACAGGCAAAGAAATGTCTCAATTGACTCTATCTCAAACAATTGAAAATGTACAAGCCTTAATTGATTCTGGAAATGGTGATCCGGGTAGACTCTATCATATCCTTGAATGTCTCAAAAGTAATCGGCCACTATACCATTCTGATCAAATGTATCTTGAGAAAAAACTGGAATCCTCAATTAGTCTTGAAGAAAAACCCGAGCCTGTTACTGAAAATGATGTTTTACCAAAAATCCAAGCCTTAATTGATTCTGGAAATGGTGATCCAGGACGATTACAGCATATCTTTGATATGATTTCAAACAACAAAACTCTTTATCATTCTGATGTTACATATCTTGAATCAAAACTCAATGAACCTATTCCACATCAACAAGAAGAAACAGTAATTGTTTCTGAACCTCAAAAGATTGAATCAATCCCTCCGCCCCCACCTAAACCTATACCTGAACCAAAAATTACAAGAGGAACAATGCCCAAAGGCTGGGACTCTACACCAGAGTCTACTGAAATGGAAAAAATTTCAAATGATATTCGTAAAGAAGAAGAAAAAATCCAAAAACAAAAATTAATTTCAAGTGAAATCGATACACATCGCTCAAAATTAACACAGTTAATGTCTCATAGAAAAGAATATGAACAAAAAGTAACTCAAGAAAAAGCTACCCTTGAAGCACAAATTCAAGAAGAAAGACTAAAAATTCAAAGTCAAACAAAACTATCTGAGGAAATCATTGCTCAAAAAGAAGAACTAGCCAAAGTCAAAAAAGAAAGAGCAAACATTATCAAAAATATTAATTCTGAAAAAACAAAGATTGCCAAAGAACTCTCGAAACAAAAAAGACAATTGGTTCAAGCACAACTTGAACAAGAAAAAATAGAAAAACAAGTTGCAACAGAACAAACTTTGCTTGCAAAGATGATTGAAGAGCAAAAATCTCGCTTATTTGAACAAGCATCCATTGCAAATGAAATTAAATTAAAGCAAAATGACTTAGAGAAAACCAAAAAAGAGTATGATCTTATTGTTTCCCAAGTAAAAGAAGAAAAAGCAAAATTTGCAGAATCTGAAAAACTCAAAAATTTAATAAAATCACAAGAGGCTGATTTGATAAAATCAAAAGAAGAACGTCTTAATCTCATTAATACTATATCTAAAGAAAAAGAATTGATTGCCAAAAAAACAAAAGAAGAAAAAGAACGACTAAAATCCCATGAAAAACTAGTGAAACAACTCAAACAAGAAGAAAAAACCTATGAATCCCTTAAGAAAAAACGTGAAAAGACTGAACAACAAATTAAACTAAAAAATCAAAAACTAAAAAAACAACAACAAAAACTAAAACAACAAATTGCATCTAAAGACAAGAAACTAAAATCATTAAGTTCAAAACATTCTGCTAAAAAATCTAACAAAAAGCCTGTATCTAAAACAGTAAAAAAGACAAAGAAAAAATCATCTTAACTTTATTGTAATTTCTTCCCCATTTCCTATTGGTGATGTTATGGTTCTGACATTTTTGTTTGCACGTATGTGTGATGAATATTTCTTCATATCTTCTTTGTATTTTTCAGGGTATAGTATATTATCTGTGACAATTACCCCTCCTACTGACACTAATGGTAAAATCATATCAAAATATTCAATAACATTTTCTTTGTCTGCATCTATTAACACAAAATCAAAAAATTCTTTGTATTTTTCTTGTAAACTGAACTCTCGTAGTATCTGCATTGCTAACCCCTCTTTTATTGTGATGATGTCTAAAATATTTGCATTTTGAAAATTTGCATTTGCCTTGATAATCTTTTTTGGATTTTGTTCTATTGTTATTATTTTACCTCCATTTTCAGCAATTGCTTCTGCACACCATATGGTGGAATACCCTACAGACATTCCAATCTCTAAGACATTTTTTGCATTTTTTAGGCGTATCATCATGTTTAGGAGTTCACCTGTTTCTTTTGTTATTGCCAACATTCTTTCATCTGCTGGAACATCTACTTGTCTTGATTTTTCTAATGATGATTGATTTTCTAATTCTTCTAAAACTTTGAAAATTGACGTGTTCATATTTTCTATGTATGTGCGAAATCTCTTCCTGTATTAGTTATTCTAAGATCTCATATTATTTTTATTAGATTATATTTGCCTGGGAATTTTTCTATTACATATGGCAGCAAAGACAGTCGATCTGCTTGAAATCGTTCAAAAAATCATTAATTTGGATGCTAAAATGAGATTTGCTGCAATTATTGACTCTAAAGGTAACATTCGAGAGGCAATTATGAAAACAGGTAAAACAAATCTTAAATCTCAAAAAGAAGAGGAACATTTCTGCAAACAAGTTGCCCAGAGACGTACTATGAGAAAGGAGTTTGATAGGTCTCTTGGGAAGGTTCGATATGTACATGTTGAAAGAGAAAAAGTTTCACAAATGGTAGTATATGCCAAAAGAAACATCATTTACTTTACAATGGAACCAGAAATGCCAATTAATACAAAAATTCGACTGATAACAAAAATTAAAAAACTTACTGTAGGTCTATAGTAAAACTCGGACTGCTGATTTTTGTAAATAATCATGATTTTTCCAAAATATCTTGGTGATTCAAAGATGTTTGAATATGACAAACATTATCGTGATTGTCAACAATTTGACAAACCATTTATCAAAGCAAAAATTAATCCTCAACACGGAAATTATTTTATTCAAATTGATTTGATGCCGTGCAATTACAAATTCACAAAAAATGATGAAAAAACACTAAATGAAATGGTCAATCTTGAAAATACTTTTTTAAAATCAAATTCTGAGCCTGAATTACAGGGATTTAGTATCACTTCTGAACTTGCATGGTTTGATGGTGTTTCTGCAAAAAATCTTGATTCATTTTGTAATTCTCTTTATGATTTAACTCAATCCTAAAATCTAATCAAATTTTTTAATATTTTATCTATGACTTTGAGTTCTTCTTTTCTTTCTTTGATTGTAGTTTCGTTCCATTTTTTTGCAAATTCTGATTTTTGATCCATTTTTTCTAACTCTTGGATGTATTTGACAAGATGAATCTTGTAATCATGTAGCAAATCCAAATGTTTGTTGTGATTGTTTTCTGTTGGTGTTGGCATTTTTACTCCTCTATGATATCTGGGAACATTTCTTTAATTCTTATCTTATCTTTTTCCATGGCCTCTATTCTCTTTTCTAGGTGATTTTTAATAACAGGATCATTTTCGTGTTTTTCTTCTTTTCTAATATCTTCAATTGTTTTTGTTAATGATTTGTAGTATTTGATATGATTTTGCTTTGACTCTTCTGAAGTATCTTCTTCTTTTACGTCCACAAAATAGCCTATTTTTTGTAAAATAAGTATTTGCTGCTTGAATATTCTTATTTACTTAAGTTCATACAAATTTTTCTAAAAAATTAAACAGATTTTTAGATTTCCTATGATGTTTCTTTTATTCTGCTAATTTGTTGATTTTTCATGGTCAACATTAGATGTGATGAATGTGGTTTTGACTGTGATTACTCAGTAGAGGGGGAAATGGAGCAGGTAGTTTTTGCATATTGGAATCATATGGCAAAAGAACATGGAATAGAGTATTCTCCTGAAACGTTGGGTCGTTACGTCAAAAAGAGAATTTTGACACAAATTCCGTCATAAACGTATTCAGCCTAAAAGCAGAATTAAGTTTAAAAATAAATTTTGTAATGTATATTATGACATTTCCATTGGACTCTATAAAATCATGCAGTAAATGTGGGTGTGACTATTGTAAACTCAAAGTCTGTCCTGCATGCGGTCATGAATTATCATAGATAATTTTACACTAATATTGAAATGAAATTTAGTTCAGATATGAAAATTCTTGTAGATGAAAATCTAGATGGGATGGATGACCGTCTCAAAGAACATGGATATGATGCACTAAGTGTTAGAAAATTACAAAAGACTGGGGAAAAATTGGGTTCTGATTATTCCATAATAAATTATGCTAGAAAAAATAACATGATTATTGTTACAAAAGATACTGAATTTAGAAAAGCAAGTGAAGAAAATGATTTTCCACTAATACTTCTTGATGATGAAGAAATTCTCAAAGTAATTATTGAGAAACTAAAAAACTTTAGTTAATATTTTTTGCATCTATGTGAGAAATTCTCAAATTTGCTAAAATCTCATTGAGAAACACATCTTCTGGTTGATGCGATATGTTTGTCATGATTGCTTGCCAGCAATCATCAATTTTTCTATTAACCTGTGAAAACATTTTATCTTTCCTAAATGTTGGATAAAATGATAATAATTTCATAATCCCGTCAGTTGATTGAACAATTTGTATTAGATGTATTATTGATCTTAATCTTTCATGAAATGAAAAATTTTCTGTCTTGCTAATTGAATCAAAGTTTTCTATTTCATCGTAAATTGTCTTTATTTCACTGTGTAGATTTTTTAGTTGATTATTTACAGACTCGTACAGATTTACTAATTCATATTCAATATGTGCCCTACTGTGAACTCTTTTTTCAATATCTCCTGATTCAACTAGTGCGCTAATTTCCCTGTATACTGTTTTTTCATTTCCTACCTTTTCAATGACTCTTTTTGCTAATTCTGTCCCTCTAGTCTTCCCGTTTTCATTTAAAATTCTAATGATTTCTATTCTTATTATTTCTGAATTTTTATCCATAATTTTCACTATTTCTGATATTTTGATATGACTTTATCTTGCCCCATCTCACTAATCTCTTTTGTTAGTTGTTCTAGAATTTCTATTCCTTTTTTGATTGGTTCTTTTGGAATGTTTTTGTTTTCTAATTTTTGTTTCAACACTAGTTTTTCATTATTTACGAAACTAATCAAACTGACCTCTTTTCCCATGTTTAGATTGATGAAAAAATCCACATACTCTGATGCACTACCAATCCCCATGATAGTTGTCTTTTCTTCTTGTATTTGTTTGAAACACCCTATTAGATTAAAATAATTTCAGGTTTCTACCCTAGTATGGATAAATGTGATCGACGTGTTCGAGCATATAAGAATGGCAAAACACTTGATCAATGTAAAGAGATTGCTGAATCATTAAACCCTAATTTTAAAGACCAAATCGAACAAAATGGTCGAGTTCTATGGTCTCAAATTTTAGAACAAGTTGATCATGATGAATTAATTTACAAATTCACTCTCAAGTTTTTACGACGAGATGGATATGATATTGGTAATTGGAAACGTCCACATGTAAAAAAATTCAATCATTGGTTTACGTAAATTAGATTTTACAACTTCCATCAGGATTGCGTAATTTTTTTGCCATGATGTATGGTGTGATTAAAAGTATCGGTATTGATACTGCAATTAATAACGTCTGCAACTGTGCTAATGCAAGTGATAATGCAATTCCACTTGCTGTTCCAATAAATAATGAGAAAAATGTGCCTGCACAAGTTGGACATGCAATAAATGCTCCTACAATTGCACCAATTCCACTCATACCACTTCCTTGTTTAGAAAATGTGTATGCGCTAATTGCAATTGATGTATTTAGTGCAACTAAATATGAAACAATTACTTGAAGTACCAAGTTTATTGGAATTATTTGCAATCCTACATGTTCAGTAAGATAAATTATTATTTTTGGCATATATCCTAACTCTCCACAACAAGGTGCTACAAATCCTGAAGGAACATCTGCACCATAATGTATTGAAAAAGTGACTTCAGGTTGATACACTAGTGTTCCTGATACTAGCGCAAAGAATATTCCATACCCTACAAAAGTTGCTACAAATATTTTTCTTGATTTTGGGTTCCAAGTAACTAGTGCAATTATTGTTGATAGATTTTTTTCATTATTTTCTATCTTGCCTTTGTGATATCTGTACATTCCAAGTGCAATAGCTCCAAATGATGCTATCAATGCAATGTAAAAGAGATATGCGATTCTTTGAATCACTTCAATTGCACTAGGTGTTAGTAATTCTGAATCTTGGTATCTTCCATAAATTATGAATAATAACGCAATGGCCACAAACCCTATAACAATTAGTTTTTTGCCTTTACTAACTGAATTTGTTTGGTCCATAATGCTGTTTTTTTACCATGAGATTAAATTCTATCTTAGATTAATCTGGGCACGAAAATGTATATGATTGCAATTATTTCCAGTCTTCCAAATATCATTAGGAATCCTAAAACAATCTTTGTTGCAGGATCAGTGTCTGAATCAATCACCCCTGCAGATAATCCTCCTGTGGTGATCACCCCTGCAGCCTCAAAAAATGCATCTTGATAAGATACATCTTCAATCTCTGCAAGATGTAATCCCGTAATTGCGGATATAACTGGAAATAGTGCTAAAATGATTAGTGTTGATGTTAGTTCTTTTTTTGTCTGATCCGACATCTCTTTTCTTTTTACACTACTGAAAAATGATCTACAATTTTTGAGATGGAATAATCTGAAAATTTTCAATCCTCCGGCTGTTGAAAATCCACATCCTCCAATGAACATCAGTGTTATCAAAATTGCATGTGCAAATCCACTTAGTCCTGCTAAACTTTGAATTTGAAGTCCTGCAGTTGTACTTGCAGAAACAGAATAAAACGCACTTTCTAATGGTTCTAATCCACTTATTCCAATGAATAGTATGGTTGCCCCACCTAAAATTGCAAAGTATGTAAGAACTTCTTTTCCTAATTTTGGTGCAAGGAATTTTTTTCTTACAAATGCATAGTGGAATGTAAATGGCAATGCCCCGAGTATCATTGCTCCCATCAAAATTACTTCTTCTTGCCATCCCAAGTTATCGATAATTGTTGATGATGGGACAAACCCTCCTGTGGCAAGTGTACTCATTGCTAATGAAAAGTCATCTAGTAAATTATCTTGCCCAAAGAAATACAACAACATTGCAACAATGACAATGTATACTGCAAAGATGACAGTAATTGTTGAAAATAGTTCTTTCATGTGAAGTGTTCTTCCTGAAATAAAACCACGCATTGATTGCAGTTTTGATTCTGGATAAAATGCTGTAATTACCAGATAAATGAAACTCATTCCTCCTACAAGTTGTGTGTAACTACGATAGAACGTAAAACTCTGAGTAAGTTGATCTTCAGGTGTGTCAAATAATGATATTCCTCCTGTAGTAAATCCTGCTGCACTTGAAAAGAATGCATTTGCAAATACCTCTACATTGGTTTCCTCACTTGGAAATACATACAGATACGGAACAGTTCCAAATAGAGATAGTAAAAATAGGCTTGAAAATACCAATATTGATGCCTGCTGAAGATTCAGACTGGATTTCTCCCCATATGAATTCAAAAAGAAACCTGTGACTAGCAATAGAACTGTTGTAAGATAAATTCCTGTAGCAGTTGTAGTGTCTTCTAAAATTGTTGCAACAATTGCTGGAACCAGTAACAAGACCCCTGCAAATTGCAAAACAAATCCTAGATTTCCCAGTACTGCTTTTACTGGCGGACTCAATAATCGTGGTTCTGATGCAGTTGCGTCTCTTATGACATTTGCAATTGTTGTTTGAAAAATCATTCCAATGACTTCGTTCTTTTTTGATAAGACTGGTAATTTTCTAATACTACTATCTCTCATTTTATGTAATGCATCTTGTAGTGTTGATTTTTCATTAATTGTGATCAGTGGTGTTGACATGATGTCTTTTAATTTGGTTGCTTCAGCATATACTGTGACATCACTTACTTTACTTAGAATATCTTCATCTGTAACAATTCCAACTGGTGTTCTATTTTCATCTGTAACAATAATGTCGTCTGTTTCATAGTGACGTAACATTCTAGCTGCTTCTCTAGTTAACGTGTTCTGACTTAGAATCAAAACATCCTTGTCCATGTATTCTGTTACGGATTTGTTTAGAACATACGATACTGCACGTTCTGGATTTGTCGACATCAAGCTACCCTTAGTTAGGGATTTTAAATAATTTGGGGTTGCGCTCTAGTATTGATCGTCTAAAAAAAATTTACCTAAATTAATTGATCAGCGATGATCTCCAAATTTTGCTATCTTTATAAGCACTGGGCGTGAAGTTTTATGCGTACAATGGATATCAATCAAGCACAAGAGCCTGATTATGAATCGGTAAAAATTGATTATGTTGGATTTGTCGACCCTTATGCTGTTGAAGGCATGGTGATTCTAAAAGCTGATAATGGAAAAGAATTTCACATGAGAGCATTTTCTGGAGAAGTTGCAAAACACATCTCAAGTTTTGGTGATGAGAAGGGTGGCGAAGTTGCTCCTTCTATTTACAAAATGATTGAAGATATCTGTGAAGAAAATGAACTGGTTTTAGTCAAGGTCAAAATCTATGAAAGCGGTGAAGTTTTACGAGCAAACCTATACTTTACAGGCAAAAAAGACCTTGTTTTGAGAAATTATCGTGCATCTGATGCCATGGCACTTGCTGCATACTATAACATTCCAATATTGGTTAGAAAAACTCTGCTAAAAGAAAGCATGGAAGCTGAAACCTGAAATTAGAACAGTTTTTCTCCTAGTATGATTTTGGTTTATCATGAATGAACAAGAACAATTAATGGATAATTTGTTAAATGTTGATCTTGAAATTATTGATGTTGTAAGGGAATTACATCAAGGAAATTGGGATTCTAATTCTCACAAAAAACAAGTTGGAGATTTGTTAAAGATTAGAGATGAGATGGTTCAAAAATTAATGGCGGCAAATGGTGGAGACCCTCAATGCGATTGTGGTCATGATCACCACCACGAGTAACTAGTTTTCAAAAAAATTACCTGGAAACATTTTCTTTATTTTGTTTAGTTCTTCTTGATACTTTGTAATTTTTACATCTAGTTCTGTTATCATTTCTTTTGGTGCATCTTCTTTTTGTTTTAGTAAATTTTTGATTTGATTGGAGATTGTTCTATACATTATGGAATATTCTGGAAATTTTTCAGGCAGTTCTCCCATTAGCTAAATTAAATATTGTGCCTACTAATACTCGTTATGAAGATTGGATTATTTTTTGTATTTTTAGTAACTTTGAGTGGTAGTTTGGCTTTTGCTGAACCTGTCTCTACTGAAATTCCCTCTGGAGAAAAGACTCACTATGTTGATGAACAAATTATGATTATGGCTGATATATCAAATAATCAGGATATTACTCAGAACTTTGCATATTTAACACAAGTAAAAAATGATCAAGACATTGTAATCTCATTGTCTTGGCTAACTGGTTCGTTATCTCCAAGGCAATCATTTTCTCCTGCTCAATCCTGGACTCCTACTGAATCTGGAACTTTTCACATCCAAGTTTTTGTTTGGGAACGCATTGACAATCCTGAGGCCTTATCTCCACCGCTCTCTATGATTGTGAATGTAGAGAATAGAAGTACTTGATTTAAAATTCTGCTTCATAATTCGGCAAACTCATCATCATTCAGTGATTAGCTTAGTTGTCGGTTAATCATCAGCAAATTGTATTGTTTGTTAATAGTATATTATTATTCATGTATCAGGAACCTTTTTGATACTAGTACTTGTTTTGTAGATATGGTCAATTTTGAGAAACTCTACAAAAGAGTTGCATTACAAGTAATTCAAAGATGTCATGGTGGAATTCGAATAATTAAACGTGGAAAAATAATTCAGATTTATGATCCAAAACGTCACATGTGGAGTGATGGGTTGGTAGGATTAGTAATTAAAGAAGAATGTAAACTAGCCAACCTACGAGATTGGGAGATTGCAAATGTTAGAAGACACATAATTGAAGAATTACTCTCAAAACCTGATGACTAGTATGCTACTTTTCTTATCAAATGGGGCTCTTTGAGCATAATCGTGTCATCTTTTCTTGAGGATAATTCAACTTGTCTAAGATTCAAATTTGTAACTACAATTAGTGCTTCACAACGAGTACAAAGAATTGTCTTTCCATCTGACTTTTCTTCTCTAATTAGGTCCATTACCAATCTATCCTCTTTTTCACATGTTGGACACAGTTTTGGCTCTTTTGCAATTGTGATTATTTCTTTGATGAAGATTGTTTTTCCCATATTGTGTTGTCTTTGATTTGATCAAAAAAGAGTTTGTATTGTTAATTGGCATCAGCAATTCAATTTCGAGTGTCAAACCGTTTTAATCACCCAAAATTAGAACGAATGGTATTCAGCATATTCCCAATCTAACCAATTAACAAAATCAAATAATTCATTTTGGAAATATGTTTTTTGTATGTGATCTGTATAAACAAAATTTTATAATATTATTAGATCTTTATTGTAATTTATCATACTAAATGTTAAATAGTAAAATTTCCTATAATAATTGATGTCGTTAGTTATAAAATCTAACGAATAAACCGCGTAGCCCCGCAGAACGTTAAAGGCCATCAAACGTTTAGACGTTTGACCACGAGAGGGAATCTCTCACAGTTCTGCAATTAGGGGGTTGCGCCTTTTTAATTTCTAAAAATTATTTCTTGCTTGAAAATTTACTATGTAACTATTTCATCTAATCTGTCTTCTTCTTGAGCTCTTTTGATTTCCATGGCGATTCTTCTACCAACTCCAAATGTTTGTCCGTATTGGTATTTTGTATATGGGCTAGTTGTTGCAACAATTGGATTTCCTGGAACCCGTAGTGATACATCATACACAATTAGTTCCAAATCTTTTGTGATTACACTTTGAAGTGAAAATGGACCAATAATTCCTGGGGCATATTCTTTTTTGACTGCTTTTACAAACTTGTCTCCCATTTTTAACACCTTTTCTAAGAGTGACTCTCTAATGCTTGCAGGTGTGTGACCTACTTCAATATTTTGTAAATCTATATCAATGTCTAGTTGTTGTTTTGCAGGTAATGCATTAAAGTCCATGAGATTTGTTTGCAGCCTTCGTTCAATTCCAATAAAGTCAACTTGGTCTGAAATTGGGGTGTGGAAGAAATTAAAATTCATGTATGTCCCAATTGCCAATTCCTCAATGCTTGCTTTTTCTAGGTCTTTTCTTGCAATAACTCCTTGTTTGATTTTTTCTTCAGATGTTGTAACATAATCTTTGTAAGATGATACTGTGAAAAATGCTCTTTCTAGTGGTCTGTTCTTCTCTTGTACTTTGACAATACAAGGCTTGTTGATTTTCTTGGGATCTTTGAATAATTTTGGATATTTTATTCTGGCTTTTTCTAAAAGATAGTATTGTCCTTTCTTTGCGGTTCTTTCTTCAGCTTGGAATAATTTTCTGTTTCCAAAGATTGGAACTTTGAAAGAATTCTCAATTGTTTTGTATCCTAGATAAACTGTAAGGGAACGATGTGGAACAATAATTGTATTGGAGTCTCGTAATTCTTTTTGAATTTTGGCTGATGCCATATCTTTGAATTTGTTTAATACTGTAATCTCATCTGCTATTCTGTTGAATCTCTGATATGGTCCTTCTCTGCCTTTTTGACAAAATACTCTGGTTTGAAAATCTTCATCTTTTGCCCCATCCATTATTTCTAATGCTGAATGACTTCCAAGAACACCTATCTTTACATCTGAGTATTCGTTAACGATTTTCTTGATCTCAGAACTATTAATCACATAATGCTTTGAACCTAGGATCTAATATAGCTAATTTTCATTTTTTAGGATCGGATAAAATCACAAGATTTTTCTGAAATTGATGTTTTTCATAGTTGTGCTGTATAGTTTTGAGTTGCAGATGGCTGGTGTAATTCTACTAACTGCTATGGCAGTTGGAGGAATCAGTCTTTGGCTAAAGCGACGTAAAGAACGAAAAGAGTTTGAGGCTTCTTTCAAAAATGACGAACCTTCTATCTAGTGCTAAGGGTATCGTTCTATCTAATACATAAAATACTCTGGATTCCTATCTTCATTATTGAAACTAGTAATTGGGATTACAGGTAGCACTGGTGTAATTTATGGAATCAGAATGCTTGAGACTCTTAAAAAATTAAACATTGAGACTCATCTGATAATGTCTGAATGGGGTGCAAAATGTATTCCAATGGAAACTGAATTTACAGTTGATTATGTAAAGTCACTTGCAACCGAAGTCTCTGATGAAAAAAATATGGCTGCAAGTGTTTCTAGTGGAACTCATAGAATCGATGGAATGATTGTTGCTCCATGTAGTATGAAGACCTTGGCTGCTATTGCTAATGGATATGATGACACTCTTGTTGCACGTGCAGCTGGAGTTACAATCAAAGAATCTAGAAAATTAATTTTGATGGTAAGAGAAACTCCATTATCTGCAATTCACCTAGAAAACATGTTGAAGCTTTCAAGACTTGGTATTGTTATTTTACCTCCTGTAACTGAATTTTATACCAAACCTCAATCCATTGATGATATTGTAAATCATGGTGTCGGAAAATGCTTGGACCAATTTGACATTGAACATAATTTATACCCTAGATGGGGCACTTCCTAAATTAATTGCCACAATTCTCTTTTGAAAAAATCAGCACTGCCAGTAGAAGTACTCTCTACAAAATTTTCTCAGATTATGAAAATTATCAAAATATATCTCCTGAGTTTTTCCCATCAACACGAATTCGTTCAGTTAGAAATAATGTTGCAGTAGTTGAAGAACATCTGAATTTAGGTGATGACGAGCTTTTGATAATGGCAAAACATGTTACTGATGAACCAGTGCTTCATGATGTTTTTGTCATTGGAGGTGATGCAAAAGGGTCTCACATTCAAGAACAGTTCATTGAAACTCCTCAAGGCACAAAAATTCTAGTTGCTGTGGATTTGAAATTAAAAGGAAAAATGAAGATTGGTGGTATGTTTTCTAAAAATCGATACCAGCAGAATTATGAGAAAATTATAGATAATTTTATAAAAATTGCTGAAAATCTAGTCTGATTTTGCTTCTTTATCTTTAAAGTCTTTTAGTTCCTTCTCGCCTTCAATCTTGCCTTTTTCAAACTCACCTTTGGCTTTACCGAAGGTTTTTGCAAGTTCTGGAATTTTCTTGGCACCAAAAATTAACACTACTGCAATGACAATGATGAATATCCATTCTTGACCTGCAATGAAATTGGCTAAATTCATTCCAAACATTTCTGAGTCTCTTTATCTAAATTCGGATTTAAGTGTTCAACTTTTTGCGTTCTTTACGCTCAATGAGAACCATGCCTGTTGCATACAATGCAATCATTGGTCCTGCAATAAACCACATTGTAACCCCACTTCCGTCAGGTGTAATTACTGCACCAAAGATCACAATTACGACAATTGCATATCTGATATTCTTGCGCCAAAAATCTGCATCAACCATACCTGATGCAGATATTGCATACATTACAAGTGGAAGTTGAAATGAAAATCCAAATGCTAACAAGAATTGTAATACAAAAGTGACAAATTCTATTACGTTAAGAAATGTAACTAGTCCTGCAGATTCCCCATATCTGTACAAGAATTCTAAAATGTATGGGATTACTAGATTGTAAGAAAATGCACATCCAGTAATGAATAATCCTAATGCTGGAATTGTAATACTTCTGCTGACATTAATCTCGTTTTCTTTGAGAGCTGGCTTGATGAATCCTACTAATTCTTTGATGATTATTGGCATTCCAACCACAATTCCAACAAGTGCTGCAATGTACACTTGTGCAAAGAATGCTTGACCTGGTGCTGTTTGGATTAACTGTACATCTTCGGGTACAAGATTAATTTTCATATGATTAGTAATTTGTGCTGCAATGTTGTTTAGTGGTTCAGGTGTTGGATAGTATAATGTGGTTTGTCCTACTTGAATTGGTTCTGCGTGAAATGTTAGAATAAATCCTGTAATGATTCCAATTACCAGTACAATTCGAAGTAATCTTTTTCGTAATTCCTCAAAATGCTGGTTGATACCATCTAACTCTGACATCTAATCTCTTTGTGTTTTTAGCTATATCTATTTGCCGGGAATTGGCAATAATTTTGCATCAGGCAATCCATCTTCTTTTAGTTGTTCAATGGAAATATTGTCAAATTCTAAGGAAATTATGGCCTTTGTATTGAATTTGGATTCCATCTCTTTTGCCAAACTTGCAAGATCTTTACTAGAGTAGATTTCTTGTGAATCTCTTAAGAATATTCTTTCTCCTTTTTCCATCTCCTTTCCCCCAAATTTCCCTTGAAGAAAACTTGTAATCTCAGGTAGTTCTTTTCTATTTATATTGTTATGAAAATAGCAAATTCCTTTTACTGACTCATAGTCATATGCTGTACCATTTCGATACATGAAAACTCCGATAAAACGTGCTTCATCTTCTGGCTCTCTTACGCATTTTATCTCCCAATTTAGTAAGTTCTCTTCTTTGTAACTGAACCCTTCCATCTCATCTGCTGTAATCTTCCAATATCTTGATCTTGCCATATTGATTTATCAAAATCATTCTGATATAAATTCCAATATTGCCTGACTGTGACTAGACCTAGTATTGGGAAATTCGCTGTCTCCTTTTATATGAAAAGCATGCATTATGAATATTGGGAGACCGAATCACTGTTGTGTTGAAAACTGAACATGCTGAAAAACTTCGAAATATACAAGCCAAGTTGATCAGAACCTCTACAAAATCAGTTAGTTTCTCACATGTTTTGAATTTAGTTCTAAGTGAAGGATTAAAAAAATACAAAGTTTGAGTGCAACAATACAATTGCTCATTTACTATCCTTAATTCTGATTCTATATGACCGAGCAAAAATACTCGTATGTGTCAGAGATTTATAGAAAACATACTACATTTGTAAAAGACAACATAAATTCAAAGTAACCGATTCTGGGCTGGGTAATATCTGCACAACACAAGTCCTCAGAATCGGAAACTTTACCCTTTATTTCAAAATAAGTATAAAAGCACAAAATTATTCGGAAGATAGATTAACCTCAATTCAATTCTGCAAATTATTATGGCAACATATAATGTCCATGTAACTATCGAAAATAAGCCTGGAATCAGTGATCCTGAAGGTGACACAATTCTCAATGATTTGGTTCTAAAAGGAACTCACAAAACTGTCTCAAAAATTAAAACTGCAAAAATGCTAAAATTTACAATCAAAGATAAGGACAAAAAAACAGCACAATCTAAAGTTCGAGAAATCTGTGATGATTTACGTATCTATAATCCAATGGTAAGCAAAGTTACCATCGATGTTTTTGATGCTTAATGCATGATCCTTGCGATCACATACTTTTTAGTTCATAATTTTTAGTCTAGACTCAAATTAAATATCGCGAGATCTAATTCTAATTGTGAAAGTCGGGGTTGTAGTTTTTCCTGGTAGTAATTGTGATCGTGATATGTATCATGTTCTAACTGATGTCTTTAATCTTGACGCTCAATACTATTGGCATGAAAAATCTCTACCAAAAAATATTGACGCAGTAATTCTTCCAGGAGGATTCTCTTATGGTGATAGACTCCGTGCTGGAGTAATTGCTGCTCATAGCCCAATCATTAAGGATGTTCAAAAAATGGCAAAAAAAGGAATTCCTATTTTGGGAGTCTGTAATGGATTTCAAATTCTAGTGGAATCTGGTCTATTACCTGGAGTTTTACTCAAGAATGAATCTCTTAATTTCATGTGTGAATGGACAAATTTGATTGTCGAAAATAACAAAACTCCATTTACAAATCAGTTTAAACTTCAACAAAAAATTCCAATCCCAATAGCAAATGGTGAGGGCAGATATTATGTTGATAATGATACGTTGAAACAACTAAAGAAGAAAAACCAAATTGTATTCCGATACGATGAAGTAGTTAATGGCTCTTCAAATAGAATTGCTGGTGTTTGTAACGAAGATGGAAATGTTGTCGGTATGATGCCTCATCCTGAAAGAGCTGTTGAATCAGAAATCAATCCAATTGATAACAAACCTTCTTCTCTAATCTTTGAATCTCTATTATCTAAAATGGGTGTAAGCAATTGAGTTTAGAACCTCAAGAATTATCTGAATTAAAATCTAAAATTGGAAGAGATCCAACTTCTACAGAACTACAAATTGTTGCAGCAGAATGGTCTGAACACTGTTCTTACAAATCCTCAAAAAAACATCTCAAAATGTTGCCAATGAAAGGTCCACTTGTAATAACTGAGAAAGGTTATGACTCTGGTGTCTTAGATGTTGGTGGTGGATATGTTGTTACAGCTCACATTGAAAGTCATAATCATCCTTCAGCTGTAGAACCATATGGTGGCGCTGCAACTGGTGTTGGAGGTGTAATTCGTGATATTTTATCTGCTGGAACAAGACCTATTGCAATATTTGACGGATTAAGATTTGGAGATATTGAAAAAGATCAACAAGCAAGATGGTTATTCAAAAATGCTGTAACTGGTATTGCTGACTATGGAAATTGTTTAGGGATTCCAACTATTGGCGGTGAAGTTGAATTTGATCAATGTTATGAAAATTATGCCCTAGTAGATGTTGCTGCTGTAGGCTTTGGCAAAAAAGAGAATTTGATAAAAAATCATGCAAAAAAAGGTGACATTGTTGTTTTAATGGGTGGTTCTACAGGAAGGGATGGAATTGGAGGCTCACAATTTGCATCTGATTCTCTAGAATCTGAAGACCGTTCTGCAGTGCAAATCCCTGATCCCTTCATTGAAAAACTAATCATTGAAGCAGTTTTGGAGGCACGAAATGAAAAACTTATCCATGCAATGAAGGACTTGGGTGGGGGTGGATTATCTTGTGCCATTTCTGAAACTGCTGATGCATTAGAGATTGGAATTGAGATGGATGTGGCCAAAGTTCACACTAGAGAATCTGACATGCATCCTGATGAGATTATGGTCTCTGAATCTCAAGAAAGAATGTTAATTGTTACTAGTAAAACTAAATTCAAAAAACTACAAGAAATTTGTAAAAAATTTAGAATTGGTTGTTCTGTTATTGGAAGTGTAAAATCTGACAATCAAATGCATGTCAAAAAAGGTAAAAAGACATTTGCAAATCTTCCAACTGATGTTGTGGCAAATGCCACCTTGCTTGATTTACCCTCAAAAGAACCATCATATCTCAAAAATATTGAGAAAGAAAAGAAACTCAAACCAATCTCTGACTATTCTAAAACAATGATGAAATTACTTGCATCTCCAAACATTGCAAGCAAGATTTGGGTATATGGGCAATATGATCATGAAGTTGGAATCAGAACTGTAGTGAAACCTGGCAGGGATGCATCTGTTTTGAGATTAGATAACGGAAAGTTTCTTTCAGTCAAAATAGATGGGAATCCAAAACAATGTTACATTAATCCTCGAGAAGGTGCAATTGGTTGCTTTGAAGAAGCATGCAGAAATGTTGTTTGTACTGGAGCAAAACCAATTGGAATGCTAGATCATCTTCAATTTGGAAATCCAAAAGACCCTGAAATATTTTGGACGTTTTTAGAATCTCTAAAAGGATTGACTGATTTTGCTAAAGACTACAAAATTCCTTGTGTTGGAGGTAAAGTGAGCCTGTATAATGAAACTCCTAATGGTCCAATCAAACCTACTCCGTTAATCGGTGTTATAGGACTAATTGACAAACATCCTCAGATTCCTCAAAGAATCAGTAAAGATGATTATTTGATAATTGTTGGAGAAACAAAAGATGAGCTTGGCGGTTCAGAATACTTTGAATACATACACAAATTCATTGGTGGTAAATGTCCTGCAGTTGATTTTACTGAATCTAAGAAAAATATGAAGTCTGTTTTGGAAATAATTCCAAAAAAACTTTTGAAATCTGTTCATGATTGCTCAAAAGGTGGATTGGCAGTTGCAATATCTGAATTGGCTATGAATAATCAGATTGGATGTAAAGTATCTCTAGACAAAATTCCTGCCAAAAAATTAGATGTTGATAGAATATTATTTTCAGAAAGCCATTCTCGTTATCTTTTAACATTTGATAAGAAAAATCTCTCAAAAGTTGAAAAAATTCTCAAAAAGAACAAGACCGCATACAACATTATAGGTAAATTTGGAGGGGACAAAATTCAATTCGTAAAGGGAACAAAATCGATCATAGATCTAAGAGTTGATAAAGCACAAAAAACTTGGTTAAATTCGTTAAGGGATTTGGTACTGCATGGATAAACCTCAGCATATTCTAGATGATAAACCAAAAGAGAACTGCGGTGTAATTGGAATTTACAGTCTTAGTGGTACTAATGTTATCCCTATGGCAATTGACGCATTACGTGCTTTACAACATCGAGGTCAAGAAGCATGGGGTCTTGCAATTCCTAACAAGCCTCCTCTCAAAAGATTGGGTCTTGTATCTGCTGCATCTTCTGAATTCAAAACAATTGCTGAAGAATACTCTTCTCCTTGTGTAATTGGTCATGTTCGCTATTCTACTATGGGCCGAAGTTCACTAGAAAACGCCCAACCTCTCAAAGTAAAAGATCTCTGTGTTGCTCATAATGGAACAATTGCTAATGTCCAGGAATTATCTAATTTGGTAGGTGGATGTTCATTTACTCCTCAAAACGCAAGTGATACTCTGGTTGCTGCCCAAAGACTTGTTTCATTAATTTCTGAAAATGGGCAAATGGGAAAAGCACTATCTGTTCTCAAAAATGAGATGGTTGGCTCGTATTGCTTTACATTTATCTCTGATGATAATTCTGTTTATGCTGCACGGGATCCAAAAGGATTCCGTCCAATGGTTTTAGGTCATAAAGAATCTGATGATACTTACATTGTTGCATCTGAATCTTCTGCAGTTTCTGCAGTTGGTGCTAAAATGGAGCGAAATGTAACTCCTGGTGAATTAATCCGAATGAGTAAAGATGGTTTGGAAACTGAAATGTTTTCAGATGATACTAAACGTGCACATTGTTCATTTGAATTCACTTACTTTGCTCATCCAACAAGTAACATGGAAGGTACTAACATCTATGTCGCAAGAAAGAATATTGGGCGTTATCTGGCAAAGAAATTTCCAATCAAAGATGCTGATTTAGTTATACCTGTACCTGATTCTGCAAGACCTGCTGCATTAGGATATGCTCAAGAACTTGGTGTATCTTTTGATGAAGGATTACTCAAAGACAGATACAGTAAGAAAGGGCCGCTACGAAGTTTCATTGAACCTCATCAAACTGATAGAATAGAAATTAATCGATGGATTATTCCAATCCGAGAGATCATTGAAGGAAAACATGTGGTTGTAATTGATGATAGTTTAGTTAGAGGTACTAGCTCTAAAGCCATTATCAAGGCATTGAGACGTGCTGGCGCAAAAAAAATCAGTATGGTGATTACATACCCTCCAATCAAATTCCCATGCTATGCTGGAATTGATTTTCCATCTCAGGAAGAACTTGCAACATTTTCTAATGGAGAGGACATGTCTTTAGATGAAACCATCGATATGGTGAGAAAAAGCATTGGTGCTGACTTTTTGGGATATAATGATGCTGAGAATCTTGCTGCAGCCGTTGGAATTCCAACTGATTCTATGTGCTTTACATGTTCATCTGGAAATTATGATTCACTTGGAATTACTCCAGAGTTTAAGAGTAGAGAAGAAATCAAAGGAGAAGTAAGTTAACATTGAAAGCAATTTGGAATGGGGAAGTAATTGCAGAAAGTGAAGATACTGTTGTAGTTGAAGGCAATCACTATTTTCCTGCTGATTCTATCAAGAAAGAATACTTTGAAAAAACTGATATGACTAGCTTTTGCGGTTGGAAAGGTATGGCAAATTATTACTCTGTAACAGTTAATGGGAAAACCAACAAAGACTGTGCATGGTATTATGCAGAACCAAATGATGCTGCTATGAAAATTAAAGGTATGGTTGCATTTTGGAATGGCGTTGAAGTAAAGTAACCAACTTAATTATTAGAAATTCATAGGGTTTTTGTGAAACAATACACTGCGCTTCTTTGTGTTGGTGTTGGGGTAATTGTAATTATTGGTGTTATTTTTGGGGCAGATTTTTTCAAGTTTTCAATAACTACTCAGGATTATGAAATCTTTGTAGATCCTCTTTTAGATGAACAAGGAATGTTTACAATGGGACGCGTCACAATTCAAAACCTTGGCGCCAAACCCATAACGAATCTTCACATTAATTTTGGTGATGGGGATATCCTAGATATTCAAACACTTAATGTTGGACAAAAAATCATTGTTTCTCCTCCCCCTGAAAACTCTATGGAATTTGTAATGATTAGTGCTGATAATGACATCTTTGTCAACAAGGCCTACAGAGAAATGCCAAAAATGGTTGGCATGATGGGTTCCTAGCAGTTAAATTCTGTAAAAACCAAGTAATTTTACTTGAAATTTCTTACCAGTGGAAAGGTAAAGGATCTTTATGATGTTGATGATAGTACTTTACTCTTCAAATTCTCTGATCGAGTTTCTGCATATGATGTAAAATTCAAGCAAGACATTCCTAGAAAAGGTGAGGTTCTGTGTAAATTTGCTGAATTTTGGTTCAATGAACTAGATGTTCCAAATCATTTTGTTAAACGTGAATCTGAAACTGAGATACTTGTAAAGAAAATGAAAATGCTTCCAATAGAATGTGTAGTTCGTGGTTATTTCTATGGTAGTTTAGTAAGTAGATGGAAGAAGGGTGAAGTCAAAGTTCCTGAAGGAACTGATACCACTCTTGCTGCAAAACTTCCAGAACCAATATTTGATCCTACTACAAAATCTGAACACGATATTCCAATTAACAGAGCAAAAGCAATTGAAATGAATTTGGTTTCTGAAGAACAATACAATTGGCTAGAAAAAACTTCGATTGAAATTTACAAAAAAATGACTAGTATTGCAGATAACGTTGGTTTTATCTTGGCTGATTTGAAATTAGAATTTGGAATTTTAGATGGCAATATCACATTGGGTGATTCTATTGGTCCTGATGAGTATCGTTTGTGGCCCAAAGACTCCTTTGAGGTTGGAAAAATTCAAGAAGCATATGATAAACAACTCTTAAGAGATTGGTTAACTGCAAATGGGTATCAAAAACAATTCGATGATGCTCGTGATAATGGGGAAGAACCAATAGCTCCTGAAATCCCCCCCGAAATTATTTCGAAAATGACAGAACGTTATGTTGCTGCATATGAAAAAATCTCTGGCAAATCTTTGTAGATAGATTTTTGCGTTTTATGTTGACTAGTAGCTAACTTTCAACTCGAATTGTATTTTTGAAAATATGGAAATTTACATCCTGATGACGTATTTTCAGACCTTTGTTCCCTGATCATGGGTTTTTTGATATTTTACAAAAAATCTTAGACCGTTACAATAATTCTTTATCCAGTATAACATATATGATAGTGGTATTGTTATTACTAATTGCATTACGATAATTATTGTAATGGTAATGATAAATTTCATAGTGGTATGATTTTTTTAGAAATGAAAAAAAATTGATGCGATTAGACAAAAAAATATGATACAAGGATCTTTTAGATCGGAATTAAAGGTAATCTTAGCATGTCTACGTTATTAGAAAAGCCAATCAAAGTAAATCGTATTGTTACGACAAGTATTGAACACGCACGAGCAATTGAAGACCCTGCACGCGCAAAAATTGTTGAGATATTATATCATCAATCTCTCTCTGCTGATCAGATTACAACTACCTTAAAAAAATCTGGATTTAAAAAAGCATTAACTACAGTACGTCATCATTTAGAAATTCTAAAAGAATCTGGGCTAATTGAAATTGTACGAATTGAGGAATCCCGTGGTGCCATCACAAAATTTTACAGCACTTCTACAAAATTACTTGATTTTCAAACCCCTGAAGATTTTGACTCAAAATATTCAAAAGTCATTGACAACACATCAACAAAAATTGAAAAAATCCTCAAAGGACTAACTCCAAAAACTGGAAAAACAAAAGGGAAAAAATCTGAAGAATATTCTCAGTATTTGGTAATGGAGATAATGAATCGTGCCATGACAAATGTCCTTGAGAATTCTGGCAAAAAATAATCGTTACACCTAAGTATTTCTTACAAGAAATTCTTACATGGTACGCGTATTTTACAGCCAAAAAACAGAAGATCTTATAGAAAAGATGACTCTGACAAACTGGCGTAGTCATGTTCAAGAAGAACTTGGTCAGGAACACCGGGACATGTCTGATAATTGGAAAATGTGCGCAATTGGTGAGAGAATAAAGATTGAAGGCAAAGATCTTGAATCAATAAAGGATCTTTCTCCTGAGGCGATCCGATTAGGTTATGAGTTTTCAGTGGCAATGCAAGAAAAAGATAACCAAAAAGCACTTGAGGTTATCACTAAAATTGAACAGCTTCCAACAATATGGAGGGATGACATACATGGATGAAAAAGCTGTAAAACTATTTTCTGAAAAAAATCTTGTGTATATTGCAACTGTGATGAAAGATGGCTCTCCACAAGTTTCACCTGTTTGGGCAAATTTTGAAGATGGTTATGTTTTGGTAAATACTGCTGAAGGTAGAATTAAACACAAAAATGTTTTACGTGATCCTCGAGTTGCAGTTTCTGTTGTATCAAAAGATAATCCTCTTGACATGACAACAATTCGTGGGGTTGTTGAAGAATTGATTCCTGATCATGATTACAAACATGCAGATAAATTAACACAACAATACATGGGACGAGAACACTATCCATTCAAACGTGATGATGAAAAAAGAGTTATACTAAAAATAAAACCAAACAAAGTTTTTGTTTTGCCTGAATTAAAAATGTCAGAGTAACAATTTAGAATGTTTCTAAATTCGAATTTAGAAATATAATAAATGTAGAATGTAAATTATAAAAAAGTTAGCATGACAGCTTAACGTCGACGTTTAGCTGCCTTTCTCTTTGGAGCGGCTTTGCGTTTTGCTGCTGCCTTTCTCTTTGGAGCTGCTTTTCTTTTAGCTGCAGTTTTTCTCTTTGGAGCGGCTTTGCGTTTTGCTGCTGCCTTTCTCTTTGGAGCTGCTTTTCTTTTAGCTGCAGTTTTTCTCTTTGGAGCTGCCTTACGTTTAGCTGCAGTACGTCTCTTTGGTGCTGCCTTACGTTTAGCTGCAGTACGTCTCTTTGGTGCTGCTGCTTTAGCTGCATTTCTTCTACGTGCTGCTTTTCTCTTACGAGATGCTGCTGCTGCTGCGGCTTCTGCTGCTTTTTTAGCTGCATTTCTCTTTCGAGTTCTTGCTGCTTTTTTAGCTGCTTCGGCTCTTTTGGCTTTAGATATTGCCATGATTTTTTTCAAAAATGATATGTGTTATATGGTAAAAGTCATACAATACTACGTAAACTATAGAAAAATTTGACAATTATTTCTAATTTTGAATTTTCCGATCAACAATTTGTTATGCAAACTGATGCTGTATCAACTGTTGATTGTTCTTTTTGCGGTCTGATAATTATTTTGTATGATTTTTCTTCATCAAATGGAATGTCAAACTGTGTTGTTTTTTCTACTGCTTTGTTAGGTTCTAACCATTCTAAAAGAAGATCTTTTGAGGAAAACTCACCATAAACTGCTTCATGTTTTTGATCTTTTTCATCAACAATGTAAAATTGTCCTCCTGATAGCAGGGTTCTTTCTTCATCTCCTATGTATTTTGCAGTAATTCCAATCATAACAAACGTATTTTCTGGTTGCGTTTTCTTATCTCCTTCATGTGTTCCTTCAAAAGTAATGACATATTCTACAGGACCTACTGTGACAGTTTCTCCTGCAGTAGTTTCAATAAAGTTGGTCTGATATTGCGTATATGTGTACATTGCAGCTCCCATTGAAACTAGTATTGCTCCAATTACTATGATTACGCCTAATCCTGCCACAAAAAACCGTGGTTTTTTTGATATATAGTTGCATAGTTTGGAAAAAAGTGCTTAGACCCCGGTGCAAAATTGCACAAGTGAGAGGGGCAGGGGCCTAAACTCTGATAGTATTACGATACTTTATGACATAAAATCCACGGAATTTTAACTCGATCTAGTGTTCCATCTTGGTCTTTTTTTGGGCATTTTTTGACCTATTTTTTTGGAATTTTTTGATAATTTTTCATCAAAATATGGGGGTTGAGCTTTTAGGCATGATCTAAAAAGATCATACATGTTTAGCTGGGACATCAGGGTGGTTTGAAGGTTGCATTTCATATCTAGGCACAAGCGTTCAACCCCCCATCCAAATGCCTAATTTTGAAAAAATGACATTGTGCCTAATCATGGTCAAATTAGAGGGGGGTTTAACGCCTAGGCATAATTCTGACAAATATATTATTTCAGAAAATTTTGAGTAAACTCTCCGATTAACTCTGAAACTTGAGTAAATATTTCAGATGAAAATATTCTGAAATTATCAAACAGATTATTGGTAGTTTCAAATGATTCGTTTATTGCATTCTCGTCAATCTGTAAAGAATTGATTTCCATGTTTTTTTAGCAAAATATTGTGATTTTACCTTCTGCTTGTCCATCTGAACATACATTTTCTACCAAAATAGGGGGGTTTTTGGACAGAAATACTGCCAAAAACATTCTAACTTAGTAGAACTGATGACATTAACTTGTCAACTAGCATTAGAGTACTATCCATCATTCTATCTGCAAGTTCTGTTGCAGGGCCAATGATTAACTCCATGTTCAATATTGAGTCTAATTCCATGAAAATCCTGTTAATTATTTTGTATTAACCAATGGTATGTCCTGAAGAAATACATCCTGAAAATCTGATAAAAAAGGGGTATGAACCCACTTGTTGAAACTACAAAACTTGAGTTTATTGTTGTTCTACTCTGATTGTAATCTTGCCTTTTTTTGCAGTATTGACTACTTTGAGGGCTCTATTCATTACCCCCATGCCAAATCTTGACAATTCTTTTGTAGAAATTGTAAGTTCTCTTGGTTTTGATTTTGATGTTTTTCTTTTCATGATTAGAATACGGTAATTTTTGATATAAGGCCCGCGTAGAATTGATAAATCGTCTATTTTTAGAATGTCTTCATTAGGAATCTTGCAGTTTTTTCATGCATTTCTGAAACTCTGTCCATTGCATCAAACAATCCTTGTTGATGGATGTTTTCTTCCTTATCTAACACCGCATAGACTCCGATCTTACGTTTTCCATCTTCTGTAGTATTTTTATTAATTGCTTGAATGGTATAGCAATAATCAGCTACTTTTTTCTCAAACTTTTCTTTCTCTTCTTCACTAAATCCAAGATATCTTGCAATCTGATTATTTTTCATAATGACTTTGGAGCCAATTACCAAAATACCTTGTTGTGCCTTTGGCTCAAAAATTTCTATAGGAACTCCTGCAGGACCTGCATGTTTCACAAGAATTTGAAATGTATTTTCTGGATTTTTGATATCTTCAAATGATAATCCTTCATGAATTAACCATCTTTCAACATTATCTCTTATTTTTGAAGCGCTCATCACAAATCCTTGTAAGTGCTTCTATATGATTCTAAATTCAATGATCACAGTACTAAATTTACAATATTTCTAAATTCGAGTTTAGAAATATTCTAAATCTTTACCTGTAAACTAAACATTTTTGCTAAACGTTTACTTGAAAACCTGGACCAAATTCAGGAACAAGTGATGCAATAATTACATTAAGAACTAACCCTGTTATCATCAATGCAATTCCCAAATACAAACAATTTTTTGCTTTTTTTGGATCGTCATTTCGTATAATAAAATATGCAATAATTCCTCCTATTATACCAAAAAATATTGGTAGCAAAAACCACAAATTGCTTCTTGGTCTTTCAGGATATGTCATTTTCTTAAAATTATTTTGTAGTAGCTGCTTTTTTCTGTAACTGTGTAATTTCAATTTCTACAGTTTCTAATGGATCCTCTACTTGATTGCGTTTAATTGAGAACATTTTTGGTTTCTCAAAGTCATCTGTACAGTCTGGGCATGCATAAACTAGTACTCTGTGTTCATTTGGTGCTTTTGGATTTGATAATCTAGGGTAATACACTAGTCTTGCGCCACAATCAACACAATATCTGTTGGCCCTTCTAGTTCTGACCAATGTAAACCTCCTGCATTATTCTAAATGTGCGATCATCTATTAGATCTATGTTGTCTAATAGTGTAAACCAATTACTGTCAACCGATCAATATTTCTAAATTCGAATTTAGAAATATTATTTTTCTATTATGGTGATTATGTTATCAGTGTCAAAATAAAATGTTTCAAAACTCGAGTTTAGAAATAAGTGGCGCCGCCCATCAGACTTGAACTGACGACCGTCCGATTAACAGTCGGATGCTCTACCACGCTGAGCTAGGGCGGCAACATGTTTGTACCTTGGCAAAAGTGATTTAATCCTTGCGACTATACAATTTAGACCAAATTTGTTAGTAGTTTAGTTAAATTTGGCAAAAAATTCTTTGATTTCTTTTGAATGGTTCTCAACTAACTCGATAATATCTAGGTGTTCATCAGCAGTAGGTTCTCTTTGATGTACAACTTGAAATGCACTGAGTGCTGAACCTACCATCTCTCCAACAAAAAACCCGCACAAGAAATCGCCTATTTTTTCACAATTCCAAATTTCTCCAACTCTTGGAGAAGCTCCTGATTTTTTGTATAATTCTAAAGTCTGTTGGATTAAGTCTGTTGTTTGTTTAGCAAATTCTGGGTCTAGGGTCATTAGAAGAATTAAAAATTTTACTTGTCTATGCCTTTTTTCTTTTCATAGACATAGATGCCGTCTAGGAAAACTCTGTGATCTTTGTTTTTTACTTTAGTTTTTAATTCTATGTTAGCTGCAGTTTGTGTAATGTCTGTCCAAACTTCTCCAGTGAGAATAACATCTTCTCCTTTTGGAATTACTTTGGTATTTCCCATGATGTGAGTTGTTCTTGGTGCTCTTTCACCTTGATAGTTTTCAATTAAAACTTTCTTACCTTCTACTTTTACTGTGATTGGAAAGTGTGCAAAGACTACTTTCATTTTAATTGTATATCCTTCAACAAGACCCTCACAAATATTTCTTATAATTGATCTTGCCGTATGTAAAATTGCATAATCTCTTTTTTTCTCACCGATTGTTTTGAGATTAACTTTATCTTCTACAATTTCAATTTGTACCGGGATATTTCTGAAATTTTTATGTGTTTTGCCTAGTGGCCCTTCAAATGTTAACATGTGTTTGTTTTGTGTAATTTTAACCCCTTCAGGAATTGTTACCTGATCTTGCATTTTTTCGAGTTGACTAGTAGACATATCCTATCAAAAATCCTCCAATTCCTTTTTGTGTTGCTTCATGATGTGACATTACTCCTTGATTAGTTGTAACTAGGAGCATTCCTCTATCATATGCTGGCAAGTACTGTTGTTCCCAGTTGTTAAATTCATCTGTCTTTACTTTGAATCTTGGTGAGATTGCTCCACATTTTGTAATTTTTGCCAATAGTTTTATTTTGAATTTTCCACCTCTTTTATCATCAATGTGTTCAAATTCTCCAATGTATCCGTCTTTTTGAAGTGTCTTTAGAACTTCTATTCCTAATTTTGAAGTTGGGAGTATTGTACATTCTCCTTTTCTTCTTGTTTCATTATTGTATAATGTGACAAATAGATTTGCTAAAATGTTAGTTGCTGGCATCTTCTCTCACCTATTTTTCCTAAATCCTAGAGATGTTGCTACCTCTCTGAAACATCGTCTGCATAACATCAAGTCATATTTTTGTATAACTGCAGTATAATCTCCGCACCTTTTACACCATCTTGAACCTCTACCAAAATCATGCTTTTTTCTTCCAGTAAATTCGTATGATCTATCTTTTGCCATTATGCTACCGTCACTCCAAACTCTTTTGCTAGATAATCCTTTGCTTCTTCTTTTGTAATGATGTGGGATTTTCCAACACTTGCTTTGTGTTTACTTCTTCTTCTAATTCCATAACCTGGTCTAGTTAATGTGACTGAAATTCCAAGACCTAAAATTCCAATTGATGGTTCGTATTTTACTCCTGGAATGTCGATATGTTCGTTAATTCCAAATGAATAGTTTCCAAAATTATCAAATGATCTTCCGTTTACAGTATTTCCTTTTGCTTCAAACAATCTTTTCAATAATGCTTTAGCATCTTCTCCACGAACTGTTACTGCAACACCGATTGGTTCTCCTTTTCTTACACCCCAATCTCTTTGTGTTTCTTTTGCATTACGTGGTGATGGTTTTTTACCTGAAATTTGTTCTAATGCTCTTCTTGCAATATCAATTACATCTCCTGATTTACCAAGTCCCATATTGAGTACTACTTTCTCTAACGAGATTTTTTTCATTGGGGATTCTGTTGTTTGAGACATATTATCACTTTAATTGAATTACTGGTTCCTCTTTTCCTATTGGCATAATGATGTCTGCTGGAATTTCGATTTTTCTATCTTCCAAGTCTAGAATGACTCTTTTTGGAAGATTAAATGTACCTTCTTCAATTGTTTCTATCTTTCCAATTCTTCCTGCATTAATTCCACGTGTAACTAATCCATGATTTCCTGCTTCTAATTTAATTACTTCAAGAATTTTCTGTTCTGGAACTTGCATTAAACATACATCTCCAACACTTACTTTGGTATCTGAAATTGTTGAACGTCCATCATGGAATCCGATTTGCATTTTTCCTTTGCTAATTGTAGTTTTACTAGTAACTTGTACAAGTTTTTTAGTTTTTTCTGCATCGTTAATTTTAATTGGTTTTAGAAGCTTACCTTCTGTTGGTACTAATCTATAAGCATCTGAAACATTTTCTAATTCTACAACATCCATTAAACCAATTGCATGATGAAGTGATTTTCTGACAACCCCATCAATCTTTACGCTACCTGAATATATTGCAGTTTTTGCTTCTCTAAGACTTGTAACAATCTTTAGCATATCTCTAAGGAATACTGCTGTTGGAACTGAATGATTTTTTCCGTGTGGTCCTGGTTTTACTGTGATTACAAATCTTTTGTCTTTTCTAGCTATTCCCCAGAATTGAGGTGCCATTTGTCGTTTGAGTTTTTTACTACCTGCTATACTTACCATTAATTCTCATCTTCCTTTTTTTCAGATTTGTTCTCCACTTTTGTTTCTTTAGGCTCTTCGTTGACAGATTCTTCTTTCTTTGGTGATTCTTTTACTGGTTCTTCTTTTTTAGGCTCAGTTTTAGGTACTTTTCTTGGGTCTTTGCCTTCTAATTTTGCAATTCTCCATTTGTCATCTGTGTTAAGTGATGTGACTAGTAGATTTGATGTGTGTATGAAAACATCAAATTTGTCACCTTTAGTTTTCTCTTTCTTTACTCCTTCAATTGCAACACTGCTCTTTTCTGTAGATACTTCTGCAACTTTGCCATCTACACCTTTGAATTCTCCTCTGAGAATTGTTACACTGTCACCTTCAACTACTCTGACACTTCGTTTACCGTATTTTTTATGAAGATCTTTTGATAATGCACTTCCAAGCTGTTTGCTTTTTGTTTGGTAAGATGCACGATAAATCATCTTGTTACGCATTTTAGTTGGTTTCATCTTCTTATACCACCATTGATGCCAAGTTAGCTACTCTTGGCCATTTTTCTGAAGCTTCTGCTGCTACTGGTCCTTTGATGTCTGTTCCTTTTGTTTCTCCTTCTGGAGTGATCAACACTGCTGCATTGTCTTCAAAACAAACTCTTACACCGTTTAATCTGCGAACCGGATATTTTTGTCTAATTATAACTGCACCATACACTTGTTTTCTTAACTCTGCTGGTCCTTTCTTTACAACAACATTACAAAAGTCTCCAACTGATGCTGATGGAAGTCTTGATGCTCTTGTTTTATGTCTTGGAACATTAATTACTTCTAAAATTTTTGCACCAGAATTATCTGCACATACAATATTTGCGCCAACTGGAATTACTTTAGTTACATATGGTCGGAATTCTTCTACTCCTTTACCTGCTTGTTTTGCCATTATGATCTAACCTCCACAACAACATATGACACTGATTTTGATATTGGTCTGCATTCTGCAGTCAATACATTATCTCCTGCTTCGACATCAATACATCCTGGAACATGGGCATGAATGCTACTCTTTCCTCTTGCATATCTTTTGAATTTGTTAAAGTAAATTGGTGCATCTTTTTGTAGTGTAATGGTTTGCCTTGCCTTACTTCCAGTAACTTTACCATCGAAGAGTTTACCTCTGATTGATAATTCTCCATGGAATGGACAGTTTTTGTCTGTACATTCTCTTTTTGGCTCTTTTACTTTTAGTCCAATATTTTTAGTCATGCCTTTCCTCCAATTCTGTCAAATGGTCTTTTTGCAATTTTGGAACCTTCTACAATAACATCATTATTGTTAATTGAAAACTTCCAATTACTGGTAGATTTTGCAATTGATCTCATTCCATTATCTGTATTAATTGTAAACATTGATTTTGTTTCATTTGCAATTCTTCCATTTAATCCTATTACTTGTGGATTTGTTGATTGAATTATCTCTGTGTTTAACCCAATAAATTCATGTGATGTGATGTTGTCTGCAGTAATCATTTCTCTTTCCTCATCTCGTTTAATCTTGTTAGCATTCTTGCAATGTCATGTCTAAGTGGTTTTAGTTTTCCACTTTCTTTTCTTAGTGTACCTTTAGCTGCATCTACTCTAAGTTTTGAAAGCTCACTTCGTGATTCTTGAATCTTACTTTTTAGATCTTTTTCGTTTAACTGTTTAATTGTCTTCATGCTGATTCTGGTCATTTAAGTTTGGCCTCCTCTTCTTCTAATGTTTCAAGTTCTTTCATCTTTTCTTCTTCTATTGCAATTTGTTCTGATTCTGTTCTTGCTTTCTTTTCAGCAGCAGTTTCATCTCTCATCTTACCTGTTTCTGCATCTTTGACTTGTTTTGCCTTCTTTGGTTTTTCTACTCTCATTTCAAATTCTGGAACAAATTTCTCTTTTCTTGCAATTCTAATTCTAATTCCAATTAATCCCATTGCTGTATTGACATGTGCGATATCTTCTGCAACAATTACTTCTGCATGATGACCTGCTCTTGGTAAAATTCCTGCTGTATGTTTTTCAAAGGCAGAACGGTCACCTCTAAGCTTACCTGAAATTGTAATTTGTACGCCCATGGCCCCGTTTTCCATAATTTGTTTTAGAGTCCACATGGTTGCTCTTCTGAATGCTGTTCCTCTTTCAAGATGAGAAGCCATTCTGTTACACATTACACTTGGTGATAATTCTGGTTTCTCAATTTCTACTACTGAAATTTGTGGGTTTTTTAACCCAAAGTCTGTTGCTAGTTTGTCAGTAAGGTCTCTAATTCCTGAACCTTTTCTTCCAATAACTATTCCAGGTCTTGTGACATGTAATGCAACTCTTGTTCCTGTTGGTGTTTTTGAGATTTCTGCATGTGAAAACCCTGCTTCTTTGATTGCTTCTCTAAGATAGTCTTTGAGTAGCATCATATTGTAATTGTCTTTGATTACATTTTTGACTGACGACATTTCTAAATCTCCTGGGCCACCAATTCTACATGAGTTAATACATTGTTCTTTGGAGTTGCCCTTCCCATTGCTCTTGGGATAAATCTTTTTACGATTACTCCTTTGTGAACGGTTGCATTTACAATTTTTAATCTATCTAAATCCATTCCCTTGTATTCAGCATTTGATTCTAAATTATCTAAAACTTTGATGAATTCTTTTGCTGTCTTTTGTGGATAACGTCCTGCCATCATACCAGGATCTCCTTTATGTCCTACTTGGTTCTTGTATCTTCTAAATGCAACTGCTCTATCTTTGTGTATTACAGCTTGCAAGTAATCTCTTGCTTTTTCAATTGATAGTCCTTTAATTGCAACTGCAACTTCTCTTGCATGTTTATGTGACATGTCTTTTTCTCTAACTGAAGAACGTACATGTCTTGTTGCATCATAATTTTGGAAAGCGTAACCGAATCTACCCATAATAATCACTTCAATGGTACGTAGAGGCTGGATCTTGATGCGCCTACACCTGGTGCACCGTGTGAAACCTTCTTGTTTGTTATGACATATTCTCCCAAATAGTGACCAATCATCTCTGTTCTAATTAGAACTGGTCTGAACTCTTTTCCTGAGAAAACATTTACTGTAACATCTACCATGTATGGTAGGATAATCAAATCTCTAACATGAGTTTTGATTGGATTTTTTAATTTACCTGCTTTTGCAGCTTTGATCTCTTCAATTAATTTTCTTTTACCGTCGGTAATTCCTCTGGTAAGGGATCTTCTTTGTCTTGCATTGAATAATTGGAATAATTTTTCTAATGACATATTTTCGAGTTCTTCTTTTGGAATTCCTCTGTATGAAAATTCTTTAACCATTTTTGTTCTTCCCCTTCTAGCTCCCTATTATAGCATTCCTATCTTTGTTGCGAGGTCTCTTGCTTTTTCTGTATTTTCAAACTGAACAAATGCTTTCTTGCCGTAAATTGTTCTAGCTGTGTTTACGTTAGTAACTTTTTCATTGTATAGTGTGTTAACTGCATCTGCAATTTCTGGTTTGCTTGCTGATCTGTCTACTATGAAACAAATTTTACTTTCATTTTCTACCATTGCAAATGTCTTTTCCGTAATGTATGGTTTTAGTATGATTTTACTTGCTTGATCTACATTCATTGTACTTTCGCCATTACCTCTAGATGTGTTGATTTTATCTTTCCAATCTCCTCAATTGCGGATTTGGAATAAACGGTTAATCTAATTGGGTCTGAACCTGGAGCTAAATCTAATACGCTCAAATCTTTGACACTTGTTGCTTCTACTCCTGGCAGTGCGCCTATTGCCTTTGAAATGTTTGATGCATCTTTAGTTACAAACAATACACTCTTTCCAACTTTTTTACTTCTTCCTCTAAGTCTTGATTGTCCAGAACGTGGTTTTCTTGCTTGTAATCTTTTTACATCTTGTGTTAGTTTTAATGAATCTAGTATTTTGGTCACCTCACTTGTTTTAGACACTGATTCAATCTCATCAGAGACTACAATTGGAAATGACTCAATTCCTTCTACTTTGTGTCCTCTGGATTCTACTCTATCTTTTGATGCAGTTGCCGCAATTGCTGAACATAATGCTAATTTCTTTTCTTTTTTGTTTAATTTTTTGTAAATTACTTTCTCAACAATAGGTGGATGTGCTTGTCTGCCTCCTCTAGTTGATGCAACCTCTGCACCTTGACCTTGTCTTCCACCACCTCCGCCTTGTGCTCTGGCGACACGAGATACACCTTGACCTGTTGGTGGATCATTGGAATCTGCAACTACGTCTTGACCTGCAGTTGGATGTCTTCCTTGTGGTTGGAATTTATGTGATGTAAGATTAGTGAAAGCTTTGTGAATTAATTCTCTTCTAAATGGTGTGGAGAATACTGCTGGTAATTCTACTTCTCCATCTTTTGTTCCAGTTGTTGTATATACATCGGTCTTGGTCATACTACTACCTCCAAGATGTTTGGTTTGTTAACTTTGGCTGGAACGTTTCTAATCTGACTTCTTAGTTTGATTAGTCTTCTGTAAGTTCCAGGAACTGAACCTTTTAGAATAATGAAATCTCCTTTAACTAAACCAAAGTGTTTGTACCCTCCATCAGGATTAATTTTTAATTTATCATCTTCAGTGTTGCCCATAATCATAATTCTTTTATCATATTCAACTCTTTGATGGAATCCAAATTGTCCTGCTCTTGGAACTGTATACATGACACTTTGTGGAGAGATTGGACCTAATGAACCAACTTCTCTAACTGTCTTTCTTGATTTATGTTGTTTCTTCTTTACGTTCCATCTTTTCAAAACACCTTGCCATCCTTTACCTTTTGTGATTGCTGCAACATCAACACTTGCACCGGTTTCAAAAATCTGATCAATCTTAATTTCTTTTCC
This sequence comes from Nitrosopumilus sp. S6, assembly GCF_054515815.1. Lineage (NCBI taxonomy): Archaea > Thermoproteati > Nitrososphaerota > Nitrososphaeria > Nitrosopumilales > Nitrosopumilaceae > Nitrosopumilus > Nitrosopumilus sp. S6. Next base: position 153,704 of record NZ_JBTNRI010000003.1, read on the forward strand.
AAGTAATTCTTTTACATGTGTAAATTGTTTTGGAATATCTCCTCCACTTACTGAAGCTTCAAAGACATATGGTTTCTTTTGCTCTAATCCTGCAGCACTTGGTGACACTGCAACAATTGCAAAAATCTCTTTAATTTTCTTCAAACTTTTTTCTGCATTGTCAATTGCATTTTCTTGTTTGTTTTTTAGTGAAATTTCTTTAGCGATATTTTTTGGAATGTCTTCTGCATAAACATCAAACTCTGCATGTAATCCATCATGATCTTTTGAATAACCTCTAATTCCTAAAATCAATACTGGTGGTGTAACTAGAACTGTTCCAAGACTTACCAACTGTTTTCCTGCATTGGGTACTTTTTCACGATCATCAATACTGACAATTTGAACACACCCTGCTTTGAAACCACAATGAGCTAAAATCTTTGGCTCGTCTGAATCTAATTTGGGCCATGCTCTGATTCTTGCCTCCATACTTTTAGCGCGTACTCTAGGTGAATACGCAAGGCTTCCTCTACGTGGTGAATGTCTTTTTCTAGCACCCATGACTAAAACGCATCATCGATTGCCCTCTATTAAACCATGTGAGATATCGTTAACCGCTAAAAAAATCCTAGTTAACCAACTGTGCCTGAAAATTAAGGCTTTAGAATTTCATTTAACATATTCCAAATTGTTATTGTACCGATAATAATTCCTGCAGCTCCTACTCCTATTGCCAACAACAAAAAATTTTTTCTTTCTGCCATGATTATGATGTAGTTTGTGCATTCAATATAGATAAAGTTCCAAGTAATGCCTCTTCTAGACGTACTGTTTGTGTAGCTTGATTCGGGAAAAAATTTAGAGACTTTGCATTTTGTACATTTTTCATCTTTCCACCTAAGATCTCATGAATTCCTTTCTCAGGAGAACCAAACACCACAAGTGTTGGTTGATCAGACTTTGTATATTTTGCAATTTGTTCTTTTGTTGCGGTTTTACCTTTTCTTGATGTTAGAATTATGTTTCCTTTCCATTCAGATAACAACGAAAATAGATTTGCTCTCTCCTTAACTGAATATCCCCAATACTCTGGTGCTTCACTTTTGTTAATTTCTTTAATTGAGAAATTTGGATGTCCTTCCTTGAACTGTACTGTTACTCTTTTTCCAATAGATGTTTTTCCAAAAAATGGAATTAATTGATTTATTCCTACATCTACGAATCTTTTTCCCTTTACACTTACTACGATTCCTTCTCTAACGTCACCTCTGCTTATTTTTTTTGGATTTGCAGGTGTAACATGACTTGGAATTCTTAATGGTTGCAATACTCCTGCAAATTTTAAGTCGTTTACTTTTGCAAACAATCTCCGTCTCAAAAATTGTGGTGTTTCTAAATATTTCAGAATCATTACCATAAGGTTTCCATCTTGTTTGTTGTTTCCTTCTTGGTATACATAGATAGTTTCAATTTTAAAAATTGCACAAGCTCTTGCTAACACTGAAATCTTTCTTGTCTTGTCTATCTTCAATGATTCATCTGATAGAGATGATTCGGGAATTGCAACAGATAATTTCAAAATAATCGAGTCTCACAAACAGATAAAATAATTAATTTTTGTCGTGTGGATATTTTTCTTTAGCAGTTTTTGCATAATTTGCAACCTGCTCATCTGAAACTATTTCATACAAACCAGTATCTGTTTTGATATGTGCCATTCTGATATGACTAGTTCCTTCTTTGTCTTCACTTGATAGATAAATTCCTGCAGAAGCTAATGCAGATGCATCATCTAATGAAAGATCATTTTTGTATGTTTTTTCCAAAAAGTCAGTTACTTGATCAGAACCTGAACCAATTGCAATTGCATCATATGAGATGTATGTTCCACTAGGATCAGTCAAATACAATTGTGGTTTTCCAGCAACAACTCCTCCAAGAATTAATGCAACACCAAATGGTCTTACACCTGCATATTGTGTATATTGTTGAGATTGATCAGCTAAATGTTTAGCAATTGTTTCAACTTCTACTGGTTCATCATAAATCATTTTGTTACTTTGAGAAAAGAATCTTGCATTGTCCACTTGACTTCTTGCATCTGGTATGTATCCTGCTGCGGCAACACCAACATGATCATCAATTTGGAAAATCTTTTGGGCAGTGTTAGAAATTTGTAATTTTCTTGGTTTTTCTTCTACTGCAATTACGATGCCATCTTTACATTTTACACCTACGGCAATTGTTCCTCTTCTTACCGTCTCAATTGCATATTCGACTTGGTATAATCTGCCGTCTGGCGAGAACACTGTGATTGCTCTGTCATAACCTTGTTGTGCAGGAAGCATTTGATTCCAATGCTCTGAAAGTTTAATTTAAGTCTAGCCTATCTAATTTGCCGTGAGATTCAGAATTGAATTTTCAGGACATGAAAATATTAGATCAAACCATCAAAAAACTATAGAGATTACAAAAGAGTCCTATTTGACGCCTCAGGGGGATTGTATTGTTGGTGTAAATGCAAATCATGCTTGTGCTGATTTACCACAAGATCTAAAAGACAAATTGAAAAATTCTGATTCAAACATTACCTTTTCTATTGATGTTGGAGATTACAATTTCACTGTAGAAGGGAAAGGTCACCCTGATCTAATCCTTACACATACTGAAGATATTGTAATTAGAAAAAGTGATTTTGTATGTCCTAGAACTTTAGCTGTAAAATGTGACAAGGCATCTGATTTGTTACCTAGAGAAATGGTCCGATTGCTACAAGATCCAAAAACCAAAGGTATCTTTACTATTACAATTGATTAGAACTGTGACAATTTTATAGTCATTAATTTGATTTTGTTCATGGGAATGAAAACTAATTTGTTCATTTTAGTCCCCTTGGCAGCATTTGCTGCAATAATTCTTGGTGCAGGAATGTATCTAACATTGTGTAAAAATGCTCTTGTTCCATTACCTTGTTGACTCAATAATTTCCATCTTTAGTTAATTCTGATTTATCATGATTTTCTTAAGACATGAATCATTAGATGTTTTATGGTAAAACCAACAATTGAGTTGCCAATTTCTAAAAAACCTACAGATGTAGAACTCAAAAAACTCAAAGATTATTTCAAAGAAATGCCTGTTGATGAAATTCTTACTGGGCTAAAATTTGCTAAAAATAGATGGTCTGCAAAAGATGCAGGGACTTTGAAGGTTGGACGAAAAAGCATTATTCAAAAAGAAGTTCATTCTGTTACCACTGAACAAGCTCAATGGCGATTAAAAAATTGGAAGATGATGATTGCCAACTATAGAAGACGAGGATACAGTTATCCTACAATTTCTAGAATAAAGAAAATTTTGATTCAAAAAAGTAAAAAGAAATCTAAATGAAAATATCTGATTTTCTCTCAACAATTTGTTGTTTGAGAGAATCTGGTACATCTGGAATTGTTGCTTTTGTTTGACCTGCAATGACACCTTGTGCTTCTTCTAATATTGCTAGTGTGTCTGCATTGGTTTCTGCACCTACACTCATTGTATCTCCCAACTCCACTGATGAGCCAGACATTACATCTCCAAGTATGGATGACAAGTCTTGCATTGATGCATTTGCCTCTGGCATGATTCCGTTCAGTGATGGTGCTAATCCTTTGATGATTGACATACATGGACTGAGTGTGACTACTACATCTCCTAGTTCTGATACTGTATCTAGTCTAAGTTTGACTTGTTCCATTGAAAGTTTGGCGCCACTGACCATATTTTTCATCTTTCTAACTTGTGCTAATTCATTTGCATATGCTTGCGCATAGGCATTTTTGTTATTTTTATGAGCGTGAACTATTTTTTCAAAAATTTGATCATGTTTTACTCGTAATTTTTCATTAATTCCTTCTAATTTTGAGATTTGAAATTGTAATTTTTTCTGTGCAAAGTCAATTTTATTTTTTAGTGGTTCATCTGGCTTTACTTTTCCCATAACTTTTTGGGAAATGCTTTCTCCCTGTGTTTTGTTCCAAGAGTTACTTAGCATATTTAATTCTCGATATTGGTCAAAATTTTTGTTTTAAAGAGATTTGTCACCATAGATTATGTAACTGGAGTGACAGATAGATAGGGTTACACTATCCAAAGGTAAATGTGAATATCTGGAATCCTTTGCCCTTGATTTTTATCTCTAATACATGTGATGCACTATCTTCACTATTGATGATATTGTATAATCCTGGTTCTGAAACGCTTAGTATGTGTCCTGATATGATGTCTTTTCCAGAATATTGTTCTGGTAATGGTTCTCCATCAAGATAAATTTCTAGTTCCGCATTATTTGCCGTAACAATATTTACTTCTTTTGCATTGTATAGTAATTTTATCTCTCCATTCTCTGAAACCAATTCCATACTGTCTTCATGATTTTTCCATGTTCCAACTGGATAGAATTTGTGTAATTCTATTTTGTCTGATTCTTCATACATTACTGTTTTGTCGGGTTGGAATCCTTCATCACTACCTAACTGATTTCTGTTTTGTGCAAAGTAATATCCAAAGTATAATTCAGGAGTTCTAAACAAAGTATGTTCAAATTCTTTGATATCAACTAATGAGGAAGCAGATACCATTTGAATTCCTAATGCGTCTGATCTTTCTTTAATTAACTGTTGAATAATTTTTTCAGTTTCTTGATATCCGCCTTCACCTATATGATCATATCTTATGTATCCTTCATGATCTGCAATGTATTTTCTTGGCCAGTATCTATTTTCAAATGCTTTCCATGTTTCCATTTCATTGTCCATGACAACAGGATAATTGATTCCATGTTTTTCAATTGACATTTTTACATTTTCAGGAACTTTTTCAAATTCAAATTCTGGTGAATGAATTCCGATGATTAGCAATCCCTGATCCGCATATTTGTCATCCCATGCTGTAATGTATGGAAGAGTTCTGATACAATTAATGCAACTATATGTCCAAATGTCATACAAGACTACATTTCCTTCCATTTCTTGAGATAACTCTTCAGGAGTTGTATTCAGATAATGCGCAATTCCTACCAAGTCAGGAGCCTTTTTGAATCCAGATTTGTCTATATTTGTAGAATCACTATTTGTTATGTTTGAAACGCTAGTCTGATCAAGTGTTGAGAATGTCATGCTTATGGCTATAATTCCTATTCCTATTGCGACTACTAGAATAATTGCTGTTTTGATTTCTGATTTCATTTTATCAACCTAAGAATAATAATTCATTGAGAAGTGGAAAGTTGGCAATATATGCTAGTTGATTTGTGTATACTAGAATTCCCAAAATTACAATAAACCCTCCTAATATTATGTTGTAATATTTTAGATGTTTGCTCATTGAACGAATAATTTTATTTGCTCTAGAATAAAATACTCCAATTAAGATAAATGGAATTCCTAATCCTAATGAATACACTAACAGTAAATTGAATGCAACAGATGGTGTTGTTGCTGCAAGTGTAAGTATTGTTCCCAGTATTGGTCCAACACATGGGGTCCAACCTGCTGCAAACGCTAAACCAAAAATAAATGACATTGGATAACTTGCTTTTGATCTTTTTGGGAAAAACTTTTTTTCTAAATTTAATTTGTTTATCTTCATTGAAAGGAGTAAGAACACTCCAAATCCAACTATGATTATACCTCCAACTTGATTAAGCCCTTCTACTAGTTCTCCTGACGCTGATGAAAGCGTACTGTTAATTATTACTCCTAATGTTGAGAATACTACTGAAAATCCTAGTACAAAAAATACTGAGTTTAAAATGATGTTTGTTCTGTTTATTGAAACTGTCTTTGTTCCATCTTTTTGATTTAATTCTGATAGTGTTGTTCCTGAAATGTATGCAAGAAATGCTGGAATCATGGGTAAAATACATGGTGCAACAAATGAACCTAATCCTGCTAATGCTGCAACTGCTAGAGTTATCTCTGTCATATACTAAAGTTGTAATTTTTACTTTAAAGCGTTCTTCCAGATTTTTACCAATTGTCAATGCAATCCGTTTTTAACTGGGTTGTGACTAATTTTTGTATGAACAAACGATTTGTAATAGTAGGTATTGTTTTGGGTATCGTTGTTGTGGCTGCTGTTTTGCTTGGTTCTCCAATGTTTGGTGGCTTTGATGCTGCTAGATAATTAACAGAATTTTACGTACGCTTTTTGGAAAATTTCAAGTACTCTCGCAATATCTTTGTCCTGCAGCCATGCTGTAACTGAAATTCTTAATCTGGCTTGATTTTTAGGAACAGTTGGATATCGGATTGGTTGTGCAAATACCCCATTATTAAACAGGAATTTTCCAAAATCCATCGCTGATTTCTCATTGCCTACAATGATTGGAATTATCTGAGACTTTGAGTTTATTTCAAAACCAATCTCTTTGAGTCCTTTTGATAATAGTTTGGTATTTTTTTCAAGTTTCTTTTTTTGTTTTTCTCTATTTGATTCAAATCTTTTTAGAGAATGTTTTACTAAAAATGATGGTAATGCTGATGTGTAGATAAATGATTTTGATTTGTTAATACACAAATCAACTACATTATTTTTTGCTGCAATATATCCTCCAAATGATCCTAATCCTTTACTTAGACTACTAATATACAAATCAATTTTTTTTCCAACATTAAAATAACTTGGAGTTCCTTTTCCATCTTTTCCAATTACAAAATCTCCATGTGCATCATCAACAATTGTTATTGCGTTGGTTTTATCTGCAATTTCAGTAATTTGTTTTAATAATGAAAGATCTCCATCCATACTAAAAATTCCTTCAGTTATGATAAACTTGTTTTTGGCTTTTTGTTTTGATTTATTTTGCAAATCTTGAATGTCATTATGCTTGTAGATTGAAACTTTGGCATCAGTTAATTTACATGATTCAATAATGCTTGCATGATTTAATTCATCACTGAGAATCAAATCTCCTTTCTTTGCAATTGCAGAAATTGAACCCAAGTTTGCCATGTATCCTGTGGGATAAATCAAACTGTTTTGTTGAGATTTATGTTTTGCAAGTACTTTTTCTAATTTTTTGTATGATTCATCATTACCTGAAACCAGTCTTGAACTTGATTGAAGTTGGTTTGTTTGAATCTTTGTTATTGGTATTCCTAGGTAGTCATTTGAGCACAAATTGAGAAGTTTTTTTCCATTGATTGTAATGTGTGCTCCGTGGGCTTTACCGTATCGTAATTTTCTGTAGAGATTGTTTTGTTTAATTGCTTGTAACTCTGCATCAACAAAGTCAAGTTTATGCCTGGAGGCCAATTTTTTCAATCATTTTACGGTCTTTTTGAGCATCATTACCACCCATTGTGAGGTAGCCTGAAGTAATTATGCCATTAGCTCCACTCTGTAGTAACTCTTCTCCAGAATCATCTAGTTGTGTTTCTCTACCTCCTGAGATCTTGATAACTGATTCAGGTAATAGGAATCTGATTACAGAAAACATTCGTACAATTTCTGAATTTGGTAAATCTGTTTGTAATTCTAATGGAGTTCCTGGAACTGGAACTAGTATGTTTATTGTAACTTCTTCAGGAAATAGTCTTGCAAGTTCTAATGTTAATTCTAATCTCTGTGCTCTGGTTTCACCTAAACCAATAATTCCGCCAGTGCACAACTCTAAACCTGCATCTCTTGCAATTCCTAATGTCTTTAATCTGTCTTCATATGTGTGAGTTGTACATATCTCTGGAAATTTTGATTTTGCAGTCTCTAAATTATGATTGTATCTTTTAACTTTGAGTTCTTTGAGTTTTTTTGCTTGTTCTTGTGTCAGAAATCCTAAACTACACTCAACGCTAATCCCAACTTTATCATTTATTTGAGTTATAATTTTACAAACTTTTTCAAAATCTGTTTTTGATGGTTGACGCCATGCAGCTACTAGACAATAGGATTCTGCTCCTTCATCTTTTGCTTTTTGAGCTTTTGATACTACTTCTTCAGGTGATGGTAATTGATATGTTTCTATACCTGTATCAAAGAATGCAGACTGTCCACAAAATGTACAATCTTCACTACATGCATTTTTTTTAATATTGTTTAATTGTTCAACATCAACCTTTTCTCCATTGAAATCTCGAGTTATCTCATTTGCACATCTTGCTAAATCTTTAAGATACTCTTCAGGAATGTTTAGTAATTTTTCAGCATCTTCGGCGGTAATGTGGTTTCCTGAAAATACTTTCTCTTGACACTCTTTGATGAACTTTAGAGTACTCATAATTTGACTCATATATTTTCCATTTATAACAACAATAGAAGTCAAAAACTTTCCATTATTGTTATTTCATGCCTGAAAATACGTTAACCTCCATACTGTATGGGGTTAACACTGGATTTAAAAAAGTTATTTTTGATACCCGTATTCAAAGTGAGTTTTTTCACATATTGTATTGAATCTGAATGTAAATTGGCTTGCACGCCAAATACTGTTTACCGAGTATTGGCCACTATGATCGTGAATCATTTTTAGATATAAAAAATAGGAAAATCTTTCAGTTATTTTGATAAAACTGAAAGTATAGGCATTGCATCCCACTGGTACATATGATGTACTAGCACATTTTCACAGGCATCAGAATATTCTTGATAGAATTTTTTTGCATCTTGTTCTGTTGCTTCAAAAACTGCCATACCACTTGGTTGACCGTTAAAAGAGCCAGACCACATGGTTCCTTTTGAGGATTGCCAGTTATCAACTAGAGATATGATATTTGGTCTAATCCTTTCAATATCTTGTTCTGAAGCATCATCTCCAATCGAGCTAACTATTACCCATGGTTTTAGTTGATCAGACATGACATGTTAGATGCAAATTAGAAATTAAAGATAGAGTTGGTTGTAATAGGATAATACAATTTTCTATCTCAAAAGCCTAGAATAGGAAAATAAAATCATCATCTATTTTATTACAATTATCTTGTAACAAAATATGTTCAAACCATGTTTCTTACCCTGACACTCCTTTACAAACAAGGTTTTGAACCAAGGAAAGCATTAACGCAATTTAAGGTTCATCCACATGGAAGTTGCTATTGGCATAACTTCGAATAAACTGTGTTAATGCTTTCTTTGATAAAATTAAATTTCATTTCAAAAGGATATTCTAGATTTTTAGAGTATCTGGTTTTTTTATATCTAGAAAATTGTTCAACTGCCACATGGCAAAAAAAGTAACACCGTTAATGGTGGAAAAATATGATATTTCACACAAGATTTTCAAGGAACTTGCAAATTTAGAGTCAAGACACATCTTATTTTCAATAATAAAGGAACCAAAAAGAGCTCAAGATATTTCTAAAGAGACAAAAATTCCGCTTAGTTCAGCTTACAAAAGAATACAGAGTCTCAAAGATTGTTCATTAATTTCTGAAAAAACTGATTTTGCCGAAAATGGACACGTAATTGTATTTTATCAAAGCATGATCAAAGATGTGAAAATCAGCATCACAAAATTGGAGCCATTGATTTCATTTAGTAAAAATCCTAATGTAAAAAAATGAGCAAACTATCATCTCTGAAAATCTGTGTTCTGTGTGGAGGAATTTACACGATACATGCAATGACAAAATTAAAAAATTCTTGCCCCAAATGCAAAGGACTCTTGGTTCCATAATGGCTTGTAGAGGAATTTGTGAGAGGTTTCGTTCAGAAACTCAGAGGTACAGGTATGGAGTAAAGAGATGCACTTCTTGTGACACATATCTTGAATATGATGGAGTTCAATGTCCATGTTGCAGGACACATCTACGTGCCAAAAGGAAGACAAAGGGATACAGAAGTTAGATGAACTTTGAAGTTTAACAGTTACAATTACTACTGTTACCTCTTCTAGGATTACATATTTTGCAATCAAGTAGACATTTGTCTTCAGGGCAATAACCACAAAACTGCTTTTTAGATTCCAATTATCTCAATCCCTTGTTGGTTCCAATCATTTCATAAGAACTTGTATCATATGAAATTTTGTAGACTTCTTGGAATCCTGCAGATGAATATCCGCCAACATAGATTTCATCATTTTGTGAATCAGCAATAATGCTTGAAACAGTAAGATCAACATGAATTAGACTTTCCCATGAATCTCCAAGATCATCTGACTGCACTAAGCCAAAAGTTTTGACTGATGAAAATAATTTTCCATCATCATCAAACGCTAATGCATACACAGCCAATTTTCGATATGGATCAAGATGAATCCAAGTTTCTCCGCCATCACTAGATTTGTAAATTCCATTTCCAGTTCCTGCAAAAATTAAGTCTGAATCATTAGGAGAAATTGCCAATGCAGAAATGTATTCAAATGCAGGGGGTTCTATTGTATCCCAAGTTTTCCCTCCATCAACAGTCTTGAATAATCCTCTTGCACCACTGTCAAATCCGATTAACATTTCTGGATTTTGTTTACTTGTTGCCATTGCATGAAAATCTACTGGGGGTTCTATAACATTAGAAACATGTTCCCAAGTAATTCCGCCATCATTGCTTTTGATTAATCCTGTATTTCCGCCAGTTATTGGGTGTCCACTTGCATACAGTGGAAATCCAGAAACTAGAGGTGCATTAAATGCCATATAGTCTGCTCTTACTTTGTCAACTTTGATTGGAGGTGCACCACTAATGCTCTGATAGAAATCTCCGTGCGTTGCAATATACAAAATTGAATGATCAGCAGGATCTAATCCCAGTCCATGAACATGACGCCAGTCAACTATTCTAGTATTATCAACTACAGAATCCTCAACTACCGAATCATCAATACTTGTAGAAGGCTCTGAAAATAAGGATGAGCCAATCAAAGTAATTGCAATAACTATAGACACAACAAGTATGGCACCAATCATGAATGATTTTTTGTTTGATTTACGTGACAACTAGTCTCCCCTTCATTTCTTCACTTTCATGATAACCACAGATATACTCAAAAACGCCTGATTCTTCAAATGTATAACTCCATTTTTCCATGTGTACAATATCACCACTTAGTATGGGGATTTCGTTTCCTGAATCCGTTTTGAAAATTCCAACAACATTATGCGTTTCCATGTCGTGAGTTTGCCAAGTAACAGTTGTATTTGGTTCTACACTTAATTCATTTGGCATAAAACTGCTCATTCCCATATGAATCATTTTAGAATTATCATCACCTGACATTCCCATCATATCTTGCATTTTTGGATTGTTCATCATTTGATTCATCATTTGTTGATGTAGTTTAGGATCATTCATCATATTTTTAGGGTTAAACATTTGTTCCGCAATAGCATAACCTCCTAAAAGTCCTACAACAAGTAATCCTACACTAATCCCAACAATGATTATTTTTGTTGTCATTTCTTACTTTCCTTCATACTGCAACAGCTTGGCTGTTGTAATCCCCTAGATATCCAATATATTGAAAATAACAATGCAACAACAGAGATGATTTTTAACTCCAATCCCTGCAATGGGAAAACTGCAAGACCGCCCACTGCACCTAGAACAACAATAAGTGGAGTAGTACATGCAGGACATCCTGGCGTAAATACTGCAAACGCACTTCCAGCAACAGTTGAACCGCTTGATTTTTTCAGATTTATTCCTGTTGTTCCTTTGATCTTGTATACAAGTAATGAAATATTCACACCAGCTAGTATTGCAATTACAGTTGACAATGAAAGTGAAACACCAAGATACAGTGGCATGGCTTCAGCTACAACGTTAAAGTGAGATTGAAGCAACGACATTGACAAAAAGTAATGAATTAATCCAAATCCTAAACTAGCAAGAAATGCAATCATTGCATATCTGCGTTGTTTTAGAATCATTGTAATCATGTTTAGTTTGTTCATGTAATGAGTTAGTATATTTTAGAAACTATTTAAGGTATAAAGTATATACTAAGATACTAATGAAACGTCGTTCAAATGTTGCATTATTTTGTCCTCTACAAGGAACTATTGATATTATTGGAAAAAAATGGGCATTACTTGTAATTTATGAAATTGGGAATCATGGAAAAATCAGATTTAATGAATTAAAAGATGAACTTTTAGGAATAACATCAAAATCACTAGTAAACACACTTGAAGGTTTGCAAGATAGTGAATTAATTTCAAAAGAATCATTCAAGGAGACACCTCCACGAGTAGAATATAGTCTAACAAAAGATGGTAAAGGACTGTATGACATTATTATTCCACTTATTCGATGGTCAGCATTGAGAAAGGGTGCAGTAGTCAAAGAATGTTCTTGCAAACATAAACCAAAGAATTTGGGCGTATGAACAAATAAGAATAATCGTTGATTTAGAATGAAAAGTATGGGAGAGCAATCAAAGAATTATCTTACTTCAGTTCTGTTGTTCTTTCTAGCTGGACTTTGTGAGATTGGTGGAGGATACCTAGTATGGCTTTGGTTGCGTGAAGACTTTGGTTTTGTATTAGGTGCAGTTGGGGGTTTTGTATTATTTTTGTATGGAATAGTTCCAACGTTTCAGAAAACTCACTTTCACAGAGTCTATGCAGCTTATGGAGGAGTCTTTATTGTAATGTCAGTGTTCTGGGGATGGTTAATCGATGGTGTTCAACCTGACAACTTTGACATTATTGGAACAATAATTGCAGTAATTGGAGTCTTGATAATTTTCTACTATCCAAGAAAAGGAGAGAAGGTTTGGTCGAAGTAGCATCAACTCTTGGAATATTTTTCTTTGCAGCACTATTGGAAATTGGTGGAGGCTATCTTGTATGGAAATGGTTGAAAGATCATAAAACAAAGATTTTTGGTTTTGTTGGAGCACTGATTCTATTTTCGTATGGAATTGTCATGACATTACAGCCTGCAGATTTTGGTAAGGTCTATGCTACCTATGGTGGAATCTTTGTTGTATCATCCATAGTTTGGGGATACTGGGTTGATAAGAAAAGACCAGATAGATTTGAGATTATTGGCTCGATAGTTGTTTTGATTGGAGTTGCAATTATGTTTTATTGGCCTCGGTAGAGTGACAGACCAATTTTGGTTTTTCAAATAATCCCAATCAATGTCTAGGTTCTTTTTTTCTGTCATGAAATGATTTACGATATTTGTTTGCTCTTGGAGTTACACGTAAAATACAACTACAGCAAGGACATCTTATATCAAGACATATCATAAAGATCTCGCATACAGGACATCGTTTTTGATTATTTTCATATCTAATTTTTTGGCCTTTAATCTTTACTTCAAATCTTTCACAAATTCCTTTACAGAGGTTCAATTTACAACAATAATCCCATTTTTAATTAAAAACTGAATCCCTTGGACAAAGGCATTGTCATCAATTGAACCATCTGCCCACCAACCTGCATTATTCTTAATCCATGCTGGAATTTCATTAGATGAGGATTCCAGATTTGTTGTTGCAGGAACTTGTAAAATATTTTCTTTAATCAAAAATTGAATACCTTGAACAAAGGTATCATCATCAATAGAATCAGTCGCCCACCATTCAGCATTATTCTTTATCCATGATGGAATTTCAGATTGTAAAATATTAGATTCCTGAATATCTAATGGAGGATCAATTACTATGATAAAATTACCTCGTGAAAGTGAATTGTCATCAATATTTGAAAAGAAAATGTTTGCAGTTCCTGAATGTTCTGGAGCAAATGTTATCTTGTGAGAATTTGGAGCATCAGAGTTGATATTTCCAGTTAGATGTTTTTTGTAAATCTCTTTATCATTTTGAATTACACTTAAATCATATTCTGTAACTCTTTTTGTCTTTGCACTAAACAGTTCATCAAAATCTACAAAAAATGTTGTCTCTTCTCCTGCACGAATTATTTCAGGTTCCCAAGACAAAAATACTTTGAATCTATAATCAGGAGTTGCAAACTCTAATGGAAATTGCACATTATCACTAGTTTCTAACTTGAAATCAATTTTTGAGTCGGAAGTTTTGATTGCTTCTTCCTTGATTTCTTTAATCAGTTCACGATAAACTGTCATGTGAACTGTTCTATCATCAAAAGAATAGTCATCAATATTTACAACTTCATCAGGTAACAAGACTCCATTAGCATAAGAATTGTATTTTGTAGATAGAAACTCACCAAAGGTATTTGGCACTCGTACTTCTTCATGAATAACACTTAGTTGTTCCAAGTCTTGATTCCAATCAAAAGGCATTGAGAAGACCATTTTGTTTGAATCAAAATCAAAGTCACTTACAGTATCAAAATAAGATATTACTTGAACATCATGAGGTTGATTTTGGCTATCTGTAGCCTCAAAAGTTTTAACATCAGCAAGACTGATTGCACCTTCTAACTCTACTCGTTGATCTAAAACATTATCATCAGAATCAACGGTTAGAACTTCTACCTTATACTCATAGAGCCCACCAGAAGTAAAAATTGGCCCTGTGAGAGTCAAAGTTTCATTATTTTCATTCATCCAGCCTCCCAAAAGCGGTTCTTGGATACCATCTATCAATATTTTATCCGAATTATCAGATATTACACGAAAATTTAGATTTCCAAGTTCATCATGGAACATGTATCTAAAAATTCGTTCTCCGTCTTTTTTGAGTTCCAAAATAAAGGTCACATGTTCAATTATCGCTTCAGTGTTAGAATCAAACAATCTCAGAGTTACAAAATTTTCAGGATCATCAGGATCAAACATTGAAGGGGACACATCAATGGAAAGTGTTGCATCTCTATCACCAATAGTTGTTGGAGGAAGCATTTCTCCTCCTAATCCATGTCCAAAAACAGGAGTTGTTGAAAAACCAACACTAAAGATTAGGAAAATCATTGAAAACAGAATTAAAGATTTCAACCTATATCACCTCAAAGGACTCCATAATATATTGAAAGTCTTGTTTCTGTTCTGATGTGAGTGATTGTGGAGAGTCTCCAGAATACTGCAACATGTAAAGTCTATTCTCTTTTACAACAAACAGTTGTTCTCCATATTGACTTTGATCAATCATAGACATGGCAAAAATTGCCCAATCATCTTCAGATGAAACCTGCTCAAATGGAATTTCAACATTTTGAGATTCTGTTAGTGCAATTATGTCATCTACGTATTCATGTAAAGAAAAATTTTCTTTTTGTATATCAAAAACTGTGATAATGAATTGTTTGTTATGATTTTGTTCCACATACACTCCATCAAGAAATCCTTTTGCTTGTAATAATGTCAATTCTTCTGAATTTATTTCATCCAATACAGAGTGTATTTGCCAATCTCCATTGGGTTTAGAGACTTGGTATCCCAAACTTGTATCATGGTAGATATTAGTAGAAAACAGACTCACCTGTTCAGGATTAAACAAAGTGATTTCTCCAAATCCAGAAAATAGAATTTCTGTGCCTAAAATCACATTATTGGATGAGTCAGGAGCATCATAGAATAGAAAACCAAGGTATCCTATCCCAGAAACTATGGAAATAATCAGTGCTAATCGAACTACTTGTTGCTCTTTTTCTAATTCCATGATCAAATAGGACTTGATTTCCTTCCTCCTTGATTGATTGGTGTTTTAGGTCCCTTGTATTTCATATAGATTACTACTGTAAGCAACATGATAGCTGGAACTGCAATTATTGCAACTGCAATTTCATAATAGAATTGAACCGTCTGTCTTGGTTGTACAATTTCATCTACAGTTTTGGTTTGCTCAATGTTTTCATAAACTACTGCACTAAAGTCTCCAAGTCTAGCTACTGAACTGCCAGAAAGATCAATAGTAGTTTCTGCTACTTTACCAAAGGATCTAATATCTCTAAATTTTATTAGTACTGAACCAGGTTCTTCAAAAATCCATTGCCTATAGTCCCCACCTGCTTGAGATACTGCATTCTTATCACGATACAATTCAACACCATTTTGAATAATTGCAATATCATATTCCAATTTTCTTAATGGCTGATCAGTTTGAGCATCATAAAATCTGTAAATGAAATTTACTTTCTCATGTGTTTTGATAATTTTGGGCTCCCAAGAAAAATTAATTTCAACAGAATTATCAGGAGTAATTAACAGAATTGGAAATTCTACTTTTTTTCCTGTAGCATCATGTGGATAATCAGGAATAAATGGTTCAACAAATACGATTCCTTCCATCCAAGGATGAATTACACAAAAATAATTGAATGTACCTTCTTCTTCAAATGTGTAAGACCATGACTCTTCAGGCATGAATCTCCCACTATCAAAAATTCCATCGGATTCACCTAGGTTCTTGGATCCCATCCAATCAAATCTTCCAGCTCCATCTCCACTAGTTACAGTATGTCCTTCCCTGTCATCATTAGTCCATGTTATAGTATCTCCCACCATAATTGTGAGTTCAGGAGGATCATACCAAACTTCAGCAGGGGTGTTTAGTTCAGGATTAAATGCACCAAAGGGAATACTAATGGTATATTCTTCAGCAAAAGATTCTTCAAGAGCGATAAAAAATATGGATGAAGCTAATACACCAAAGATGACTTGTCTTGAAAAAGTTCTAGGGGCTTTCTCAAGAACGGTCATCAATAAAAAACACTTTTTTACTTTAATTAATGATGATATTGTTTTACCATTGTTCCAAATAATTTAAAACAAAATGGTTTCCAAAATACATATTGCAAAAACCTACTCTGTCAATGAAAACAAAGACAAAAATCCTGGTAACAATAACAGTTGCAGCACTTGCAATTTCAACTCCTCTAGGATTTGACAGAGTTAATTTTGAAGAAAGGGAATATTATGCAATTCATGTAGCTAGTGTGATTTTTGGTTTGTTTTTATCTATAGTCGGTTTCATTTCTTACTTGGAATTTAGAAATACACGATTATTGATGATATTTTCTGCGTTTTTAGCAATCACAATAGCAGAAAGCACATCGCTGATAAACTTGCTAAATCCATTCTTTGAGATCACTTATGGAACACATGATTTGATAACTCATGGTTTGATACTAGTAATGCTTTCATTTTTCATGGTAGGAATTTTTAGAACAGACTAAAGATAAGAGAAAGTGTCTGCAAATCTGTCTTTCATCTTATCAACAACGCTAGGCTCAATTCTATTTAATGCATCAAGAGTGATTTTTGCATCAGCTAATTTGAAATGAGGTCTTAGACCTTTTACTCGAATTACTATGTTTTCTTCAATCAAATTAGTCAAGGTTAATGATACTGTAGAGGGTGCTTTGTTTACTGAACTCTGAATTTCTGAGAAAGTTCCTTTTTGATGTTCAACAAGAAATAGAATAATGTTTTTGGAAGTCTCTTTTCTCAGATTGATTAATGTAGGATATTCTTTAAAGGGAATATCTCGTGGAAAATAATTCGTACGCCTAGCTGAACGTTTGGTAATGATTTTAGAATCCTTCGCTAAATTATTTAGGGAATTTGAAAGAGTTCCAAAAGGATAACCTGATAATTTTTGCAAATCTCTAAAAGATAATCCTGGATTTTTATTGATGATTTCAAGTAAGAATGTGATTCGTGGATTTAGTACATGGTATCTTTTTGGCTTGTTATGGTACATCATTACCTTATTCCCATTCTCAATTTTTCCTGAAATTTTTAAAAACCCATATTTTTTGAGAATATCTAATCTCCGATAGACAGTTCCAAGTGAAATTTTAGTATCTTTGCTGATTTCTATTGCAGATTTAGGGGAACGTGCTGAATTTAGAATTAATCTGGAATAATTGTCTCGAAGGTACTCAGAGTAATCGTTTTCAGGGTCCACTAAATAATTTAAAAATGATAGTTTTTAATAAATTTGCAAAATCTCATCAGTGAAAAAATCATTCTGAAATTTACCATTGTTAAGACATATTGGTACAACCATCAAACAGGATTAGAAGTTATAACTACTAGATAGTACTTGGTAATTGTGAAAAAAACACCATATATCATAGCAGGAATTGTGTTTTTGGTGTCTATAGCAGTTGTAATGGTTGTTTTAAACGAATCAGATGCAGGTGTTGTTTCTGAAACAACTGAAATAGTCGAACTTACTGGAACTCCTGCAGACAAGTATGAACCTCATGAAAGAGACCAACATTGTGGAGGATCAGACACAAAATCTAATCAATATATTCAAGAATTTGAAATTCCTACGCCATGTACTCAACCGTCATCAATAACTGCGGATTCTGAAGGCAAGATTTGGTTTACTCAATCCAATACTGGAAATATTGCAATGTTTGATCCTATAACTGAAGAATTTACAGAATATCAAAATGAAAAGAGAATTGCAAAAGGAACTACAATGATGTGGGGCATACAATATACTCAAGATGATGAAATTTGGTTTACTGATGATGGAAGTGGTTCTCTTTGGAAATTTTCAATACCTGAAAAAACATATTCGGAATTTAAATTTCCTACAGAAACAAAAAAACCATTTCCTCAGAAAATTCAATTATATAATGACAATTTTATAATAAATGATTTCACTGGAAACCAAGTTGTTATTTTAAATCATGAAAAACTACATGAAGATACAATATCCTATTCTTCAATTTCAGTGCCTGAAGAACTATTTACAAGTCAAGCGGTAACAGATGATGGTGAAAACATTTGGTTTGTAATATGGAAGTATCAAAAAGAAGCAGCATTAGTAAAAACAAATTACAACACACAAGAGACTGAACAATTTATTCTTCCTACCAGCATTAATGCACCTAATGGGGTTTCTATTGGTCCATCAGGGAACATATGGATAGCAGATACAGCTGGAAACTCATTTTATAAATTCAATCCAGAAAATAAGAAAATTATTGAGTATGTTACATTTGATGCCCCAGTTTGGACATATGGAAACTCTACAGGTTTGATCAAGACGCCTATCACTCGTCCATATTGGACAGATTTTGATTCTAAGGGAAATCTATGGTTTAATGAACAAAACGCAAATAGGTTATCGGTATTTGACCCAAAAATAGAATCATTAATTGAATACGATATTCCATCAAAGAATCCCAATTGGGCAGATTGTGATGGAATAGATAATTGTGGATTGTCACAAAGTTTTGGATTTACTATTCAAAATGAAAAAGTTTGGTTTACAGAATGGGTTGAAAACAACATTGGGGTATTGGATACGTCAATTCCATTACCGTTAACCATTTCTATGGGTGAAAAAGAAATTGAGATTAACCAAGGAGAACAAAAAGAGATCTTTGTAACAGTTAATCCTCAAACAAATGAAAAATTAGAAATAGAAATTTCAGGTAACACTAATTCAGAATCAATAACAATCAAGCCAGAAAATATAGTAATTTCTGATGAATCAATCACAATTCCAATGATTGTTACTGCTGACAAAGATGCACATAAAGGATTGTACAAAATTCTTATAGGAACTCAATTTGACGATGTAGCCATCTCTTCATATGCTACAATTAAAGTTGTATAGTTTTTTCAAGCATTATCTTGATGATAAACTGTTTTAGAGATCTAAGGATTGTTTAAACTCTGCATGAATTGTTGGTTTTGCATCATATTTTGCATCATTTGAGGATTCATCATCATGTTGTTCATCATTTGTTGACGTAGTTCTGGATCATCCATCATTTGATCCATCATTTGACCCATCATTTGACCCATCATTCCTTGCATGTGCCAAGGATTGTTTAACATCATATCATGCATGTTCTGCATTGCTTGTGGATTATTCATCATTTGATCCATCATGTTATTCATCATCTGCGGATTATTCATTGTCCAGTTACTACTCATCATAGGATTCATGTTACTTTCATCATCATACACAATTTCAAATTTTACTAACTGATTGTTCCCAATCATACTAATCCAGATGTGATTGTTTTCTAAGAAAATTCCACTCGGTATTTTATCATTAATCAAATTAAATTCAGAAATTGTGTATTCTCCTTCATCTATGACACTTTTTTGTATTACACCTACAGTATTTGCAGTAATTGTTGTAAACCAAATATTTCCATTATTATCAGCCTTTAATTGAAATGGAGATGCTTTAGCAGAAAAAGACGTAAATTTTTCTGTGATAGGATTAAACATCCAGATAGGGTTTGGACCCATTTGTGAAAACCAAATCATCCCATCTTGATCCTCAATCATACTCCAAGACATTAAGGGAAAATTTCCAGATTCATTTTGAGACATATCATTTTTAATGTCAAAGGAAGAAACGAATGTTTCTTGATCTGGATGAAATTTGAATAAACTATGTATTTGTGAACCTGTAACAAATACAAATCCTTCTTTATTTGAAATTATTGAATTTGGGAAGGTTCCATCAGGTAGAGAATATTCCTTTATGTAAAAATCAGAATAATCTAGTTGGTTTTGATTGTTTGAATTTGAAATACTTTGAGTTTCAAATTCAAATAATATCAAAAATATTGTAGTGAAAAATATTGTAGTGAGAGAAATCCCATATACAATTAACTTAACGTGCAATTATGCCAATATCCATATGATTATTCATCATGGACATCATGGATTTACCTTCAGGAATACCATGAGTATGCATGGTATAGTATCCTTTCTCATCAACATTCACTTTAATCAAATATTTACCAGAACCAATGTTTTCAGCCTCAAACATCTTTCCCATCATATCCATCATGTTCATATCATCCATTCCTTCCATTGGTCCACCTTTCTCTATGTGTAAAATTACAGTGGCATCATCCATGGGATTTCCAGTTTCTTTATCCAATACCAATAAAGTAACAGTAGATTCTTCACCAACTGATACAACCTGACTTGAAATTGTTTTAATTACAACATCTTGAGGGATGCTATTCATCATGGATTGACACATGTTCATAGAACCCATCCCATTTTGCATCATCATAGAATTGCTTTCTTCAGAATATCCTGATAAGAAAAAAGCGCCACTAGAAAATACAATAATTGAGGCCAATACAATTCCAAGACTTTTCATTTGATTTTCTTATAGTTTTTCTATATATCAATACTGTATATTACATTTGTAAAGCATATTGAATAAATATACAAATTTCAATTATTTTTTATAGTGAAAATTTTTGGAAGATGAGAATATAGAAAATAAAAGTGAAGGAAATAAGAATGCCAGTAACGATAATGTAATGATAAAAAAATCAACATTTACAGGATTAATTATTGTAATAACTATTGTAATTGCAATTTCTGCTTTTTTTGCAGGCTCTTACTTTGCAAATTTAAATTCAGATGAAATTACACAGTCAGATCTTAATGCTGCAATTGCAAAATTAGAATCAAAAATTGAAAGTAATCCACAATCATCCAGTCAACCAAATACCCCGCCAATCAATGTATCAATAGATGATGATCCTATGAAAGGAGACCCAAATGCGCCAATTACTATCATAGAATTTTCTGACTATGAATGTCCATTTTGTGGCAGATTTTACGCAAATACACTTCCTTTAATTGAAGAAAACTACATCAACACAGGCAAAGTCAATTTTGTTTACCGTGATTTTCCAATTCAAAGCATACATCCTAATGCCGTTCCTGCAGCAATGGCTGCAGAATGTGCAGATGACCAAGAAATGTTTTGGCCATACCATGATATGATTTTTGAGAATAAAAGTACATGGGAAAAACTAGGTAGAGTAAATTTACTAAATGAATTTGTACAGTATGCCACTATTCTTGAATTAAACATTGAAGAATTTTCTTTGTGTTTGGAATCAAACAAACATCTTGATGAAGTGAGAAATGATCTTCAAGATGGACAAAGTTACGGAGTTGATGGGACTCCTGGATTTTTTATAGGAAACAATGAAAACGGATTCATCAAAGTTTCAGGAGCAAAACCATATCAAATCTTTGAAGAAATCTTAGAAGGAATGATGGCACAATAATGAGGTTTACAAATGTAAGATATCATTCTTTAATACACAACAATTAGGAGAACTATATTGAGAAAAAAGCGTTCATCAAAAAATAAAAAACTTACATTAATTGGAATTCCAGTTATAATTATAATAGCAATTGTACTAGCTGTGCCTACACAAAATAATATTGACACTCCGACATCAAAACTTCATGGCCCATGGAGCGACATTCATGGTGTGGGAATGTTTCTTTCTGGCAATGATGATACTCTTTATCTTGCAACTCATCAGGGATTGTTTGAAAAAACAGATTCAGGATGGCAACATGTTGGAAATGACAATGCAGATTTGATGGGATTTTCTATGAATCATGAAACTGAAACAATGTATTCAAGTGGACATCCAAAATCAGGAGGTAATCTAGGATTTAGAATGAGTGAAGATAAAGGCAATTCATGGATGACTATTTCCAAAGTAAAAGATATGCCAGTTGATTTTCATGCAATGACTGCAAGTCAGGCACAAAAAGGATTGATTTATGGCTCTCCTGGTGGAGGATGTGAACTCTTTGTAACATCTGATAATGGCGTATCGTGGAGTTCTCTTGACATTCCAAATCAGATCATATCACTTGCAGCGGATCCACTAGATCCTAATCGAGTGTATGCAGGTACAACATCTGGACTCTATGTAAGTAATGATCAAGGAAAGCAATGGAATATAGTTAATTCAAATATTGAAAAAGGAGTAATCACAGGATTAGGTTTTTCAGCAGATGGAAAAACAATGTATGTATTCTCAACTTTGGATGGAAACGGCATGATTGTAAAATCAATTGATGGTGGAAACACAATGGTAAAGACACAGGAACAAATTACAGATGCTCGTGGAATTTGGAATTTTGCTCCTGGACGTGATGGAGAAATTTATGCTATTGCAGCACAACAAGTGGCAAGTGGAATAGCCATGAGCGTTTACAAAACAGATGATGGTGGAGCTACATGGATTTTAGAAGGTACTAATAATTCAGAACTGGCATTAACTGGATAATCTTAAAGATAATTCAAACTTTCAAGTACTGTATTTGGAGGGATTCTTTTCAAACACTGCTTTGCATGAGGGACAACAAAAATGATATGTATTTCCATCATGTTTCAGAATAACATTCCCTTGTTCCTCAAATTCCATTTTACAAACAGGATCTACTTTCATTGTAATACAAAATTCAATTCTTCAAATAAAGGAAGGGGTTTACAAATGTAAAATGTATCATTTAGATAATGGTGTGACTAAAAAAAATCATGTCATTCCCTCTAGATGAAACAGATATCGCAATACTTGAGGCGTTGATTGAAGATGGAAGAAAATCATTTAGACAGATTTCAAGAGAGACTAAAGTAAGTACTCCAACGGTCCAAATACGTTATGAGCGATTAATTAGTATGGGCATAATAAAATCAATTTCTCCCATTTTGGATATGAAAAAGCTTGGTTCAAACACGATTACTTCTAAATCAAAACTATATGAAAAAACAGTTAAGAAAATCAATCCAAGTTTACATGTTAAAATAAAATGTGATTATTGTGATAGAAAAATAAGCGAAAAACCTAGTATCTTAAAAGTAGCAAATGTTCAGAGATTTTTTTGCTGTCCTTCATGCAGGGTTCTTTTTCAAGACAAATATCAGCGAAGAATTAAGGCATTAATGAATTCGCAGAAATAATTACTGAATATATCAGTTGGTGTCAGGAGTATTTTTCTGTCTATAAACTTTGATTCTATCATACACAAATAATGCAAGTAATATTACTATTGTTACTATCGCAGCATTTTTTATAAGACCTGTTATTGAAAATCTAGAATCAACTTCAGTATTTTGTACAACATTAGTAGAAGGGAATGTTGATGACGGCAAATCCATAACTAGTGTCAAGGGATAAAGTTTTGATATTTTCATTGAATCATCAATCGTCTCCAATGCAGAAATTTGAAGCATTGTATGATAAGTTCCTGATTCGATATTATCATCAATAAAAATATCTAAAGTTAATTCAGCATTATCTACTTGATTTAAATTAATTATATCTGGATTAGATGTAAAAGAAATTCCATCTAATCCTGAATGAGTCATACCAACTAATGAAACATGTATGTTGTCAAATGAAAGAAAATTTCTATCGTCATTAAATCTGTTGATTTTAGCAGTTATTTGTTCAGAATGTTTGGTTTCTGTAAAAATAACTTTGTTTGTATTTACTTCTAAATCAAACGGAATTTGTATAGTAGTATCAAGATATCCAATTTTATTTCCTAAAACTTCTGTGAACCATACTTTTTTTCCATCATTTGACACATCAAGGTAAATGACGGTTGAAAGTGGTCCTGTAGGTACTTCATATTCTGTAATTATTCCTGTTTTATCAATTTTTGAAATTTTGTTTCCTCCATGTTGTGCAAAATAAATGTCCCCTGATTCATCAACATCTATCTGGCTAGGTAAAGTTTGAGGGTATAATTTGGTTGGAGATGTCCACAAAGATACATAATCTTGCAGATTAGAATTCAGTTCAGAAACTATTACTCTGCTTGAACCATGATCAGATAAGACTATTTTTTCTGTGCCTAAAGAATCTTTGAAAATTGCAATCCCAAATGGAGAGAAAAAGTCAGGTTTGGGTAGGGAGACTTTAGTGATACTTGGAATAGAATCGATACCTGTTAGGTCTACTTTTAAAATACTATTAGAGTAAGAAAGTGTAACCCATAAAGAACCACTTTCATCGAATGCAAGAAATGTTGGTCCGCTATTTTCATCAATAGAAAATTCTTGAATTTTATTTGTGTCTATATCCAAACTTGCAAATTTATCAGAATTTAATTCGGTAAACCAAATTTTTGAGTTATCAGGAGATAAAATTATTCCCATTGGTCCAGAGTTTTCAGTTGGGACAGAAATCATATCCATTTGTTCATTTTTGATTGTAAATTTACCTATAGAATTAGTTCTTGCATCGGTAAACCAAATAATATTTCTCAACTCATCATAAATTATATGTCCTCCAGAAAGATTTACAATTGCATTATTTGTAGTAGTAGGTTTTGTTATCTCAAATTTTGTAAATTCCTCAGTTAATGGTTCAAATTTAGAAATTAAACTAGTATTTTGTGTAGCATGATAAATCCATACATTCTCATTATTGTCAATAGTGATTCCTCTAAGACCAAATTCTTTAACAGGGAATGGGATTTCCTTTATGAAACTACTTTGTTTGGAATATGTTACAAATTCATCTAATGAAATCTCTTGAGCAAATACGTTACTTGGTGATAAAAATGAAAAAATGATAGCAAATACTAGAAAAAATCCCCAATATTTGATCATGGTGTTTTCAATTTATTTTTCCACAGGGTTTCCTATCATGTTTCCCCATTCAGTCCAAGAACCATCATAGTTTCGGACTTTTGGATAT